>JANMZO010000113.1:0-3889 GCA_031383405.1 Acidimicrobiia bacterium | reverse complement strand
ATGGTCACCGGCGAAAGCCTCCCGGTACGAAAAGAACCCGGCTCCCCCGTAATCGGGGCCACCATAAACACCGACGGAACACTCCACGTACGCGCCACCAAGATCGGGTCCGATACGGCGCTCGCCCAAATCGTCAAACTCGTTCAAGAAGCACAGAACTCCAAGGCACCAGGCCAACGACTCGCCGACCGGGCCGCGTTCTGGCTCGTGTTCGTCGCCCTCGCCGGCGGTCTCGGCACGTTCACCGCATGGGCACTCTTCAGCGACCGCCCGCTCCGGGCAGCACTCCTGTTCGCCATCACCGTGGTCGTCGTTACCTGCCCCGACGCACTCGGACTAGCGACCCCCACCGCAATCATGGTCGGCACCGGCCTCGGAGCACAACGCGGAGTTCTCTTCAAGACCGCGACTGCTCTGGAAGCCGCTGCGCACCTCGACGTAGTGATCATGGACAAGACCGGCACGTTGACGATGGGCAAGCCCGAAGTCACCGATGTGCTCGTCGACGACATGTCACGCCTCGACGTGCTCGCGTACGCCGCAGCACTCGAACGCCAGTCCGAACATCCTCTCGGCAAGGCCATCGTCGCCGCCGCTGACGCCGAACACGCGCCACGGTTCAACGTCACCGGCTTCGAGAACATCCGCGGCCAGGGCGCTATCGCGCAAGTCGACGGGCGAAGCGTGGCGGTGGGCAGCGCCCGCCTACTCAACGGCCGCGGCATCGCCACCGACCATCTCGAACAACGACGGGCACAGCTCGCGGAAGCTGGCCGCACGGCAATACTTGTCGCCGTCGACAAGATAGCTGTAGCAGTCATCGGAATGGCCGACGCACCCCGACCCACATCAGCTGACACCGTTCAGGGCCTGAAGTCAATGGGTGTTGAGGTTGTCATGCTCACCGGTGACAACAAAGCCACCGCGCTGCGCATCGCTGCGACCATGGGCATCGATCAAGTCATCGCCGACGTACTCCCCGGAGACAAGGCAGCCAAAGTCGCGGAACTCCAAGCAGCAGGCAAAAAGGTTGCCATGGTCGGCGACGGCGTGAACGACGCGCCGGCCTTGGCCCAGGCCGACCTCGGGATCGCCATCGGCGCGGGCACCGACGTCGCAATCGAGACCGCCGACGTCGTCCTCATGCGATCCGACCCACTCGACATCGTCAGCGCACTTACCATCGGTCGAGCAACGGTCGGGAAAATGCGCCAGAACCTCGCATGGGCCGTTGGCTACAACACCATCGCCCTACCCATCGCCGCAGGCGTGTTCGTCCCCGCCTTCAACCTCATGCTCCGCCCCGAAATCGCCGCACTCTCAATGTCGGGCTCCAGCTTTCTCGTCGCTATCAACGCTCTACTCCTCAAACGATTGCGCCTCCCCGAACGCCCAACAGACACCAAAACCAAGCAGCTGGTTAATGCGAAAGTTGAGACCCCGACGACAACCGAGCCAATACACGCGGAATCGACAACGTCTACCCCAGACCCAGTGGACACACGGAGATGACGAACGCTGAGCGCAGGTTCCTCGATGGATTCTCCACACGCGTGGTTCACCAAATGTCCGTGGAAGATTTCGGGTCCGAGGCAGTGATCGCTGGGTCGCGACGGTTCTCGCGTCGCGAGGTGTTGGCGGGTGGCGGCGCCCTTCTGCTGCTTGGCGGTATCAGTCCCGCCGCGTTCGCGGCGACAGCCTCGAAGGGATCGAAGCTGGTCGGCCCGACCGATCCCGCAGTCGAGACGCGCGATGCGAAACGTCGACGAACCGGTGCTGGGCTTGTGAAGGCGACCGTGACGGCGTCCGCGATCAAGACGGTCGTCGGTGGCCGCGAGGTGTCCACATGGGCGTTCGGGGACCGCCCGGGGAGCGGTGGAATTCGGGCCAAGGTCGGGGATCTGATCGAAGCGACTTTCGTCAACAAGTTGCCGTCAGCCAATACGGTGCACTGGCACGGCATTGCGCTGCGCAACAACATGGACGGCGTGGCTGGGTTCACCCAGCCGTCCGTCAAACCAGGGCAGACCTTCACATACCGCTTCACCGCTCCTGACGCCGGCACGCACTGGTTTCACCCGCACATGGGCCTCGAACTCGACAAGGGCCTCTACGCACCATTGATCATCGATGACCCGCACGATCCCGTCGATGCCGACGTCGACATCACGTTGATGCTCGACGACTGGCTCGACGGCTACGGCCGCACGCAGGAACAGGTCCTCGCCGGGCTGAAGAAGGGAGGCGGGCATTCCGGGCACAACATGAACGCCAACTCCGGGATGGGCGCAATGATGGACGGGTCGGGATCCGGTCTCAACGGTGACGTGACCTACCCGTTGCACGTGATCAACGGCCGCGGACCGGGCGAGCGTGACACAGTGCCGGCCAAACCTGGACAACGCGTCAGGTTGCGTCTCATCAACGCCGGGTCCGATACCGCCTACCGGTTCGCTGTAGCCGAACATCGGCTCACCATCACTCACGCGGACGGATTCCCGGTCAAACCGGTCGAGGTCGACACCCTCCTGTTGGGCATGGGCGAGCGCTACGACGTGATCGTCACAGCGAAATCCGGTGCGTTCGCAATCGTCGCGGTACCCGAAGGAAAAACCGATCAGGCCGGCGCGGCCGTCCTACGAACGACCAGCGCGGCAACATCACCGAAGGTCGGATCACGCCCATCAGGTCTCACTGGTCAAGTGTTGAACTACGGCGACTTGACGCCGACCGACGCCGCACGGCTCCCCACCCGCAAACCAACTCGCACGGCCACCATCCGGTTGACGGCAAGCATGAACGGCTACCGGCATGGCATCAACGGGCGCTCCTTCCCTGACAGCGCACCACTCGTCATCAGCCAGGGTGAGCGGCTGCGATTACGGATCAGGAATGACACCATGATGTTCCACCCGATTCACCTCCACGGTCACACGTTCCAGGTTGTCGGCTCGTCCCGCAAAGACACGGTGAACGTTGCTGCGATGAGCGCCGTCGAAGTCGACATCGAGGCGGACAATCCCGGGCAGTGGATGCTGCACTGTCACAACACGTACCACCTCGAATCCGGCATGGCGACCGTCCTCTCCTATCGCCGCTAACCAGCGACGGCATGGTCCTGTTCCGCGACTCAACGTGCAGGCTGTTGGCGTGGTTGAGATGATGTTGTACCCGGCTGCCAACCGAGGTTTTCGCGTCTGACGCGCCCGGTGCCGTGGCCGCACTACAACGATGGTTCCGTGCCCAGAAGAGTGATCACGGCGCTCACGCCACGCTGTGAGCCGGCACGGGGCCTCGTTGGCACAGAAGGTTTCTACTCATTCCACAGGTCGTCCCAGAATTGTTCGGGTGGTTGGTGTTTCTGGTTGAGCCTGCGCTTCTTCCAGCGTCTCCAAAGCCTCTCACCAGACACCGCGTCCGCGATGACATCGACGTTCGGTAGTTCATCAGTTACCGCTGCCGCGACGGAGGTGCGCGGCGCGAGTCGTTCGCCGCTCACAAGCAACGCAGTAAGGAATGTGGTAGTCGGGACTGACGCCATCAGCCCGATGCTCCCAACCACTGTTCGCACGACCTCGGTGGCCACGATCTCGCCGGTCACAATGCGCCCGAGATCCGACCCTGTCTGCGTAAACAGCAACATCAGGGGCAGCGACGCACCGGCGTAGGCGAGAACCAGTGTGTTCACCGTCGAGGCAATGTGGTCCTGCCCAATTCGCATGGCAGATCGGTACAGTCCATGCAGACCTAGGCTCGGATTCGCCTGATGGAGCTCCCACACGGCGCTGGCCTGCGTGATAGTGACGTCGTCGAGGACACCAAGCGCGCCGACGATCATTCCGGCGAGGAGCACTCCTTTGAAATCGAGACCGGGCACGGTCGCACGAAG
>JANMZO010000042.1:0-19690 GCA_031383405.1 Acidimicrobiia bacterium | reverse complement strand
GTCGTTTTCGGCGATGACTCGGGGTCTCGGTCGGCAGAGCCTCCGGATGCGGATTGTCCCGCTGAGCCGACTGCTCCTGTGGTCCACCACCCGATGAGACCACCTGTGCTGGTGGCCTCACCACGGTTGACCCCGTTCGGGAAGTTTCTTGACCACAGTTCCTGAGCGATCGGCAGGTAGTCTGCCGGATCGGTGACACCGCGAAGCGAGGCAACGTGTCTCACCACGAGTGGCGCGAGAAGCATGTACCGCGTCATGGGCGTGGCAAGAAGGTCGTTGGCCAGCTCGTGCTCGCCTCGGAAAGCAGCCAACAACCCGAACGCCGTCTGGAAGTCATCGGCGCGACCCCATATCCCGGCGGGTTGGAGGCGTCTGACCTGGGCTGCCAGCTCGGAGGTCGCGACCACGGGGTCGCCCGCACCGCCTCGAACGATCGACCGCACAACCGGAACGATGTAGTGCCAGTCGTCGGTATCGGCCCTGCTCCGCCAGTTCGCAACCGCCGCGACCGCTTCGTTCAGCCGACCCGCTAGGAACAGTGAGATGGCTTCTCCGATTTCTCCGAACAGCAGAAGGCGGCCCGGATGCGGGCAGAGCGACTGCACAGTCCGGAAGGATTCGGCCGCAACCTCGTAGCGCATCAAACCGAATTCTGCATGGGCCCGGTACATCTCGACGAGCGCGAGGTTCGTTTCACGAGAAGAGCTTTGCTCTGCGATCGCCTTCGCCCTATCGAACAACTGGTCCATAGGAACCGACACCGGGAACACCAGACTCCACATGCCGAGAAATCCGGCCACTGAAGGGAGCCAGTTGTGCGGAAGTTGGCCCGCGAGTTCGAGCGACTTGAGTCCCCACCGCGTGAGCGAGCCGAGGTCGCCGACGGCGTGCGCCGCCTCCATCAACATGGCTGACGCTGCGCTTCTGGCTTCGTCGGAGATAAAGGGATCGTCGACCAACGGGTCGAGCCATCGAACAATCTGATCGACCCCGCCGTGGTTGATCCAGGTACCCGACGCCTGGACTGCGAGCCACACCAGATCCTCGGGCTGGTGGCTGTCGCTCAAATGGGTGAGCGCAACCGTCAAATTGCCCTGCTCAGATACCAGAGACCGGCTCGCGTGCGCCCAACCGTGAAGCTCAGGTATCCCCCACGGCTGAGTCAGCGAACGGACCCAACCGGTGAGTCGGTTTCGCGCGTAGGTGGTCTCACCCCGCTCGTCGAGACGACGAGCGGCGAATTCCCGCACCGGTTCGAGCATCGAATATCGAGCGGACTCGGAGTGCAGAAGATTTTCGTGCCCGAGATTAGAACTTCGCGTGCCTGCTGCCGGGCCTGACAGCTGAGTCGCTATTACGTTGACAAGGCCACTGGCAACAAGAGCACCGAGCGACTCTTCGGTCCGAAATTCGCCCGTGGTCAGCGCTCCCGCTGCTTGTTGGCTCCAGCCTCCGGCGAACACGGAAAGCCGCGAGAGCAGGATCTGTTCGGCCGGTGACAGAGCTCCCCAGCTTGATTCCAGTACGTCGGTCAGCGCAGCGACAGCCGGCCTGGTCCCCGGGGATCCCAGGCTCACCGACGACGTTCGACGCGCGAGTTCCGACAGACTGGTCGAAGCAAGTTGTGCCGCTGACACTTCAATCGCCACGGGCAGGCCGGCCAGCCTTTGGCAGATGACTGCAACATGACCGATTGCCTCGTCGTTGATGGCCTCTGGATTCAGGTACCGGCGGGCCCGATCGAGGAAGAGACGAACTGCCGCGGAGCTTCGGATCTCTCCACCGGGCTCCGGTAACGAGAGCATTCCCACACGCAGGACGTTCTCGGCCTCGAGTCCGATCGGGGTCCGAGAGGTGATGACAAAGCGGATCCGCCCGGTTGAATTCAGAACGGTCTGTATCAGGTCGGCACAACTTCCGGTCATGCGGTCGCAGCCGTCGAGCAGGATGATCGAGCCCACATTTCGAAGGTTCAGCGCTAGAGACGCGGCATCTCTCACTACGTTCTCAATCGGAACACCGACGGCCCCCGCGATGATGGCGGGAAGCAACGCAGGCTCGGTGACATCACCGAGGCCGATCCTGTGGACTCCATCGCCGAGGAGCTCGCGACGACGAACAGCGGCCAATGCCAATCGGGTCTTCCCGGACCCTCCGAGCCCGACGATCGAAACGATTCGATGTTGAGCGAGTCGGGCTTCGATTGCATTGAGCTCTTCGAGTCGGCCGATGAGTGGGGTGCCGGGATCGAGAACGGGATATTTTGCGTTTCGATCGGACCAGCCGGAACTGCGGAGCAAAACGTCAGAATATTCGGGATCCTCGCCGCCGATGATCTCACTTTCCAGTTGCCGCACGGCAGCCCCCGGCAACAGACCGATTTCTCTCAGGAGTCCGCGCAAAGTCTGGCCGACCCGCAAAGCCTCGGTTGATCGCCCCGAGCGGTAGAGTGCGAGCATCAGGTGTACGTAGAACTCCTCGTGGTAGGGATGGGATTCGATGGCTTTGTGCACCACAGTCACCAGTTCCCCGTGATTTCCGGCCGCGAGTTGAAGCTCGGCAAACGACGTGATCAGCTCTATGCGAACTGCATCGTGTCCACGAAGCACGGCCGCCGCGTTCGGGAGGTCGACCAGAAACGGGTTTGCGTCGGTACCGACAAGCGCCAATCCATCGGCTGCCGCGGCCAGTGCCCGCTGGCGATCGAGTTCCCGGTAGGACTTCGTGTCGGCGAGGTCCGACTGTGCGCGCTCCAAGTCGAGTTCGCCCGGCAGAACGACCACCGCATACCCGCCGGCCGCGGTAATTCGTTGCCCCAGCGACCCGAGGGCGATCCGAAGATCCGACACAAACCGGGCGATTGCATTTCGCGGGTTCTTCGGAAGGGATTCACCCCAGATGAAATCGGCAAGTCGATCTGTCGAAACCGTTTGATTCGCCTCGAGCAACAAGCGGAGGAGGACCGTCCGGCAACGACCGGTGAGATCGACGGAGACGCCATTTACCTCCACCGTGTCGGAGCGAAGCACACGCCAAGAAACTGAGTCCACGGTCGCCTGCTTCTGCACCTCTCCCACATTCACCCCCCCCAAAAAAAACCACACTGCGCGCGGGACACAAGTCTACTGGCGGTCAGCACACCGAACAAGCGGGGGGGGTGGCCTGTATGTTGTTATGCAACTGCGGCAATCAACCTGAGAACGGAAAAGTCGGGTGGCGCTTCCCGCGACACCCGACTCTCGCACAAGTTGAACAGACGGTGGAGGCTACAGCTTCGTGATCTCCACGGTAAGTTCGTAGCTGAAGTCGGCCGAGTTCACCGAGAATTTATGGGTTCCGAACATCGAGGATCCCTTCACGGTCAGCTTGCCATAGCCTTCCTCATCGCTCCCGGTAGTGTCGTATTCCCGCCCGTAGCCGTCGATGGTGAGAACTTCAGATTCAAAGTCGTAGAGGGCTGGGTCGGTTTCGAAGACGAGGGTTGATGTCTTTCCTATGGCCTCCCGCCACACGTATCCTTCGGGCGTCGTCACTGCTCCTGAGGTCGAGAAGTTGTAGAGGTTCTCTTTCCCCAACGGTCCCGGCGCTCCCCCGCGTTTCACGCTCTGTGCGAAGACGTCGAAGTTCCAGCGGTCCATATCAGCGTCGTTGTTGGAACCTTCGTCGTCGGACATGGTGCAGATCATGTTGACGATCCTGACCTGAACCCGCTGCTTCACCTTGATGGGTGTGCTGAGGTTGTACTGCGCCGTCTGGGTGACCGCCGCCAGGAGGTTGTCCTGAAGGTTCCGGAAGACGTAGGAGATCGGTACACCCGGTGAATCGGCCGAATAGGTCCGGCTGGCCGCGATCACCTTCAAGAACCCGGTGATGCCCGTCTCGAGGCTGCCGAGCCCGGCCGTGGAGCCTCCGTACACCTGGATCTTCAGGCTGGAGTTGCTGAGCACTTCCCGGGCGCTGTACTTGGAGCTCACCTTCACATCGACCCCGCCTTTGTAGGCGGCATCAAGCGATGCCTTCATTTCCTCGGCGGTGTTGGTGCTCTCCATGAACATCGTGGCCATCATTCCGTAGGTGACCGTTCCTACGTAAAGTGGAGTGGAGCCCGGCGGCATTGCGGCGGCGATCTGTGACGTCGGGGTCGTCGGATCAAAGAGATCCCCCTGACTTCGTGGCGTGTCGACGTCAACGGTGAAGTAGATCTGCTTGTATTTCGCCACCACGTGGTTGAGGTTCTTCGACTTGTCAAAACTGAAGCCGGACTGCACGCTTCCAACGCCGTATTTGACGTCGGCGTCGAACGCCAGTGCCAATTGCGCCTCGCTCTTCACCTCGGTAATGCTGAAGTCGACCCGGGCCGGGAGTTTGGTGTTCGGGCCGATGGCGTTTTTCAGAAGGTCGGCGGTCGCCTGGCGGGAACTGCTGAGTGACTGCGGATCCTGAATCGTCTGCGACAGGTTTCCACCGGTGACCGATGAGCCTTCGGCAGACACCGACACCTTGATCGGTGCTCGCTTGAGTGTGATCGGCGGATAGATGAACGAGTTGACCTGGTCACCTCTGATCAGGGCACCCGGGAAGATGACCGAGTCGTTCAGTCCGAGCTTGGTGATGTCGGAGATGTTGTCGGTTTCATCGTGACGCTCGTTGATGTATTTCGTGGCGCCATCCGGTGAATAATCGACGGGAAGCGGGGTCACCCGGTCCGACCGTGGGGCCGGGGCCGGCGGCTTTCCGGCCGTTGCAACGATCTGCTGAACGGCAGCGGTCCACTCGGGTGTGGCCGTGGCGGGACCGGCCGCAACCGCCTTGGTCGTGGCAACCGGGGTCGTCGTGGGTGTGCCAGCGGCAGGTGCCTTGGTCGGTGTGGCGGCCGCTGGGGCCGCAGGTGCGCTACCGCCACCGCTACCGACCGGGGTCTTGATGGCCCAGAGCGAAGCGATCAGGTTGTCGGCCGGCTTCGTGTGGGTCGCAGCTCCGTAGAACAGACCTTCGGAGACGAATTCCGACACGCCGTCGGATTCGGGCGGGTCCACGGACCAGGCACCGAAGTCAGCCTTCGCCCCCGATGCGGTGTCGTCCCAAATGAGATCTCCCCCCACGGCCTTCATCAGATCGGACGACCTCACACAGGAGACCTCGCTCTTGCTCGGCACCTTCTTGGTCGTGGTCGCCACATCGCCCAGCGCTGAGTATCCCGTCGCGCAGGAGGCCCTCCAAATGAACACGTTTTTCGCTGCCCCCGAACCCGCATCATTCCAGATCAGAACGTACTTGGTCGGGGCTTTGATGACCTTCTTGTTGACGGCCTTCAAGATCACGGTCTGGCCCGATGGTTCGTCGTGTCCCGCCTCCATGCGATGTCCGAGGCGAACAAAGCCTTTCGGGACAACAGGTCGCCAGATCGAGACCTCTTCGTCTGCCCCGCTTCCTGTGTCATCCCAGATGGGGGCGTACGTCTCGGTGAAGTCGACGACGAAGTCGGGGGTCGTGTAGGTCTGGGCGAGACTCACCGACGGAGTTGCAAGCAGTGACCCGGCCAGCGCGGCGCTGAGCCCGATCGCAACGGAAAGTGTGGTTCTGATGGGTGACCTTGATCTCGGTGATCTCGTCATCGGTGGTGACCATTTTGCGTTGGGACGTGAATCCTGCATGGGCTTCCTTTGCTGGGAGTCGCTCGAGGCGTGGGCGATCACGCCATCGTGACTACGAGCGATGAGTCAGCTATGAGTCGCTATGAGTTGCGCTGAGTTCAGGTTGGTGGTGGCCGATTCTCCGCGAATTAGTGCCGGATCCAGTTGACCACAGCCTCAGCGAGGTCCTCGCCGCAGTCGTCTTGGACAAAATGACCGGCTGGAGCGAACGTCTGATGCGGCTGTCCTTTCGTTCCCGGGATCCGGTCCAGGAAACCCTGTTGGTACCCACCGAGAACCATGTCGCCCGGCGCCCAAAGCGTGAGAACGGGCGAAGTCCAGCTTTCGAGAACTTTCCAGGCCGCGAGGTTGGCCGGAACCGCCGGGTCGTCGGGGGAGGTCGGCACGAGCAGTGGGAACTGGCGGGCGCCGGCCATATGCTCCTCGTCGGGGAACGGGGCCCGGTACGCGTTCATCTCCGCTTCGGTCAACTCGCGGGCCTGGGTCGCCCGTTGGAGCATCGTCCCGCAATCCATGAAGTTCATCGTCTGCGACGCGTTCTGCCACATCATGAACCCCTCGCTCATCGCCGACCCATCGGGCAACGTGGTGTTGGCAATCACTAAGCGCGCAAACAAATCTGGCAGCTCAGCGGCCACTCGCAACCCGATCAGGCCACCCCAGTCCTGACAGAAGAGGGTGAGGTCGCTCAGTCCCTGCGAGGCAAGGAACTCCGTCATCCAGGCGACATGCCCGGCGTAGGTGTACGCGGACCGGTCCGTCGGCTTGTCGGAGCGCCCAAAGCCGATCAGGTCCGGCGCCACTACTCGTAAGCCGGCAGCCAGAAACGTCGGGATCATCCGGCGATACAGAAAGCTCCACGTCGGTTCGCCATGAAGCAGGAGCAATGTTGTCGCGTCGCGGGGTCCCTCATCGATGAAGGCCATGCGAAAGCCATCGACATCGACGTATCCCGGCTCGTAAGGAAAGTCCGGTATGTCTGCGAAGCGCGTCTCTGACGTGCGGACATACGGTGCGCCGTTGCGGTTGGTTTGGGGAGCCATCGCCCAACTCTAAGAAGTGGCAGTAGCACTGTCAAAAGACCGCCACTCGAGCGGTCACGAATGGGCGATTGCGGCGCGCTTTTCCCGTTCGAGAACCCGCAGTCGGGACTCGACCTCTTCACGTTCGCTGTAGCAGCCACGAAGGAACCGATTACCGGAGTTAGGATCGAACTCGGTTCGGGCGTGGAGGATGCGACGGTTGTCGAAGATCATGCAGTCGCCCGGCTCCAGCCGGAACTGCACGACCAACTCTGGGCGGTACGTGATCTCGAAGATATGACGGTAGGCCTCATAGGCCGCTTCCACCCGATCGAACGGGGCATCGACAAGCGGAGCTCGCAACCAGTTACCAACGCGGATCTCGGCCAGTTCTCCGTTGCCGTCGAGAACGATCACCGGGGACGCATAGCGGTAATCGCTCGTTTTCGACCGGTTCGCCCAGTTCCACGGAACCGTAGAGAGCGTCTGGAAGTGCGCTTCCGATTCCGACCTTAGGATCTCGACGATCCGAAGCCCGTCGAGCAATACGCTGTCACCACCCGTGGCATCGTTCACCAGGCAGTGAAGGAACTGGATCCCGGGCTGGTACTCCCTCGTAGGCAGGTCGGTATGAGGGGGAAGCCGCAGTGAGGTATTGGCGTTCGAGATCGGATCGGGTTCCGACTTGACGTCCCACAGCACGCCGAAGTTCGTGTGCCGCACCATTCCGATTCGACCGCACAGCGCACCGACCACATCCGGATCATCCGGCAACCCGCGCACCCGGGAGCAGCCGTATGTCTGCAACGCGGTAAGCCACTCATAGAGCGAGTCGTTGTTCGTGAGAACGGCAGTGCCATCGAAGGTGGGCGGCGCATCGAAGGAAGACGAGTCCCAAGAAATCCGCTTGGTGGTCGCCGTACGATTGTCCGGGACCGAGGAACTGCCGTTGTCGTAGACGTGAGCACGGAGCCAACCAGCGTCAAAGACACTGACGTGGCCGTCGGGCCAACCGACAACGACATCGCCGGACCGGCTTCGTTCAACCGTCGAGGCAGCCAGCTCCCCCGGCACCGTGAGGATCTCAAACGTCTGCTCGCGGGTTATCTCGGCAACGCACTCATTACACGGACAGTTGTCGCGCAACCACAGGTGATGAAACCTGGTGTGCTGGCCATCCGACCATTCGACGTCGACCCAGCGCGCGTCTTTCGCTGTGCTCACAACGGCGTATTCGTGCAAGTACGTGGCGAAATCTGGGGTGGTAGCCATCGGTTCGAGGCTACCAAGCCCGTTCCGTTGAAAGCGAGTACGGTCAGGCTTTTCCTCTTGGAGAACTGCGGAAGCGCCACACCACAAGCCGTAGAGTGGACGAGATGCATTCCAACGTCGTCTGGGCTCGCCAATGAGTGACAAAGCGCCCGTCAGCCTCCTGTTGAGTGAGAAGTTCGTCGATCAGTTTCGCGCAAAGCTCGATCCGTTGATGAACGTGGGGCGGGGGTTGGACCTACGGGTTCTCACCGGGCGCGGGTCCGACCCGACCGACGGCGAGGCCGCATTTCTGTCTCCCGACGAGTTCCCCGACGCACCGGCCGGGCTATTCCGAACGGCGTTGAAAGCACCCGCGCTGAAGTGGTTCCACACCCTTTCCGCCGGCACTGACCATCCGGCGTTTGGGGCGCTGGTTGATCGAGGCGTTCGGCTCACCACGTCGTCGGGTGCCGCGGCTGTGCCGATTGCTCAAGCCGTGTTCATGCAACTCCTCGCACTCACGCGGGGTCTGCCGACGATGCTGCGAAATCAGTCTGACCGGACCTGGGACCGCATCCACGGCACCGACCTTGCCAACCACACCCTAACGATCGCCGGTATGGGTCCGATCGGCATCGAAGTCGCCCAACTGGCCGCGGCCTTTGGAATGAGGGCGGTCGGGCTCCGACGAACGGTAAGCGGCACCGAACCGTGCCAAACGTGGACCCTCGACCGGTGGCACGAAGCGCTCGCGATTGCTGATTTCGTGGTGCTTGCGCTTCCGCTGACCGCAGAGACCCGATTACTCCTCGACGCGGAAGCGATCAGCCACATGCGTCACGGCGCCATCGTGGTCAATGTCGGGCGCGGTGAGTTGATCGACGAACCAGCGATGATCAGCGCGCTGAGGACCGGGCAGATCGGCGCGGCCGGGCTCGACGTCACCACGGTTGAGCCGCTCCCGGTCGACAGCCCGCTTTGGACGATGGGCAACGTGATCATCACGCCACACAACTCCGCTGCGATTCCGTCCACCAATGCCGCAGTGGCGGAGATCTTCTTCGACAATCTGGGCCGCTACCTCCGTGGCGAACCTCTCCGCAACGAAGTGCAGTCCTAATCGCGGCCCGGCAACTGCCGATCTACAGTGGGCGGGTGAACTTCAACACCTTCATCACCTGCGCAGTGACAGGGGCCGGCGACACCGTGGGCAAGAGCCCACACGTCCCGGTGAGCCCGGAGCAGATCGCCAACTCCGCACTCGACGCAGCGCGAGCGGGCGCTGCCATCGTGCACATCCACGTGCGTGACCCGCTCACCGGAGTCGGATCTCGAGATGTCGACCTCTACCGTGAAGTGGTAGATCGCATCCGATCATCAGACGTCGATGTGATCATCAACCTCACCGCCGGTATGGGCGGCGACATGGTCCTCGGAGGCGACGAAAAACCCCTCCCCCTGGCGACTGAAGGCACCGACATGGTGGGTGCGACTGAGCGCTTGAACCACGTGGAAGAACTGCTCCCGGAGATTTGCACGCTTGACTGCGGCACGATGAACTTTGCGTCCGGGGGCGACTACATCATGGTCAACACGCCTGCGGTGCTGCGAACGATGGCCAAACGGGTGAAGGAACTCGGCGTGCGCCCCGAACTCGAGGTGTTCGACACCGGCCACCTCGTCATGGCTCGGGAAATGATCGACCAGGGACTCATTGAGGCTCCGCTCATGATCCAGCTGTGCATGGGCATAGCGTATGGCGCCCCCGACGATCCGCAAACGTTCATGTCGATGGTCAACCTGCTTCCTCCGGGCACGGTCTTCTCGGGCTTTTCCATCGGACGCATGCAGATCCCCTTCGTCGCCATGGCGGCACTGGCGGGCGGCAACGTGCGCGTCGGGCTCGAAGACAACCTCTACCTTCAACAGGGCACGCTCGCCACCAACGCCGACCTCGTCGCTCGGGCCGCCCTGATCCTCACTTCGATGAACTCGAAGATCATGGGCCCGGCTGAAGTCCGGGAAAAACTTCAGCTGGTAAAGCGCTGAGCAAATGTCCGACTCCACGGCACCACTCATGAGCGCGCCCACCGGTACTGCCGCGATTCGGACAGCCGGCCTTCTCGGCGGAGGAGTTATCGGTGGTGGATGGGCCAGCCGCTTCCTCCTCAATGGCATCAACGTGAAGATTTTCGATCCCGATCCAGAGGCCGAGCGCAAGGTGGGGGAAGTTCTCACCCTGGCCAAGCGGGCCTGGGCCGACCTCACCGATGCTCCGATGCGCCCCGTGGGTACACTCAGCTTTGTTGGATCTCCGGAGGAAGCCGCGACCGGCGTCGAATTCGTGCAGGAAAGTGCACCCGAGCGCGTTGACCTCAAGCAGACGCTCCTCAATGCAGCGTCCAAAGCGGCCGGGCCGGAGGTGGTGTTCGGAACCTCGACATCCGGGCTCCTCCCCTCCCAGCTTCAAGAGGGCATGCATCATCCCGAGCGACTCGTGGTCGGCCACCCCTTCAACCCGGTCTATCTGCTGCCACTCGTCGAGATCGTGGGCGGCAAGCAGACCTCACCCGAGGCCAAGGAACGCGCCCGCAAAATCTATGAGCACATAGGAATGAAGCCGCTTGTCCTCGACAAGGAGATCGACGGCTTCGTTGCCGACCGCCTCATGGAGGCGCTGTGGCGAGAAGCCCTCTGGCTGATCAACGACGGAATCGCGACAGCCGAGCAGATCGACGACGCCGTCCGCTACGGCTGCGGATTGCGTTGGAGCTTCATGGGCACGTTTATGACCTACCGCATCGCCGGCGGAGAGGCGGGAATGCGCCACTTCATGGCCCAGTTCGGACCGGCCCTGCAGTGGCCGTGGACCAAGTTGATGGATGTCCCTGAACTCACCGACTCGCTCATCGACACGATCGTCGAACAGTCGGATCACCAGGCCGCCGGTCGCGGGCCCCGAGAGCTGGAACGTATGCGCGATGACAATCTGATCGCCGTTCTGAAGGCACTCAAATCGACGAACACCGGAGCAGGCGAGACGCTGGCTCTGTACGAGCGCCGGCTGTCAAGCCGAGATTGAGGCTGGCTCACGCATTTGACTCGGGTTGGTCAGGCACAACAATTGGCCACAATGGAATCACGTTTGTGACAATCATCCACGGGAGGGTCCGTTCAGCGGTAGGCAACCCGGGTCTATTTCGGCAGCGCCCCGAGCATGCGGGCCGCCGACAGCGTGTTCTCAAGTAGGCAGGCAATGGTCATCGGCCCGGTGCCGCCGGGCATCGGGGTGATCGCGCCCGCAACGTGTGAGACCGGTTCAAAGTCGACGTCGCCGACGATACCCGCCTCAGTACGGGATACGCCCACGTCGATGACAGTGGCACCCGGCTTGATCCAATCGGCTTTTATCATGCGCCCAATGCCGGCGGCCCCGACGACGATGTCGGCCGTGCGACACGACGCGGCGAGATCACCGCTGCGGGAGTGACCGATCGTCACCGTGGCGTCGGTTCCCTTGCGGGCGAACAACAGGGCCAGCGGAAGTCCGACCAACGTCGACCGGCCGATTACGACCGCGTTCTTGCCGGCCGTTGGAATTTCGTAACGCTCCAGCAGACGCATCACACCGAGGGGGGTGCACGACACATGCCCCGGACGGCCCCGCACCAGACGACCCATCGATGCCTCGGTCAGACCATCGACGTCTTTCTCTGCTGGAATCAAGTCGAGCACACGTTCAGGATCGAGGCCGTTGGGAAGCGGAAGCTGCACGAGTATTCCGTGCACAGAAGAATCGTCGACCAGGGCCTTGACGGCGTCTTCGACTTCAGTCTGGGTGGCCGTGGCCGGAAGCTCAACGTGTCGAGACGTCATGCCGGCTTCCTGGGCCTTCTTGTGTTTCGATTTCACATAAAGCTGTGAAGGTCGGTCGTTGCCAACCAGGACCGTGGCCAGACACACGGCCGGGTTACCCATCGCGGCGATCTCGTCGTGCAACCGGACAACGGTCTCATCGCGGAGAAGGTTGCCATCCATCAAAATAGCGCCGCCGGGCGCCCGTTTCGGCTCGGTTGCAGAGGCGTTCATCATGAGGCGAGTACCTTTTCGCGCCAAGCATTCGTCGCGGCTACCTGGTTGAACGTGAACACGTGGAGAGCGGTTATTCCGAGTTCCTCCGCCACCGGGGCAACCTCGCCCAGGAGTTCCATCGGGTCGTAACCGCCCGGGCTGACCAGACGACTCACCGACGACTTGTTCTTGCTCAGGTAGCGAAGCGATGCACCAATTCCGAGTCGCATACCCATGGTCAGGAGTTTGGTCGTGTCGAGTACTCCGGGGATCCCCAGGTGAACCGGCGTCGTGATCCCGTCGATTCGGGTCGCCTCCAGCCAGTTGACGAGAAGTTCCGCGTCGAAGCACATCTGCGTCGACAGCCAGCCGGAGATCCCGGCGTCGGCCAGAAGTCCCTGCCGGACGATCAGCTCGTTCTTCAAGACATCCGACGAGATCGCGGCATGACCGTCGGGATAGGCGGCCGACCCAATCGTTTGGATGCCGACCTTGGCTTTCGCGAGATCGGCAATCAGCGCGGTCGCATTCGCGTAGGGCCGGGCGGGGTGGAGTTCCGCATCGCCGCCGATCACGAAGACCTGACGGATACCGGTCGATTCGATCCAGGCACACATACGACGGAAATGGGCCGGTGATTCCACCATTCGGGCCGCGAAGTGAGGAATCGGGATGTGCCCAACCTCGAGGAGGCGAGCCGAAACATCCATCGTGGGGTCGATGCCCTTCTTCGGCGAACATGTAACGGAGACCGTACGACCGGCGGGAAGTAGAGCAATTTGATCACCGACCCGGTCGGTCGGCATGAGCTCGTAGTGCATGCTGTCGACCAGCGAACGGGCCGAGTCGCCGACCGTGTCGAGGACCGTGCCACGTGCGTTGGCCCTACGAAAAATGCTCATGAATCGCGACTACTCCCCTGGTTGTGCCCATGCGCCGCGCACGAACTGGCAAATACTAATACGAACGTGCCAGTTTTCGTCAAGCACCGCTCCGGGGGCGACCGCCACCGCCGATACCCGTCTCGACGGTGAGCAGAACCCCTCCGGCGAGGCGGTCGGTTCTCAGTCGTGCATCAGCAGGTGGGCCAGCGATGAGGTGTCCCAGCGCCGCCCTCCCCGGGCGATCACCTGGCTGTACATCTGATCGACCAGGGCCGTGACGGGGAGGCGGGAACCGTTACGACGGGCCTCTTCCAGGCAGATTCCGAGGTCCTTGCGCATCCACTCGACGGCAAAACCGAACTCGAACTCGCTCCGGGCCATGGTCCTCGCCCGGTTTTCCATCTGCCAACTCTGCGCGGCCCCCTTCGAGATGACCTCGATAACCTCGTCGACATCGAGCCCGGCCCGCTTGGCGAACGCAACCCCTTCGGCCAAGCCCTGCACAACCCCTGCGATGCAGATCTGGTTCACCATCTTCGTGAGCTGACCGGACCCGGACGGACCGAGGAGGCGACAGGACTTCGCATATGCCCCGATGACGGGGGCCACGACGGAAAACACCGCCTCATCGCCACCGCACATCACGGTGAGCGCACCGTTTTCCGCACCTGCCTGCCCACCCGAGACCGGCGCATCGATGAAACCGACTCCAAGCGCGGCGGAGGCACCGTAGATTTCGCGGGCCACGTCGGCCGATGCCGTCGTGTGGTCCACCAGGATGGCTCCCCGTGCCATTCCGGCCAGCGCACCCGATTCGCCGTAGACAACGGCACGGACATCGTTGTCGTTTCCCACGCACAGGAACACGATCTCGGCTCTCTTGGCCGCCTCACGTGGGGTGGTCGCCGTGGAACCTCCATTAGTCGCGGCCCAGGCCGTTGCTTTGTCCGTCGAACGGTTGAAGACGGTCACGTCATGTCCGGCCGCGGCGAGATGCCGGGCCATCGGGCCACCCATCACCCCGAGACCGAGAAATGCAACCTTTCTTGGCGAGACGGGTTCCGACAGTGCACTGGAGAGTTCTTCGGTCATTCATGAATTCTGCCAGCCGGGCGGGCCGGCGAAACTCAACGAGGTCCGCCGTCGATGCCGATGCGTTGACCGGTGAGGATGCCCGGGCGTTCGCAGAAAAAGAGCACGACGTCGGCCACATCTTCAGGACGGGTGACTCGACCGAAGGGGTAGCTGGCATCGAGCGAGGTGATCTCGTCGACTCCGGCCGTGGCCTTGATCAGACGCTTCCCCATGTCGGTGACCACGAGGCCGGGGGCGACGATATTCACGCGGATTCCGTTGCGCGCCTCCTCTTTCGACAGCGTGAGCGCAAGAGCTTCCATCGCCGCCTTGCCCATGTTGTAGGGAGCTCCGAAACCCGCCATGTGGTCCGTGGCCACCGACGATATGAAGATCATGTCGGCCCGGCCGACTTCGGAGACCCGCTCGCGCATACCGGGAATCAACTCCCGGCTGAGCATGTGCGGGCCCAACGCATGGATACTCACCAGGCGGAGAATCTCCGCGGCGTCTGTGTTCGCAACGTTCTTTCCCCGGGAAGCCACACCAGCGTTGTGAACGACGATGTCCGGTGCACCGAGCTTTGCCCGGACGGCAGCTGCAACCTCGACGCATCCTTCATCGGTCGAGATGTTGCCCCCGAAGGCTTCCGCTGACCCGCCGGCCGCTCGGATCGAGGCGACAGTCTCAGCGGCCGACTCTGCGTCTTTGGCGTAGTTGACGGCTACGGTCGCGCCATTTGCCGCGAGTGCCATACTGATCGCTCGACCAATACCCCGGCTGCCGCCGGTGACCAGAGCGATGCGGTTGGCCAGGGGTTGGGCGGCGGAGTCGGTTTGCATGCTGACATCCAAGTGGAAGTGGGACCGCCACCGCCAAACGGACACAATCGCGGCGGTCGGCCAGTTCACGACCAACCCTCACGGCCTGGCCCGAGCGACGTAAAATGATCCGTACGGGTTATTCGGCTATCACGTTTCGTGGTCGATAGAAGAAAGCTGATCGTCGGAGTCGAGGCGGGATGCTCGTAGTTGCTCCGATCGCAGGGTCCTTAGCGGGACAGACACCAAGGAGGGTGGAGATGCAGCGTGCACGTGTAGGAACATCGGTCTGGTGGCTGGGATCAATTGGCCTGTTCATTGCAATAGCCCCCGTCACCAGCACCTCAGCACAGTCCAAACCCGAATGGCTCCTCGTCGCGAACCGATACCGGGCCAGCGTCGGGCTGAGTGAAGTGGCCGAGAACGCCGATGCGTCCGCCGGTGCGATCGCGCACAGCCGCTACCTGGTCACGAACGCCGAGATCGGACACGACGAAGACAGGCGCAAACCCGCGTACTCCGACGCTGGGCGCCGCGCCGGGCTAACGGGCAACGTTTCTGCCGGATCCGGATCGACGACGACGGAGCGTCAAGCGGTTGAAGGTTGGCTGACGGTACCCTTTCACGGTGTCGGAATGCTCGCACCGCACGCCACGGCTTTCGGGTTCGGGCACTACGCGACGGGGAAAGACAATTGGGCGGCCACGCTCTCGCTCTTTTGGGACGCATACCAGGATGCACGGTCACCCGAGCCGAGCCAAGCGGCTCAGCAACTCGTTGATGCGCTGCTCAAGTCCGAGCCGTGGATCACGCCGAAGGGTTACTCGTACAACTGCTCTGGCACGGACTGCGTGCTCGTGTCGGACTCCCGTGTCTTCGTCACCCGTGATGGGAGGCTCGTCGAGAAGCCCGGGGCGGATCCAGCCGCTGCGGAGAAGGGCGAGTTGGGCTACGACGAAGCAGTGCTCTGGCCGGGGAACAACACAGGTGTCCCACTCGTACGGTACGGGGGTTCGGAGTATCCGAACCCCCTCAGCTCGTGTGCCGGGTACCGGGTTCCGGTTGGCCTCCCGATCTACCTGATGCGAGGGAAGCCGACGGAGTTGGCCGAGGCCTCCGTGGTCGACGACCGGGGTGTCGCCCAACAACTGTGCACGCTTAGTGCTTCGACATACCGAAACGTCCAGGACCCGGTCGCAGAGAGGCTCGGGCGTGCTGTACTGGACTCCTACGGAGCGGTTGCGCTCATTCCTCGGAACCCATTGCAATACGGCCGCAGCTATAGCGTCCTGGCCCGTACCACCGATGGCGAGGCGTTCACGTGGGGCTTCCGGGTAACGTCGAACTCAGCCATTGAACTTGCAGCCGGTGACCGACGGGCGAACGAGCCGACGGTCGGCAGGTCCTCCCAGCCCCCGACGACCGACCCTGCTCCGAAAACGGTCGTGGCAAAGGCGGTGCGTCGACGCAAGTAGCACATCTGTGCGAAGGGGGTTCGCGCTTGCGGTGACGACGAGATTGGCTACGGTGGGAGTGGACACGTTCGGACCCGCCGCAGTAGCTACTGGCAACATGCGGTCGGACTCCGAAGCTCGAGACCGAAGGATGAACGTATGTGCCGAAACATCACGCCGCTTCGGGGGCTTGAGCCTCCGGCTACGAGCGAGGAGGTCTTTGCCGCAGCGCTGCAGTACGCCCGAAAAGTAAGCGGCGTGACCAGCGCCTCAGCTATGGCCAACCCGGCGTTTCAGAAGGCCGTAGCCGCGATGGCCGAGGCGACGACCACGCTTCTCGCCGAACTTCCACCGCGGCGTCAACCTCCGACGATCGAACCGCCCTTGCGTCGGATCGCCCGGGCTCGCCGGGTGTAAAACCCGCGGAAGTCCTCGTCTCCACCAACCCGATCGGATTTACAACTCAACCATGCTTGCGACCGGCTCGACAACGCGGCCGGAACCCGCAGGTTCCGAGGCCGGGCGTAGCGTCGACAGGGCGTCAGCCGCCAGCGCAACGAGGGCAACCCAGACGACGGCCATCCCGACCCACCGCCACGTCGATACCGACTCGTGAAACACGAACACACCGAGCAGGAGCACGATCGTGGGAGTGAGGTACTGGAGGAGGCCGATCTGAGCCAACGGAATTCGTTGGGCGGCGACGCCGAAAAGCACCAGGGGAACAGCCGTCACCACCCCGACAAACGAAAGCAGGATGGTCGTCGTCAGTGGGGCGTGAAGCGAACCGAGACCGTCCCTGCTTCTCGCCAGCCACAACAACCCGGCCACTGCGAACGGGCTCATTGCGGTCGTCTCCGCAGCCAACGACGAAAGCGAATCGAGCCCGACCGTCTTCTTGAGAAAGGCATAGAGCGCAAACGTAAGGGCGAGGCCCAGCGCCACGTAGGGCACTTTGCCATAGGCAAAGGTCAGCACGGTAACGGCAACCGCTCCGAGAACGACCGCCAGTTTCTGCGGGTTTCGCAATCGTTCCCGGAGCACACCCACCCCGACGGCCACCGTGACCAGCGGGTTGATGTAGTAACCGATGGCCGCGTCGACCACGTGATCGTTGGCCACGGCCCACACGTAAATGAGCCAGTTTGACGTGATGGCGAACCCGGCCAGCACGATTCGCATACGGGTCATAGGATCCCGAACTTTCGTGAGCCATGCCGTTTCTTTTCTGAGCAGCAGTGCCGCCCAGACGATCACCGCGGTCGTCACGACGCGAAGTGCCGCGATCTCGAATGAACCGACTCCTTTGAGATGGTGGAAGTAGAGGGGAAACAGTCCCCAAATCAGATACGCGGACAACCCCGCGGCGACGCCAACACCATCGGTCTTTCGCGCGTCGCTCATGCGAGCTACGACCGTAGCCGCGAACGCGAATCGTTCGACTATCTCGTGAGGGTCTTCGCACCACGCTGGAGGTGACCCGGGCGCTCGTCGTTGACCACACCGTTCTCGACGGTGACCCGGCCGCGCTTCACCGTGTACCGGTAACCGACGGCGTCCTGTAGGAGTCGGGTGCCTCCGGCCGGGAGATCGGCGACCGAGCGGGGAGCGCGGGCCGAAATGGTGTTGAGGTCGATCACGTTGAGGTCGGCGAGGTAACCGGGTGCGATGACGCCGCGGTCAAACCAACCAACGTGGCTCGCTGTGCGCTGGGTTTGGTTGTGGACGATCAGTTCGAGGGGCAGCTTCGGGCCTCGGGTCCGGTCGCGCGTCCAATGTGAGATGGCGGTCGTCGGGAACGAGCCGTCGGAAATGGCATTGCAGTGGGCACCGGCGTCGGAGAGACCAAACAGCGAGTCGGGTGAGGTGATCATTTCGCGGACATCGTCGAGTGATCCGCGCGCGTAGTTCATGAGCGGGATGTAGAGCAGGCGACTTCCGTCGCCTTCAAGCATCAGGTCGTAGAGAACATCGATCGGCTGCCGTCCACTCGACTTCGCAATTCCTGCGACGCTCCGCTCCGGCGTGGGCTCGTAGTCGACCGGTTCGGCCAAGGGATACATGCGCGAGTAACCGGAATGGATGATGGCCGGAAATCCTCTCACCGAGACCGCAGCATGCTCATTCAACAGCGTCTCGCGCACGTCGGGCTGCTTCAGCCGTGCGAGCCGCTCCGCCCGCGAGAGCGACTTCATGGACCGAAACGTCGGACAGAAGTTCAGCGGGTTCGCCGTGGCATGAAGGCCGATGAGCACGCCGATGGGCCGCACACCGACCTGAGCCTTCACGTCGGCGCCGGCGGCATTCCAACCGGCAATCGCGCTAAGAATCTCTTTGTACCGGTCGGGGGTGTCGTCGTTCTGCTGCACGGTAAAGCTGAGCGGACGACCGGCCTCCATTGCAATACGGCCGAGCAGCTCGAGCTCAGCCGATACAAGATCGGTGTCGGTGGTCTGATAGGCGTCGGAGATGAGTTGCACAACACCCAGCTTGGAGTCCCGAAGCGCGCTTATGATTCCCAACACTTCATCGGTCGCCGCTGACAGCGTGCCGATCGACTCGCCGGTCGAGGTGCGATGGGCCCATGTGCGGGACGTGGTGAAGCCCAACGCACCGTCTTTGAGCGCTTGGGCACAGTGTCGGCGCATCTCGTCGATGTCATCGGCCGAGGCGCGGACGGTGTGATCGGCACCCCGCTCCCCCATCACATAGGTGCGTAGCGCGGCATGAGGCACCTGCGTGCCGACATCGACCGTCCATCGCTTCTGGTCGAGTACGTCGAGATACTCGCTGAAGGTCTCCCATCCCCAGCTCATTCCTTCGGCCAACGCTGTGCCCGGAATGTCCTCGACCCCTTCGAGAAGGGAGATCAACCAATCATGCCGGTCAGGGCGGGCCGGGGCAAACCCGACCCCGCAGTTGCCCACCAGAATCGAGGTAACGCCATTTGTCGACGATGGTGCCAGCTGCTCGTCCCAGGTGATCTGACCGTCGTAGTGGGTGTGAATATCAACCCAACCCGGCGTGAGCGCAAGCCCTTCGGCGTTGATGGTTCGCTTGCCCGGGCCGACGTCGGTACCGACCTCGACGATTCGTTCACCGGACACGGCTACGTCGGCGCGACGCGTTGGCGCCCCGGTTCCGTCGACAACGGTTGCTCCGGTGATCACAAGATCGTGCATGGGTTCTCCTCAAGCCTTCGGGAAACTACGGCCGCCGCCATTGTCGCAGGAACAGTCCGTGATCGCCAAGCATTGCTGGAGTCGGCGGAACAACTATCGTCCATCCGCAGGACCCGACGTACATGGACTCAGATGTCCCTTAGATGGGATCGTGCGGGTAGACAGCCGGCGGCTGGAGAAACCGCTGCTGGCGGGGAGTGCAGAGGTCGCGCAAGACACTGCTCGCCAACTCGTACTCGTAGTTGCGCCCCCAGGCCAGGTATCCGGGCGCGTACTT
>JANMZO010000034.1:0-29125 GCA_031383405.1 Acidimicrobiia bacterium | reverse complement strand
GGGGGGGGGGGGGTTTTGTTTTAGTTTTGGGTGGGCCGGGGGGGGGACGGGGGGGGGGGGGGGGGGGGGGGGGGGCCGCCCCCCCCACGGCGGTACCGGTCCGCGTCAGGTGAGTTGGCCGACCGCAACCGGGGTGCTGCTGGGAGCGATCGAACCACTCGCCGGCTCCACGGATATCGCGATCGCATCCACATCCATTCGGGCCCCGAACGCCGATACGTTGGGCGACCTCCCAAGGAGACCCGACGACACCGGCACACCGTTATCGATGAACCACAACTGGTATGTCTGGCCTTCGGGGAGCTCGGGCAGGTTCGAGTCGCGCACGTAGCCCTGGCCGGTCGAGGTCAGCACAGCTTCGGCAAGCGGGCGACCCCCGGAATCCAGTAAAGGAACGGTTCGGGAACTCGATTGCTTCGCAGCGGTTCTGGCCAGTGCGGCGAGCGATATCGACGACCCGCCTCCGATCAGGAGCGTGGCTGGCACAGCAATGGCGACCGCAGCAGCGGCGGAGGCAGCGGCCACTCTCCACCGGGATGTCCGGTCCCGGCGATGCTCGCGTGCGGCATCGAGGCGGATTACGTCGGCGACGGGTGGAGTGGGGAGTGGTGTTGGCGTTGGTGAAGAAGTCGCGGTTGCTGTGTCGCCGTTGCGGACGTCGATGCGGATGCGGTCCCAGAGATCGGCGCTCGGAGCCTCAAGTTCGGTCATCCCCAAGGCAGCCGATGCCTCGAACAGGTGCTCAAGCTCCTCGCCGCACTCATCACAAGTCGCCAGATGGGTTTCGACCAAAGCGCTCTCACCGGAATCGAGCGCATGAACGGCGTAGGCACCGAGCAATTCCTGAGCCTCGTCATGGGTCAGGATGCGGTCCATTTGCTGTCCTTTCGGGGAGTTGCGAAACTTGTCGGCCAGTCGCTCGCAGAAAGAAGTCCGTGAAGTCGGCGGAGGCCGGAACGTATGCGCGCTTTGACTGTGCCCTCGGGTAGGCCGAGGATAACGGCGACCTGTCGGTAGGTGTTACCTCCGAAGTAGGCAAGCTCAAGGGGTGTGCGCTCTTCGGTTGGGAGACGGTCGACAGCCGAACGGATCACTTCGGCTTCTGTGAGGGCCATCAGCTCGGCGTCGACCGCGTCGGGGATGACGGAGCGTTCGACGGAATGCACTCTGTCTTCTCGTTTGGCACGGGCATTGCGGGTTCGAATGACGTCGACACACTTTCCGTGGGTCTGGGTGAGCAGGATCGTCCGGAGCTTTCCCCGCGACGGGTCATACCGGTCGGCCGTTCGCCAGAGCTGCACGAAGACTTCCTGCGTCACGTCTTCAGCGAGGCCGGCGTCACCGAGAATCCGGGTGGCCAGGCCGAGCACGACCGCGCCGTAGCGCCGGTAGAGTTCGTGCAACGCGGATTCGTCATGGCGCGCGACCGATGCCACCAACGCAGCGTCGTCGGCTGGAGTTTCGGGTGTGGGTGGAGTCAGGTCCATTCGGTCCATGTCATGTGTTCGTGACCAACCCGACCCTGGATCAAGAATTATCGGATGAGTTGATTTCGGCCCCGGGCCCGGGCCGAAGTCAACCCATATGGGAAGACCGGCTACTTGAAGCTCCTGCCCTCCGCGACCAACTGTTCAAGAAGCGCAGCCGGCTTCCACTGCGGACCAAGGTCGGCTTCGAGTTCCCTCAGCCGGGCCAAAACTTTGTCGAGGCCCATCTGGTTGGCATAGAACATTGGTCCACCGCGGTAGACCGGCCAGTTGTAGCCGTTGATCCAGATGATGTCGATGTCGGAGGCTCGGATCGCCTTCCTCTCCTCGAGAATCTTGGCGCCTTCGTTGATCATCGGGAGGATCAGGCGTTCCACGATTTCGTCCTGGGTGAAGGTCTTCGCCGGCTTGCCGCTCTTGGCCGCGAACTCCTTGATGATCCCTTCGGTGACAGTGGATGGTGTCGAGTTTCGGTTCGCGTCGTAGTCGTAGTAACCGGCCCCGTTCTTCTGGCCCCGTCGATCGAGCTCACAGAGACGGTCGCGGATCGTTTCACCCTTGGAGTTCTCCTTGACCCACCCGATATCGAGCCCCGCAAGGTCGCTCATCTGGAACGGGCCCATGGCGAAGCCGAAGTCGTAAAGCGCCCGGTCGACTTCCCAAGGCATAGCCCCTTCGTCGAGCAGCGCCTGGGCTTGTACCCCGCGTTGGGAGAGCATGCGGTTGCCGACAAATCCCGGGCAGACGCCCACGAGGGCGGCGATCTTCCCGATCTTTTTCGAGATCTGCATGGCCGTGTTGATGACCGGCAATGACGTGTGATCGGCCCGTACCACTTCGACGAGCTTCATCACGTTGGCCGGGGAGAAGAAGTGCATACCGATCACCGACTCTGGACGTGTCGTAGCGGAAGCGATCTGGTCGATGTTGAGCGCGCTTGTGTTAGTGGCGAGGATGGCACCCGGCTTGCAGATTGCGTCGAGTCTTCCGAAGATGTCCTTCTTGATGTCCATGCGTTCGAAGACGGCCTCGATCACGAGATCGACGGCGCTCAGATCGTTGTAGTCAAGCGACGGTGTGATCATGCCCATGCGCCGCTCAACGTCTTCGAGGGGGAAGCGGCCGTTCTTGGCGCTGCGCTCGTAGTTGGCCCGCACGACACCGAGGCCGCGGTCGAGGGCGGCCTGCGAGGTCTCGACGATCGTGACCGGGAAACCGGCGTTGACGAAGTTCATAGTTATGCCACCACCCATGGTTCCTGCGCCGATCACACCCACGGTCGCCAAGGGGATCAGCGGTGTGTCAGCGGGAATATCCGGGATCTTCCAGACCTCGCGCTCAGCGAAGAACACGTAGCGCTGGGCCGCCGACTGCGCTCCGGTCACGAGTTCGGTGAAGAGCTTGCGCTCAACGCCGACCCCTTCATCGAAGGGAAGATTCACCGAGGCCTCAACGCACTGGATGATGCTCTCGGGTGCCTTGAAACCTCGGAACTTTTTGGCGTTGGCCTTGCGGAACGCGTCGAACACGGCGGTGTGGCCCTTCGCCGACTCGACCTTTTCGTTGTTCTCACGAACCTTTTTCAGCGGACGGCTTTCGGCGACGATACGACGGGCGAAGGCGGTGGCATCGGCCAGGAGTGAGCCTTCGGATGCGAGTTCATCGACAAGGCCCATCTCGAGACACTGGGCGGCCGGCACATGCGTTCCGGCGGTCATCATGTCCATGGCCTTCTCCGGCCCGACGATGCGAGGAAGGCGCTGCGTTCCGCCGGCCCCGGGCAGCAGCCCGAGGTTGACCTCGGGGAGGCCGCACTTCGCGCTTGGCACGGCGATGCGGTAGTGGGCGCAGAGGGCTACCTCAAGTCCGCCGCCCAGGGCGGTTCCGTGGATGGCCGCGATCACCGGTTTGTCGGAGTCTTCCATCATGGCCTGCACCTCGTGGAGACCCTTCGCGGTCGACGCCGCGCCACCGAATTCGGTGATGTCGGCTCCGGCGATAAACGTGCGGCCGGCGCAGATCAACACGATCGACTTGGCGCTCGGATCGGCGCGGGCGGCCTCGAAGGCGTAGTAGAGACCGTCACGCACCTTGGAGCTGAGGGCGTTGACCGGTGGAGAGTTCAACGTGATGACGGCGACGTCACCGTCGTTCGTGAGGTCGGTGACTTCGTTGATCTGTGCCATTGAGGCTGCTCCTAATGCCGAGAGAAGACCCCATTGAATCGGATCGGTCGCCCGAGGTGCCAACCGGGTCGGCTGGGTCGGCCAGGTCGGCATCGCCTTTGTTCAACGGACAGGGTGGGATCGGTTCGATCGGGCGCAAGAAATCGCACCCAATCGGTGTGGTTGCGTGGGTCGGCGTACGATGCGGAGGTGATTGAGTACCTCGAACGAGTGATCCAGAGTCGTCCCGATCGACCCCAGGTTGGATCGCCCGATCACCCCATGCGTGCGGTCACGAGGCAGATAGCCTTCGAGCCGGGTGGTTGGACGCCGGAGCGCAGGGCCAAGGTTGCGGCGTTGTTCGATGACCTGGCCGGAGGTTGGAACGAGAGGTTCACCGCCGAGGAAAGCTGGAACCCGATCGACGATGCCTTCGCCCGGGGCTCGGCGATGGCCGGGCCCTTCGTTGAGGTCGGGGCGGGGACGGGTCTGGCGACAACACGCCTTGCGCAGTACGCGGGCCATGTCGCGGCTATCGATGTCGCGCATGAAATGCTGCGGCGGTTCACCGAACCGAACGGCAGCCCCGTGCGTTCCGACGCGTCCGCGCTTCCGTTTGCCGACCATTCAGTGGGCACGATTGTCGCCGTCAATGCGTTTCTGTTCCCTGAGGAATATGGCCGCGTGCTGAAGTCCGACGGCACGATTCTGTGGATCAACTCTCTCGCTGAAGACACGCCGATCCACCTGCCGGTTGACGATGTCATCCGGGCTCTCCCGGGGGACTGGAAGGCCGTGTCCTCCGAGGCGGGCTGGGGCCTCTGGGCCACGGTCCGCCGAACGGGCTGAAGGCGTTTCCCGGAGAGTGCGTGCAGTCTCCGCCCCGTGTCGGGTGGAACTGCACCCGTACGCAGCAATCACGGCGCTGCTACCTTCGAACCGTGACTATCGTGCGCCCCCGGATCGCCAGCCTGCTCCCGTCAACCACGGAGATTGTTGCCGCCCTCGGTCGGCTCGATGATCTGCTGGCGGTCACCTTCGAGTGTGACTACCCGGAGGGGGTCCGAAACGGTCGCGACATCGCCGTCGACTCGCCGATGCCGACCGGTCTGGCACCGGCGGAGATCGATGCGTTTGTTCGTGCGCGTATGAGTGCTGGTCTGCCGATGTACGAGCTGCGGAACGAGGTCATCGCCCGGCTTGCCCCCGATGTCGTTCTCACGCAGGACCTGTGTCGGGTGTGCGCACTGCCAGCCGGACAGGTCGAGGCGGCACTGGAGCGTCTCGGCTGCGAGGCGACCGTCGTAACATTCGATCCACACTCGGTCGATGAGGTACTCGACGGAATCGTGACCATCGCCGGAGCGATAAATGCCAGTGCCGAAGCGAACGCGCTGGTAGACACGCTCCGTCGTCGTCGCCAAATGGTGCGTGACTCCGTGGCCGATCTCCCAAAGCCGAAGGTGCTCGTGCTTGAGTGGATCGACCCGCCGTTCGTAGCGGGCCACTGGGTGCCTGAACTCGTGACTGCCGCAGGAGGAGAGGCCCTCCTCGCCATGCCGGGGGAACGGTCGACGACTGTGAGTTGGGAAGCGGCTGAGGCCTGTGATCCAGACATTGTGCTGGTGGCGCCCTGTGGCTTCGGTGTCGCCGACGCCATAAAGCAGGCGGCCGGTGTGGTTGCACGATTTCCCCGGGCAAGTGTCTGGGCGATCGACGGCAACGCATACGTGACCCGTCCGGGCCCGCGCCTGGTCGACGCTATCGAGGCTCTCGCTGCGGCGTTTCATGACGGACGCGAGACCCCTGGGGTAACGGCCCGCGTGGCCCGACGGTAGCGCCGAAGAAATTCCCACGGTGGCGCCGCAGACTTACGCCGACGGGATTCTTTGCGGCTAACGGTGTCGAACTCGGTCGGCCGAAGATACGCCGACGGGATTCCTTGCGGCGAACCGTGCAGAATACGGACATGACATCTGAACGATCGGCCATGCCTACCCCGACCCGCCTGATCGGACGCGTCGCCGCAGTGACCGGAGGAGCGTCAGGAATCGGAAAAGCAAGCGCGCTTAGGTTCCTGGCGGAAGGAGCATCGGTTGTCGTGGGCGACCTGAACCCGAAAAGCGGCGAGTCGTTCCTGGAGGAGGCTGTCGCCGCAGGTTTCGTCAGATCCCGAATTCGTTTTGAGCGGGTCAACGTGGCTGTGGAAGACGACGTTGCGTCGATGGTGGCCGCTGCGGTCGAGTCGTTCGGCTCGCTGGACGTGATGTTCAACAATGCGGGTATCGGCGGCGCGTTCGGTCCGATCACCGAGGTCCCCGTCGACGACTGGGACGAGACGTTCCACGTGCTTGTGCGAGGGGTATTCCTCGGTGTGAAACACGCGGCGCGTCAGATGGCCCAACAGGGCGGAGGCTCGATCATCAACACTGCCTCGGTTGCTGGGATCACCGGCGGGGGTGGCCCTCCGGCATATTCAGCGGCTAAGGCCGCAGTAATCAATTTCACGAAGTCAGTCTCGATCGAACTGGCCGGCCAACGTATTCGCGTGAACGCGATCTGCCCGGGGGCGATTCTTACGCCGCTGATCCAACAGGGTCGCAAGGGGGTCGACCTCAGCGAGTCGTTGAACCGGTACCAACCCTGGCCCGAAGGCGGTCGCCCGGAGGATATTGCCGCGACGGCCGCCTTTCTCGCGTGCGATGACAGCCGCTTTGTAACCGGAGAAGCCATCACGGTCGACGGGGGATTGATGGCGAGCGGCCCGCTGGGAAGCGGAATCAGCTCCACGAGCCCATCGGGTTGGGTCGGCATGAACCGGGGAACCACAGGCCAGGGCCCGACCGTTCACCGGCGTGGAAGCTGACGATTCTTCTCGCAACTCCGTGAACGGACCGTGTGCGTTGTGCGTATTCGTGGGTGACCTGTTCGCCGCTCGCACAAAACCTGCATGGAGGCCCCAATGCGTTCGTTTCTCCCACCGCCCACGTCTCAACACTCGACCCTTCGGCGTTTCCGGGTGCGACACCGAACCGATCGCGGGCATTCTGCTCACGATCAACGGTTGTCGCGTCAGGGTTCGACAATTGCGAAGCCGGTCATGAACGTGTCGAGGTGCCCGAAGATCTTGAGCAATGCTGAGCCGTCGCCGTCAATCGTGATCTCGCCGTTTTGGATCGCTTCGACGAATGTCGCGTCGCCGCCGAGTACCGACAACAGCGTGAGTCGCGTGAGTGTGAGTGTCACTTCGCCGACCGGATCTAGCCGACCCCTTACACTCCGCAGCACGCTGTTCTGCAAACCGAGGATCCAGTCCTCTCCGATGTCGGTGAAGCGGAAGTTGATGACAGTGTGTTCACCGGATACCTCCTCGGCTTTCAAACGGATGGCCAACGAATCGAAGATCAACTCGATGGTGAGCGCTTGGATCAAACCTCCTCGGTTGGATGGCCGGGACGGAGGCAGACCGTTGCGGAGCTCCTGCGCCCCGGTGAGGTACGCGTTCCGGTAGGTCGACGATTCGGTCTGGTAGCCGAGCTGCTCCAAGGCATCGGCCTGCAGGTGACGGGCTTCAACGTTGGTCGGATCGGCGAACACGAGATGGTTGACCACCTCGGTGACCCACCGGTAATCGCCCGCGTCAAACGAGGTTCTTGCCTTGGCCAGGAGTGCCTCGGCCCCGCCCATGAACTCAACGTAACGCTTTCCGGCGTCAACCGGCGGATGCGGACGGAGGTGGGCCGGGTTGCCGTCGTACCAGCTCAGATACCGCTGATACACCGCTTTCACGTTGTGTACTAGGTGCCCATAGTACCCCCGGGTGTGGCTCTCCGCCTGGAACTCCGGTGGCAGCGTCAGGATCTCGGCGATCTCCGGGGCCGTCATGCCATGGTTCGCGTAACGCATGGTCTGATCGTGCATCCACCGGTACAGGTCGCGCTGCAACGACAGGAAGTGCTTCACGTCGTCGGTGCCCCAACGTGGCCAGTGGTGCGAAGTGAACATCACCTTCGTGTCGTCGCCGAACAACTCGATCGCCTCGTCTATGTACTTCGACCAGGCCAGTGCATTACGGACCTGCGCTCCCCGGATCGGCACGAGATTGTGCATCGTGTGCGCGCAGTTCTCGGCCATGCAGAGCCAACCATGATCGGGGAAGAAGAAGTTCATTTCCGCCGGTGCTTCTGTCTCCGGTGTGTTCTGAAAGATGATCCGGATGCCGTCGACGACCATCTCCTGCCCCGTGTAGGTGATGTCGTGGGTCGGCGCGATCAGGCCGGGTTGGGCCACCGGCATGGCGTTGCCGAGTCCACTGTCGACGTGCCCCTTCGGCCCGGGTGGCAGCGATGGACCGAACTGGTACATGCCGCGGCGGCCCATGGCCGGTCCACCGATGACGTTCTCCGCAACCGTTTCCAGGAGGAAGCCCTCCGGAGCAATGACGATGCAGCGACCGGCGTCGACATCGGCCTGCGTAGTCACACCGAGCACCCCCCCGAAGTGGTCGGCATGCGAATGGGTGTAAATCACGGCCGTGACCGGTCGGGAACCGAGTTGGGCGTTCGCGAGCTCAAGGCAGGCCCGGGCCGTCGGTTCCGTGGTCAGCGGATCGACAATCACCCATCCTTCGGTCCCTGCAATGAACGTGATGTTGGAAATGTCGTAACCCCGGGCCTGCCACACGCCTTCGGCCACTTCGAACAACCCGTGGATTGCGTCGAGTTGCGCATGGCGCCACAGGCTCGGATTCACGGTGTCGGGCGGTTCGCTCTGTGCTCTGATGAAGTCGTAGCGGTTCACGTCCCACACCATGCGTCCGCCCGGCAGCTCAATCCGACCCGTGGGATGAGTGGCGACGAGCCCGCGATTCGCCCGTTCGAAGTCGGAGTTGTCGAAGTCGAACTTCACCGAGTCGAGTACCGCACGGGTGTGGGTGGTTGAGTCTTTTGGAAGGTCAGGGGAAACAGCGGAGTCAGTCACTTCGTGATTTTGTCATTGAAGGGGCGAACCGTCGAATGGGGGAGGGTTCCCTCACGGTTGGAGGGCTGTTTGTGTGTCGATGTCGACGTTTGGCCCACAGGCGACGGGTCATTCGTCCCTTCGCACCGGGCGCGACGCGCGTCAAGATCGGGTTACTCCAACCAACGGTCAGGGGGTTGGTTCCTTTCCACGGCCGGAATCTCGGGTCGTAAGAGTTTTCGAAAGAAGCATCACATGGACGCACTGAAGGCAGCCCAACTTCTCACCCGCGAAGAAATTCGCATTCGCGGCCTCATGACCGACCTGGAAAGTGGAGGCGTTGTTTCTCGCTCCGGCTCATATGAACACCTTGAGGCACCGCAGGATCGCTCACTCGACGGGGGTACCGAGCTAGCCGAGCGGTCGTTTCAACTCGGATTGCTTGAACAACTTGAAGGCGAGTTACACGGCCTGGCCCGGGCCCGTGCCGATCTCGCGGCTGGCGACTACGGAAAATGCCTAACCTGCAGGGAACCGATCTCCGATGAGCGTCTCACGACTCTCCCGACCACGCAACGTTGCGTGAAGCACGCCTGAACTGGCGTCCGGCGGGTCCCCGTGGGATGGGGGCCGCGCGCATGGGTCTGGTCCTTTCAGGCGCCGATCCGTCGTAACTCGTCGTTGATCGGGTTGCGGTTCGGAGTCAGCCGGATCTTGACGTCGACCGCGGTAACTCCGGCCGGGTGCACAATGATCGGGTTCACATCCATTTCCGCGATCTCGGGGATCTCGGCGGCCAGTTGCCCGAGTCGGAGCAACGCGTCAACGAGCGACTCCTGATCGGACGGCGACTCTCCCCGGAACCCGGTGAGCAGGGGATAGCTGCGCAGGGAATGGATCATCTCGATGGCCGCCCGACGGCCGAGCGGAGCCAGATGGATCGATGTGTCCCGCCAGATCTCGGCGTTGCGTCCACCGGCCCCGATGAGCACAAGGGACCCGAAGCGTTCGTCGTTCTTGATCCCCATGATCACTTCTACTCCCGTCTTGGCCATCGGCTGCACGAATGCACCGCGCATCTCGTCGCCGAGGGCACGCACCATACTTTGATATGCAGACATAACATCGTCGTCATCGAGAAGTCCGATACGAACGGCCCCTAGATCGCTGCGATGGAGCATGGTCGGGCTCGCGGCCTTGATGCTGACCGGGTACCCAACCGCTGAAGCGACTGCGACGGCCTGATCGGCGTCGGACACATGCACCGGCCCCGCAACATGCACTCCAGCCAACTGCATGATCTCGAATGCCGCAGTCGGGCTGAGCCACCCGTCGTCGGCCGACTTGCGAAGTGCGGTTGCCACGATCGTCCGGATGCGGTCGAGCGCGTCGGTTTCAATCGGGGTTTCGACCTCCTCGTACGACTGCAGCCACTCGGCCCGCGTCACCATTCGCTCGACCACCAACGCCGCTTCCCGGGGCGAGGTCGTCCACAACACCCGATGCACTCCCGAATCGGTGGTGCGCGGCTCAGAGCCCGGGGCTGAAGATGGGGCTGAAGATGGCGTCGTGCCGAACACCGACACGATCGGCTTCTCCGACGTGGCGACGAGTTGGTCGAGCATAGCCATCACGGTCCTCGGATCGTCATCGCGCACGCTCACGTGGACGACCACGATTGCGTCGACCCCGGCGTCCCCAGCGACCAGAAGGGTCGCTTCGTGGAGGACCTCCAGCGGGACGTTGGCGGTCAGATCGACGGGGTTGTGCAGTGCCGCGTTCGGGGGCGCGATCGACTGGAGTTGTGCAACCGTGTCGGGAAGCAGTTCGGCGAGCGCGAGATGTTGCCGCGCCAAAGCATCCGCGGTCAGAATCGCAAGTCCGCCCGCGTTACCCACAACTGCTACACGGCGTCCCTTCGGCAGCGGTAGGTACTCCAGCGCGTGTGCAACGCTGAGAAGCTCACCCGGTTCGTCAACGCGGAGCACGCCGGCCTGTTCGAAGAGTGCGTCGACGGTGGAGTCGGGAGCTACCAGCGCTCCGGTATGCGACGCCGCGGCTCGGGATCCCTCCGGCGAACGGGCCGCCTTGATTGCAACGATCGGCTTGTGGAGGCTGACCTCGCGCGCCAATCGCGCAAACTTACGTGGGTTGCCGAACGACTCAAGGTAGAGCGTGATGACCCGGGTCGTGTCGTCCTGATCCCAGTATTCGAGGAGATCGTTTCCGCTCACGTCGGCCTTGTTGCCGACCGACACCAGCGCCGACAGGCCGATACCGCGTTGTGTCGCCAGACGGGCGATTGCGATCGCAACTGCGCCTGATTGCGACATCAACGCGATGCTTCCGGGGCCGACAGCGAGGTCGGTGAACACGGCGTGCATGCTGATGAGGTCGTCGGTGGTGATCACCCCGAGGCAGTTCGGTCCGATCAGACGCATGCCGCTTCCGCGGACAATCTCAAGCAATTGGCCCTGCCGGTCACGACCTTCAGGTCCAGTTTCTGCGAATCCGGCCGAGAGCACGAGCAGCGATCGCGCGCCGGCATCGGCACATTCCTGAGCGACGCGCAGCGCCGATTCAGCCGGTACCGCAATCACCGCAAGGTCGATCGGCTTACCGGTGCTTCGGGTAACGGAAGCAATACTCGCGTAGGAGGTCAGCCCTTCGATCGCATCTGCATTTGGGTTCACCGGGAACACGGAGCCGGTGAACCCTTTGCGGATCAGTTCCTGGACGACTCGCCTTCCCGTCGAGAGAGTGTTCCTGGATACACCGATCACCGCTATGGACTTCGGACGGAGCAGCGGTCGCAGCGAGGCGCGTGCGGCGGATCTTTCCCGGGCGCGACGGGCCGTCCGCGACGTTTCGTCTTCTTCGATCGGGAATGAGATGTTGATGAGCGAGGCGTCCTCGGGGTCGCGCTTTATGACCGCGCGGTAGCCCGCGTTGCGAAAGACCCGCAGCATCGAACCGTTGTCGGCCTGGGTAGCGGCGACGAAGGACGCAATGCCCACCACCCGCGCCCGCGATGCCAATCCCTCAAGAAGCAGGGTTCCAATACCGAGACCTTGCAGCCGGTCGCGGACGACGAAGGCAACTTCAGCGACGGCGCCGTTGTGCAGATCAGGGATACGATTCGCTCTACCGACCCCGACTATTTCTCCGTCACGTTCGGCCACGAGGGCGATTGTGGCCGTCTGGTCGATATCGAGAAGCCGATCAAGCAACGGGCCTTCGAGCCGGGGGAGGGCGGAGAAGAATCGTCGGCGTCGGGACTCCATCGACAATGAATCGAAGAAGGCAATCAGGCGATCGCGATCATCAGCGTGCAGAGACTTGATACCAATGGTCGATCCGTCAACCAGCACTGCGTTTCCCGACTGGATTGGCGGTTCTGCAGCTCTGTCGACGGCCGCTGACTCTGAGGGATTGCGACCGGTATCCGAGGGAACGCGGGTTTTGCCCATGGAATTACCTTTCCGACACCGGAGCGGGTCGTCATGGAGTTGTAGGTACACGTACCGCCGGGGTCAGCGAGTCAGGATCCGCCCGGTTGGAAGGGGTGGGACCCGCCCGGCTGGATGAGGTGGCGGGTGATCGATACATCGGTGGACGACCCGAGCAGGATCAACGGGCGGTTCGCGACGGCAACGAGTTCGTTGGCCAGGCTCGGAGAGATCAGTCGGGCCACCGGGTCGAGCGCATCAGTGGTGAATGCGATTGCCGCGATCGACGGGTCATTGGCATAGCTGGCGATGGCCTGTTTGGGATGACCGTGGAGTACGTCCCAACCCATGATGTGCATCGACGGCTTGCTGTGCGCCAACTCATGGAGATAGCCGGTCTCCGGAACATCGGCGGTTCCGGAACTGTCGGTCACTTGGACGAGAAACGGCTTGAATCCCGCCGGCTCGATGATCTGGGGAATAAGGGCGAGGCCCTGTTCGGCATGGGTGTTTCCGTCGAGGCAGATAAGCACCTGCGTTGCACTGTCCGGTATGACCGCTTTCGGGCCGACCGCTATTACCGGACCGTGGAATGTGCGCACGAGATCAAGAAACACACTGCGCAGAAGTACTTCAGCCGTAGACGACGTGTGGTCGGTACCCAGGCAGATGACATCGCCCGGTCGACAGAGCGACTCAATGGCCCCGGCGGTATCGGTTAAGGTCCTGACCACCACGGACTCGGCCTCAATATCCGGATATGCCTTGACGAGACCTTCGTGATAGCCAGGATGACCGGGGTGCTCAGCGTAAGGCCACGTCACCACGCTGACCAGAGTGAGCGACGCGTTCAGCCGACGGGCGAACGCGGCGGCCACAGGAATAGCCCTCTCGGACCGTGTTGTTTCGTTGACCGGGACAATGATTCGACGTTTCATAGGGGTGATCCCTCAGGGCTCGTGGCGGATGACAACAACGGGACAGTGGGCATGGTGCGTCACTTGAGCTGACACTGATCCGAGTCGTAGCCCGAGGAATCCGCCGTGGCCCCGGGCCCCTACGACCACGAGGTCGGCCCTCTTACTTTGCTCGATCAGGTTGCTGGCGGCGGGTCCCATCGTGACCACCATTTCGATCGTGTCAGCGGTGAAAGGTCCAACCGCCTTTTCGACAGCTTCGCGAAGCTGCCTCGTCGCTTTGTTCTCGAGTTCGGTCTGATCCAGGAGGACGGCCGACTGTTCCATCCCGACCACGACCGGATAGCCCCACGCGAGCACGGCCCGAACCTTCGCGGTGCGAAACGTGCCCTCGGCCACCGCCCATCGCACGGCGTTTTCGGAGCCGGACGACCCGTCGACTCCGACAACGATGAGACCGTTCGCGGAGGTTGTTGCGTTCGGAACGGCAGCACTGACCATAAACCCACCTTCTGCGAAATCGACGAACGATACAAAGGGTCGATGGTCCTGCATCGAGCGTCGTTCGTCCCAACAACTACGACGGCGATCGAGGACCTGTGATCAATGCACGTTGTGTTGTCTGGTCCAGCGTTGGGCGGCTAGGGCGAACGCTAATCCGAGCACGGTGAATCCGAGGGCCACGCCGGACGCCGCTCGGAACCCAGCGGCGATCGCTTCCCGGGTAGGCCGCGCGAGTTCCACTTCATCTCCCGCGAGTAGATCGCGCACGAGTCCGATACCACCGATGCGGTGATCGACGATGAGAAACAAGACACCGCCCGCGACCGCAGTGCCCAGGGTGCCGCCCAGGTTGCGGACGAACTGGTGCGCCGCCGAAGCGCGGCCCATCTCCTGGGTGCTCGCCGTGCGCTGCAACAGGCTGAGGGTCGCGTTTGTGATCGCGCCGATGCCAAGACCCTGGACGTAGGAAACTACGAACACCAGGCCGACCGGTGTGTGGTCGGTATACAGGAGGGCGCCGGCGGCGATCGCAGGGATTGTGATGGCGAAGCCGCCGACCATTGCGGTTGTGTTCTCTATACGGTCCAGCAGCCGACTGATAATCTGACTTCCACTCGTCCAGCCCAGCGCGAGAAATGCGACGGCGAAGGCCGACATCGTGGTCGACTTACCCAACCCGCCACGGACATACAGGGGCACGTACGCGTCGACGGCGAGCGAGCCCGCGAAGAATGTGAGGGGAATGGCGTTGAGAAGCCCGAAGGGGGCCTGCGCGAAGTATCGACGCGCCAGGATCGGCGACTCGTCCCGGCCGGAGTGCACCCAATACAACGCGAGGACAGTTAGCGCGGCGACTCCTGCGAGAATCGATTCTCTTCGCAGTTCGGACAACCCGAGAAGCGTCGCTGTGGCAAAGAGCGCCACAAGAACGAGTCCCCGGACATCGAATCGGAGATCATTCGACGAAGCCGTGTTGGGAAGTCGGTTCCACCCGATGGCTGCCGCGAACGCTACGAGAGGAAGGTTTATCGCAAAGATCCAACGCCAGGTTCCGACCGACACCATCAGCGCAGCCAGCGCCGGGCCGACGAGCGCCATCATTCCCCAGACGGTCGAGTTTGCCGCGTACGCCCGAGCGCGCATGTTGGCCGGGAACGAAAGACCAACGATTGAAATAGTCGTGGCCATGACGAGTCCGCCGCCCATCCCCTGGACGACTCGCGCAGCAATGAGCAGGTGGAGGGTCGGAGCGACGGTGCACAGCACCGAAGACAGAAAGAATGCCACGAGGGTAAATCGATATGTGCGCCTAACACCGAGCGCGTCGATTACCGTGCCCGCAGCCAGCATGGCGACCGAAGAGGTCAACATGAACGCGGTCAGCACCCATGGAAGGCGCTTCACCCCGAGGTCGCCGCCGATCTCCGGTAGTGCCGCCGTCACCGACATGCCGTCGAACGCGGCGAGCGCAAGGAGGGTCAGGGTCGAAACGGTGATGGAGCGATAGGCCGGGGAGAACACCGACTGTTTCACTTCATTTCGATCAACTGCCTCGACGGTCACCTCGACCATAACGCGTGTCACCCCCGACTGGTTGATGGGCCTGGCTGGTTGACAGGCCTGGCTGGGTGACAGGCCTGGCTGGTTGACGGGTTGCGCTTGTGGTGAGCCGGTTCCTGTCCGGGTCTACTGATGTCTACTCGGTGGCGAACTCCACTACCCCTTCGGGCCTGCGGTAGTAATCGCCCGCGTCGCTGACCCACCATGCCCGGGTGGTGGTCAGACCGGTGGTTCCATCGATCGTTCCCGCGGCGATGGAGAGTTTCTCCGGGTGAGCGTCGGCTCGCCAGAACATCGACGAACCGCAGGTAGCGCAGAAGCCGTAGGCCACAGCCGGGTCGTCTTCGGGTGAGAACCATCGAAGTGACCTGTCGGAATCGAACCGGACCCGCTCGGGGCTGGCCGCGGTGGCCGCCATGTGGTGGCCGGTGAAGCGTCGACATCTGATGCAGTGACAGTCGAATACATCGCGTAGCGGACCCTCGACGGTGTACCGTACGCCGCCACACAGGCAGCCTCCCTGGTGTTGCGGTTGGATCGGTTGCTCCTGCGTCGGTTGCTTCTGAATCGGTTCGGTCTGGTGTGCGTCGGCCATGTCGAACAGACTGGCATGTCAAACGGGCTGGCATGTCGAACGGACTGGCATGTCAAACAGGTTTTGCGGAACCCGGCTCGTCCTGTCGACGCATCGAGCATCAGTCGGGCAGTTCGTATTTCTGGATCCTCCCTCCGGCTGTGGGAGCGAGCGAGAATGCAATGACCACTTCCGCCGTCGAGGAGCGGGCGACCACCCGACCGGCGCTGCGGGACTTTGTCTCAACCCTGGCGAAGGACAACTCCCCGTGTCTGGCTTTCAGCACCTCGGCCCTCGCCCTCCGCTCGACCAACGGTTCGTCGGGGGCGACGTTGTCGGCAAAGATCCGGGACGCTTCAGTGTCGGACCAGCGCATGAGCAAATCAAGCAGGGCCTCCCCCGCGACAGGCAGAGCCGGATCTGCGGCGAACAAGGGTCTTGTCACGACATTCGCCGCAGCAAGGGCATCAAGAACCCGACGGGTCGCGTTCGCCATCGGCGCGTAGGTGATGTTGCCGAGCCCAACCACACCGAGGCCGCCCTCCCGGACCCAACGCATGTTGGATCCGTATCCGGGCAATCCACCCGAATGCCCGGCGACCTGGCCGAGATTCGGGTCATGGTCGATGAACAGCCCCATGCCGTAGCCGCCATTCATGACGATGGCTGTGCCGTCGGAGGCCGCAAGACAACGCGGCTCATAGTATGTGTGCATATTTTGCATCTCACGTCGGGAACTCCGCCTCAGCGGATGGGTCTCCGCGTCATTCCGCGGTGGGTAGGCGTCGGTAAAGAACCCGATCCACCTGGCCAGGTCGCGAGCGCTCGACCAGATACCCCCCATGGTGGCCAGGCCACCGTCGAGGGGGATCACTTCCTGGTTCACTCCGTCGGCGCGCATGCCATGCGCGATGTCGGTGCCTTCGCGAGCATGCCCGGCCTCCCAGACTGTGCTGTTCATGTCGAGGGGGCGTAGCAATCGTTCGGAGATGAAGGACTGGGCGGTGATCCCCGTTACCCGATGAATGACGCGGCCGAGAATTCCGTAGCCGAGGTTTGAGTACTCGAACGCGGTTCCGGTGTGATGCCCGAACACCGGCCCTTCCTTTACCACGCGGTCGAGCGCCTCGTCGGAAATGTCGAGGTGCCGGTCACCCCATGGGTCGTCGGTCGCCAAGCCGCTCGACATGGTCAGAAGGTGACGCAGGGTAATCTGCGGCGCATCGGCCGTCGGTCCGCTGAGGGTGGTGAACTCGGGTGCATACGTCGACACCGGAACGTCAAGTTGTACGTGACCCTCATCGCGAAGCAAAAGCATGGCCGCGGCGGTGAAGCTCTTGGTCATGGAGGCGATCCGGAACAGCGTGTCTTCCGTGGCGTTGTGCCCGGCAAAGGAAACGATCTCGCCGTCGATCGACACGGCCCCAGCCATTCGGGGAATCCGGCCGAGTGCGCACTGCTGCGTGAACATCGCCTGCGAAATACGAATGATCTTGGCCCGGTCCTCGTTTGTCACAAACACAGGACTCATTCTGGCGCAAAGGCGCGGTTGGCGAAGTCTTTGCCGCGCTTCTTTTGAGCCCACAGCGGCAGCCTTAACATCCAGGATCGCTTTCGGTCTCGAACAGGCGTCATGGCAGCAGAACATGACGTTCGACACCCGCACCGACAGGCGGGATTGGTGGCGGTACGAAAGCGAACGCGCCGGCCCCGACACCGAACGCTGGCGGTGCGGTCTCGGTATCTCGGCATTGCAGCCACGGTCTTGTCGGCTTCTCTGCTCAGCGGGTGCAGCGCGCCGCGTGGCGAGGGCGCCTCGCCCACCCAGTTGACCACAGAGGCCACGCCGCCCTTGGTCGAATCCGGGGGGAGTGACGCAATCACGACTCTGGAATCGAACCCGTCGGTTCACCCGGTGTCCGGCGCGTCCACACCGAGAACCCCGGAGAAGTCGCCGGATGTAGCGCTTTCGGTGTTGCTCAATGCGGAGAAGACCAGAGATCACGGTACATCATTCGGGTTGCTGTCGACCACCGGGCTCGCGACGTACCCGACTCTGGAAGCATGGTCAAACCGACAAATTGACCTTCCACAGATCACTGGGTTTTCGGGACTATCCGTCCGTGGCGATCTGGTAAGCGTCATAGTCGAGCACGCCCCCGCGATCGATCCGTTCGTCGGGCTCCAATTCGCCCGCGAGCACCAAATATGGCGGGCGAGAAATGAATCCGGTGGTTGGTTGATCGATCCCGATCCCGAGATCGAGCCTATCTTGCCGCCGGTTGAACGAGTCGAAAACACTGTTTTGAAGTGGTTGGGCGCGCAGCAGTCCTGCAATGCGAACGCGTCAGCCCAACTTCAGGCCGTCCGGAACCTTTTCGGGGTCAGCGTCCACGCAGCTGAGCTCTGCGGCTCCAAGGGCTCGTACGTCGCTGGGGATCCGGTAACGGCGAAGACGGCACCGGAAACAGCTGTGCTCGTAGCCCAGTACGGGGCCGCGGTGCTTCGCTTCGTGGAGGCGGTCGAGATCACCGGTGGGTCGGAGCCGTTCACGGTCTATCTCGTTCCTATAGGTGACGAGTGGCGAGTTATAGCAGTAAATGACTGACAAGACGACATCAATTCATGCTAATTAGTCTCGAACATTTTTGAATGAAGTACGGCCGATAGAGCGACCTCTGTCGATTCTTTAAGCCACGAGAGCGACCGGGGTCATTCAAATGATCTCGGGCCCGCCAGGGAGGTTTGCGCGGGCCGGGCGTCAGCGTCTGTCCGCTGCCGCCCTGTTGTAGCCACAAACCGCAAGACCGCAAGACCACAAGAACATACAAATGCCACTTCACAAGGAGACACATGAAAAACCGAACACGAGTTGTCGCGGGCTTGGCCGCGGCCGGACTGCTGGGGGCGGTACTGCTTACCGCGCCTTCAGCCGAGGCATCCAGCCACCGGGAGGCTCCGCTGATCTCGCAAGACCCCTCAGCCGACAACACCGACCTGTACGCGTTCCGCGACACCACCGACCCGACGAAGCTCAACATCATTGCCAACTTCATCGGCTTGGAAGACCCGGCTGCCGGTCCGAATTTCACCCGGTTTGCCGACGACGCGCTCTACCAGATCCATATCAACAGTTCCGGTGACGGAATTCGCGAGATCACCTACGAGTTCCGGTTCAGCACCACCGTTGCCAACCCGAACACGTTCCTGTACAACACCGGGCCCTTGGGGTCGCCGACTGATCCGAACCTCAACGTGCGCCAGACGTACAGCATCCGTAAAATCGTCAAGAGCAAGGATCGTAAGTCCGAATCCGTTGAGATCGCGGCATCCAACGTTCCCGTTGCACCCGCGAATATCGGCCCGCGGTCGACGCCGAACTACGAGGAAGCGATTGGAAAGAAGGCCGTCACGACGTTGGCGAACGGAGACCGGGTGTTTGCGGGGCCCCGGAAGGATGCCTTCTTCGCCGACCTCGGGTCGATCTTCGACCTTTTGGGGCTTCGACCACTGAACGGGGCGCACGCGCTTCCCCTTCCGGTTGCAGCCGGTATCAACGGACTGGCTGGCAAGAACGTTCATGTGATTGCGATCCAGGTACCGATCGCGTCGGTCACGAAGAACCGCAACATCCCGACCATCGTGGATGACCCGGCATCAGTGGTCGGTGTCTACTCGGTCGTGAGGCGCCAGCAGACTCGTGTTCTCGAGAATGCACAGTCGACTGGCTCGGGTTACTGGGTGCCGGTCAGCCGCCTCGGCCTTCCGTTGGTCAACGAAGTACTTATTCCACTCAAGTGGAAGGACCGTTTCAACCTGAGCGAGCCGCAGTACGACGTGGAGAATTACGGTAGTGCCTTGCTCAATCCGGAGCCCGCTGCGCTGATGAAGGCACTCTACGGTCTCAACGTTCCCGCCAATCCGCGGACGTCCGACCTTGTCCCGATTCTGCGAGGTGCCGGAGCGGGCTTGAGCCCGGCGAACTATCTACCGCCGATGGACATTCTTCGGGTGAACGTCGCCGTCCCCGCCGCGTCGTCGCCGAACCGTTTGGGCATCCTCGCCGGTGACGCTCAGGGCTTTCCGAACGGGCGACGGCTGAACGACGATGTCGTCGACATTCTCCTCCGGGTGCTCGCCGGTGGAACGCCGTTCACGCCCGCGACCAACGTGTTTCCGAACAACGCGCTGACCGACGGGGTCGACACGAGCGAAATCCAGCCGGTCGGGTACTTCCCGTTCGAAGCCCCTCCGATTGCCGGTTATAGCCAGCCTGCAGCCCTCCCGCTGCCGTAGCGGAGTAAACTGTGAGAGACCACGTCACCATCCGGGTAATCACGGGACGGTCGCGACGTCCGTACATTGCGGTCGGTTTCTCGCTTGTCGTGCTTGTCGCCCCGGCTTTCGGCCGGGGCGACCAGGCCCATGCCGCATCAGCTTCCAGACGATGTCCGGTTGAGGCTGCGGCTAAGGGCACACGCCCGGCATTGGGGACCTCGCGGCCTGCGCCACAGTTGAGCGCGACGGACAACGCCGTGAAGGATGCGGAATCCAGGATTGCTCGAAACCCGGCCGACACGGCAGCGACGAAGTCGCTCGTGGGTGCTCTGTTGCAGAAAGTCCGGGAAGAGGCCGACCCGAGCCTGTACCTTCGGATCGACCAGAAGTTGACGTCACTCGGCGGCGTACGATCGACCGATCCGGAAGTGCTCCTTCTTGAGGGAACCTTGCTCCTGGCCCGTCACCAGTTCAACGAAGCGCTTGCCCTGGGTAAGCGCGTATCTGCAGCGCTTCCAGATAACGCCAGCGCATACGGAATTCTCGTTGATGCATTCAACGAGCTTGGTCGCTACGACGACGCCCTCGCGACCACACAGCGGATGGTGGATGTCCGGCCGGGAGTCGCGTCATTCGCTCGTGTCTCGTATGCCCGTGAGCTGCGAGGAGACATGGCCGGCGCGCTCGAAGCTATGCAACAGGCTGTGATCGCGAGCCAGGGCCGGGGTGAGAATGCCGCCTATGTCCAGACGCTTCTTGGCAACCTCTTCCTGGCGCAGGGAAACTTCGGCGACGCATCTGCCAGCTACAGCGATGCCTTGCGGTTCTTTCCCGGGTTCGGTCCGGCGCGGGCCGGTCAGGCTGGCGTTCTTTCCGCCTGCGGGCTCCCCGTCGAGGCGGCGCGAATTATGGGGGCGATCATCGAGACCCAACCGGTGCTTCAGTATGCGATGGCCCAGGCCGACTACTTCCGCTCTGGTGGGATGACTAAAGAGGCCGCTGAATCGCTTCAACTGGTTGACGCGATTGCGCAGCTGCAACGGGCAAACGGTGTAGATATCGATTTGGAGATGGCAGTCTACGAAGCCAACCGACGACCTTCGCTCGCGCTCCTGGCGTCTACCCGCCGAGCCGTTGCGAAGCGTCCGAGCGTTACCGGGTTCGACTCGCTCGCCTGGGTGCTGTATCGGGTCGGGAAGACCAGCGAAGCCGCCTCGGTTATATCCCGAGTTGCTCAACTTGGCGATCGGGACCCCGTCATACGGTTCCATGCTGCCGTCATTTTCCTGGCGGCCGGAGCGAAAACGACTGCTCGGGAGAACCTGGACATCGTTCTCAGCGGAAATCCCCGGGCCTATGGCATAGACCCTGCCGAACTCGAGCGCGTGCAGTTGGAACTCCGAGGGCATGCATCGGGGCTCCGGGTGGCGCCGAGGTGATGCCGTTGCAGCCGGCTTCGAAGGTTCCTTCGTAGACTCCGGACGTGCGATTCCAGATCGAGCAGACTTTTGCCGCCGATCCCGCGACGCTTTGCGCGGCGTTGGTTGACCCGTCGTACCTGGCCGAGGCCATGGGTCGGCTACCCGATATCACCGCCCCGGTACTGCAATCTCAAGTTCGCGATGCGAACGCGGGCACGGTTCGACAGGAGTTGCTCTACGCGTTCAACGGAAAGCTGCCGTCGGTCGTGACCCGCTTCGTTTCGCCGGATCGATTGACGTGGGTGGAGGACACCACAGTCGATCTGACGACGCGGACCGCAGAATTCCGAATCACGCCCGTTCACTACCGGACGTTCTTCACATGCCGGGGAACCTGGTCGATCCACGAGCGCCCGGCCGGATGCGCCCGCCGCCTTGAGGGTTCACTGACGGTCAACTCGCCGGTGCCGTTCGTTGGCGGACAGGTCGAGAAGGCCATCGTGAGCGGTCTGCGGGAACGGCTCGAAAAGGAACCGGCTGCGTTTGTCTGGTGGATTGCGCAAAAGCAGAAGTAGCGACGGCAAATGTCTCGGTTAGCGATCGGGTGTCTCGAATCTCGCGATGCGAGCGAAGCTAAGACGCTTGGGTAAGCGACGCCTGGTGGGCTGCGAGAACGGCAATCACCTCGTCGCCGTAGCGCTCGACCTTGACTGACCCCACACCCGGGAGGGCGAGGAGTTCGGCATGCGAACCCGGTTGGGCTTCCGCGACCGCAGCGAGTGTGGTGTCGTGGAAGATGACGAATGCGGGGATTCCGGTCGCCCTGGACTTTGCCGCACGCCACTTCTTGAGGGCTTCGAGGACCTTAGGGTCGGCGTTGGTGCCTATCTGGATGTGGGCATTCCTGGTGCCCCGAATCCCGGGAACGCCGGCGGCTTTGGCTGCCTCGGCCCGGTCCCGAATCGCCCGAAGCTGCGCTCGCCAATCTCCATCGGTGGGGCGCTCGGACGCGTTTCGCGCCGCATCGACATTGTCTAGCCACGGCGACCGGTTGCGACTGGTGGTGCGACTGCCGAACGTGCGGGTCTTGGCCCACGAACAGTGGAGTTCCTGCTCGGCCCGGGTGACCGCCACATACAACAGCCGGCGTTCCTCGTCCCACGCCTCCTGGTTGTCGGCCTGGCCTATCGGCACGTAGCCGCGTTCCAATCCGGCCACGAACACGACCGGCCACTCAAGACCCTTGGCGCGGTGGAAGGTGGTGATTTCGACCAGGTTGGCGCTGCGGTCGGGTTCGTCGGCCCGGGAGGTGATAACCCCGCCGATCCATTGAAGAAACGACGAGGTGGTTCCCGTGGGGTCGATGCCGACGAACTCGTTGGCCAACCGAACCAGGCCTTCAAGGTTGCCCGCCCGCTCGTTGGTTCCTTCTGCGCCGGTTACACCGGAAGCAAGCGCCTCGGCGACCATTTCGTCGAGGTCGACGATTCGGCTGGCGAACGGCACGTTGCCCGGCGATCGGCGAAGTTCACCAAGGGCGTTCTTGATTTCGGGCTGAGCCAGGAACATCCCGCCACCGCGTACCCGGTGCGGTATCGCGACGGCTCGGAAGGCCTCCTCGAACAGCAGGGCCTGGGCGTTAGTGCGCGTCAACACGGCGAACTGGGACCAGGGGCGTCGTTGCGACTGGCGGTCGCGGATGGCCCGGGCAATACCTCGGGCTTCGTCGAGATCACTCGCGTATTCCGTAACCGTGGGCACTATGCCGTCGGGCCGGTTGGCCCGCAACGGTCGTGACTCACGCTGTCCCATTCCGAGTACGGCATCAGCGACGGTGAGAATCTGCGGTGTGGACCGATAGTTGTCGTCGAGCCGGATAACCTCCGCGGAGCCGAAGCGTTGCGAGAACTGGGTGAGGAAGCGCGGATCGGCTCCGTTCCATGCGTAGATCGCCTGGTTCGGGTCGCCGACGACACACAGATCGAATGTTCCCTCAGCGAACTCGGAGTCGGGCTCAATGCCGAGCCAACCCTCAAGAAGCCGGTACTGCGCAGGGTTGACGTCTTGAAATTCGTCGACGAACAGGTGCCGGAACTGCCAGCGCTGCCGGGCGGCAAACTCCCGGTCGGTTTCGAGAGCCTGGACGCAAAGCACGAGAAGATCGTCGAAATCGACTATCCCGCGCTTTTTCTTTTCGGACTCGTAGCGGGTGTAAATCGCGGCCATGGCCTCGACACCCAAAGGTGGTTTGCGGCCGATCGCCGACACGGCGGCGGCGTAGTTTTCCGGGCGGATGAGCCGGGCCTTGGCCCATTCGATCTCTGAGACGACATCGACCGGCTGGACCGCATTCGATTTACGGGTATGTACCAACGGCGCCACCAGACGCATTTTCGACTCGACCAGTTGGGGAGCGGGCTGGTTGGTATCGGCCCACCACTGTCGCAGCTGGGCGAAGGCAATGGCGTGGAACGTGCCGGTGGCCACCCGTTCGCGGACACCCAGCTGGCCGAGACGTTTAGTGAGCTCACCGGCCGCTTTGCGGGTGAACGTGAGCGCGAGCATGCGGCTTGGATTGGCAGTATCGGCGAGGATCCGGTGGGCGATCCGGCGGGTCAGCACCCGGGTCTTGCCCGAACCGGCTCCCGCCAGAATGGCCAGTGGCATGGCCTCGCTCATGACGGCGGCACCCTGGGCGGGGTTCAGCCCGTCGAGCAGGCGGGCAATCTCGGGTGAGTGAGGCATACCTGCACCGTATCGAGGGGGGTATGACAATTCGCGGACCTTCGGCGAACGAAATCCGTCGAAACTCGAGAGTTCTTGGCAAACCTCCGGCGGATCCGAAGACCCGGGGTTGCGGCTAGTCGTTCCCCCAAGTGCGTGGGCTGCCCGGCGAAAATGGCCGACACCATCTATGCGAACTCCGTCCGCGTCTGCGGCAACGAAGATCCGGGCCTTGGCTTCGCCGCCGGACCAAATCTTCGTATTACCTCACCATGGCTAGGCCCAATCGAGCGGTTCATCGGGAGTGTCGGCGTCGAGCCAGGTGTTGCACGTCGGGCACCAGGGTCGGGTTTCCACGGGGGTTCCGCACGTTGAATGGCGGGGGAGTTGGCGGGTGTCACCGCTTTGGCGGGCGCCCCACGCGCTCAGCGAAGCGAGCGCTGCAGCCAGTTCCCGGCCGGGTTCCGTCAGCGTGTATGCCAGCCGGACCGGCTTGTGTGAATAGGGCGTGGCGACGACCAGAGCAGCGATCTCGAGCTGTCGCAGTCGCTTGGTGAGGATGTTCGGGGCGATTCCTTCGACATCGGCCATCAGTTCGTTGAATCGGCGCGGACCACTCATCATCGCGTCAACAATGAGGAGGGTCCAACGGTCGCCGATCCGGTCGAGGGCTAAGTCGAGATAGGGATCGGTGTCTCGTCGGGCCACATCCGGAGTCTGTCACCTTCCGGGTCTCCGACGCGCTGTACCGTTTCGCCCTATGGAACTCACCAGGATCTACACCGGCCCCGACGGCCAGTCGCACTTCGAAGACCAGCAGGTTGAACTTAGCGACCTTGGACCGATGGGCTTCATCTCCGCGAAGGTCCCGAGCAGTGGGGTTCAGTTCCGTGAGGTCTCGGGCGACTATCACCTCGACTTTCACAAAGCACCCAGGCGTCAATATGTCGTAAATCTCACGGGATCGGTCGAGATCGAGATCGGTGACGGCACCAAACGCATCATGGGTCCCGGCACGATCCTCCTCGCCGAAGACACCACCGGCCAGGGACATATCAGTCGCAACGTGAAGGGCGAGCCCCGGACCTGCCTGTTTATCCATCTCGACGACGCCTAGGGCCGCCTAGGGCGCGTTCCGGCCGAGCCGGAGAACGCCTCGACCGCCCTCGGGGTGGTATTGCATCAGAGCTGATGTATCTTTCTTGATATGAATGGTGTTGAACTGTACCGCCTCGGGCGGCGCCTGATCCGGCTCGGGGTGAAGTCGATTCCGGCTTCGGGTTTTCGGGAACTTCCCACGAGCGTGCGCATGGTGCTGGTCGACGTGCTCGATCATCCGGGGTCGACCATCACCCAGATCGTCGAACGCACCGGCTTTCCCCAGAGCCATGTGTCGGCATCGGTGGCCCGACTGCGAGAGGCCGGCGTTCTCGTGACCACTGCCGATCCCGCCGATCGGCGCCGCACCCTGGTGGCCCCGTCTGCCCAACATCTGGCCCGCGTGGAGGCCAAGCGGCATGAGTTCGAGCCCATCGACTCGGTGATCGGAGGCGCGATGATCGATGCGTCGACCTTCACCGACGAACAGTTACGTGACGCGTTGTCGGCGCTCGACCTGCTCGCCCGACTGCTTGATCCGCCAACAAACCGTGAACTGGCGTCGAGCGCGAAAGCGATCCCAGCATGTTGATCCGACTTCTGCGTATGCATCTGGCCAGATACCGTCTTGCCCTGCTGGCGATCATCGTTCTCCAGTTCGTCGCCACCGTCGCCACCCTGTACCTGCCGAACCTGGCCGCCAACATCATCGACAAAGGCGTTGCCCGCAATGACAGCGGCTATATCTGGCGAACCGGCGTTGTAATGCTTCTCATCACCCTTGCGCAGATAGCGTTTTCCATCGGAGCGGTCTTCGTGGGCGCCCGAACCGCTATGGGCTTTGGCCGAGATGTCCGCCGCAACCTGTTCCATCGGGTGACGGATTATTCGGCACGCGAGGTCAATCAGTTTGGAGCGTCGTCGCTCATCACGCGCATCACGAATGATGTGCAGCAGGTTCAGATGCTGGTGGTCATGGGCTGCACGATGCTGATCGCCGCCCCGATCACCATGGTCGGGGGCGTGATCATGGCGCTGCGCGAAGACGTCGGGCTGTCGGCGATGCTGCTCGTGTGTATCCCTGCGCTTGTCCTTCTCATCGGGTCGGTTGTGGTCAGGATGGTCCCGCAATACCGTGAGATGCAGGTGCGTATCGACTCGGTCAACCGGATACTACGCGAACAGATCATTGGGATGAGGGTCGTACGGGCGTTCGTCCGCGAACCTGATGAAGCCGTGCGCTTCGGATCGGCCAACGCTGACCTGACCGACACCTCGCTGCGTGCCGGTCGGCTCATGTCCCGGATGTTCCCGTCGGCCATGCTGGTAATGAACGTCTCGATGGTTGGTGCGGTGTGGATCGGTGCGGGCCGTATCAACAGCGGCGCGATGAAGATAGGCGCGCTTATTGCTTTCCTGACCTACCTGGCCCAGATCCTCGGCTCGGTGATGATGTCCACCTTCGTCGTAATGATGATTCCACGGGCAGCGGTCTGCGCCGACCGGATCCTCGAGGTCCTCAACACCGATACTTCGGTTGTCGAGCCGCCCGCTCCGGTTCACACGCTGAAGACGCCGGGCCGTCTCGAGTTCCGCAATGTCACGTTCCACTACCCGGGTGCCGAGTCCCCGGTTGTGAACAACGTGTCGTTCACGGTGAAGGCGGGTGAGACACTCGCGGTCATCGGCAGCACCGGCTCAGGCAAGACGACCCTGACGCAACTCGTCCCGCGCCTGTTCGACGCCACGTCAGGGTCCGTGCTGATCGGCGGAGTGGATGTCCGCGAGCTTGCCCCCGAGGTGCTCTGGTCACGCATCGGCCTCGTACCCCAGCGGCCGTACCTGTTCTCGGGGACGGTGGCGACGAACCTCCGGTTTGGAAAGCCTGACGCAACGGAGGAAGAGATCTGGGAAGCGCTTACGATCGCCCAAGCCGCTGAGTTCGTGAAGGCCATGCCCGAGGGTCTGAACTCGACCATCAACCAAGGCGGCAGCAACGTTTCCGGAGGGCAGCGGCAGCGCCTCGCCATTGCCCGGGCCCTGGTTCACAAGCCGGAGATCTACCTCTTCGATGACTCGTTCTCGGCGCTCGATCTTTCGACAGACGCACGTCTGCGGGCCGCGCTCGCTCCGCACACGACCAACTCGATTGTGCTGCTGGTGGCCCAACGCGTATCGACCATCTCGAGGGCCGATCAGATCCTGGTTCTGGAAAATGGAGAGACCGTGGGTCTCGGAACGCACGAGCGACTCCTCGAAACCTGTCCCACCTATGCCGAGATCGTGGCTTCGCAGATGACAGCAGAGGAGGTGGCGGCATGAGCCCGGATACGAAAGAGTCGACGCCCGGTTCGTCGGCACCGGGGGCCGGATCGCCGGCCGGAACTGCTTCCGGCGGTGGGATCAGCCGGGACCATGTCGCAGCCGCGCGGGCCTTCGCCCCTCCGGGCCCCGCGGGTCGTATGGCGACGGCGGGTATGCCGGTTGAGAAGTCGGAGAACTTCAACGCGTCGGCCAAACGGCTGATCGGGCGTCTCCGGCCGGAGCGCTCGAAGGTCATGTCGGTTCTGGTCCTGGCCGTGAGCGCGATGGTGCTTTCGGTAACGGGCCCGCGGGTTCTCGGCCATGGAACCAACATCGTGTTCGACGGACTCCGTCACAGGAACGGCCAGAGGGGCATCGATTTTGCCCAACTTCACCGGGTGTTGCTTTTCGCAGCGGTGTTGTACGTGGGCGCATCGGCGCTCGGCTGGCTGCAGTCGTACATTCTTGCCGGAGCGGTTCAGCGCACCATGGCGAAACTGCGCTCCGACGTCGAAGACAAGCTGAATCGACTGCCACTCAACTACGTCGATAGCCAACCTCGGGGTGATCTGCTGAGCCGGGTCACGAATGACATCGACAATGTCGCGCAGAGCCTGCAACAGACATTGAGCATGATGCTCACCTCGACGCTGACTCTGGTCGGCGTCCTCGTCATGATGTTCACGATCTCATGGATGCTCGCCCTCGTGTCGGCCATCCTGATACCGCTTTCGCTCCAGGTAGTCCGCTTCATTACGAAGCGTTCGCGCAAGAGGTTCATGGCCCAGTGGCGGCACACGGGCATGCTCAATGCGCATATCGAAGAAGTGTTCACCGGTCACGCTCTGGTCAAGGCGTTCGGGCGACAGGCCGAGGTCGAGGAGAAGTTCGATTCCGAGAACGAAAAGCTGTACCGGGCGAGCTTCGGCGCGCAGTCGATCTCGCTCTCGATCCAGGCCGTGATGGCGTTTCTCGGGAACCTGAACTTTGTTGCGATCGCCGTGATCGGCGGTGTCCGGGTGGCTTCAGGGTCCATGACGCTCGGTGACGTGCAGGCCTTCATCCAGTACTCGCGTCAGTTCACCATGCCGATGAGTCAACTGGCCTCCATGGCGAACGTCCTGCAGTCCGGCGTGGCTTCGGCCGAGCGCGTCTTTGAACTGTTGGATGCACCGGAAGAGACCGCTGATGTTTTGGCCACCGAGAAGGCCGCCGATCTGCGTCAGGCCCGCGGTCGCGTGGAGTTTCAGGATGTGTCGTTCTCCTACCGGACGGACAGACCACTCATTCAGAACCTTTCACTCGTAGCAGAGCCGGGCCGCACCATTGCCATCGTCGGGCCGACCGGCGCCGGCAAGACGACGCTCGTCAACCTGCTGATGCGCTTCTACGAACTCGACGGTGGCCGTATCCTGGTTGACGGGCGCGACATCGCCCGGATGCCACGGCGGGAACTTCGCAGCCACATGGGTATGGTGCTGCAGGATGCGTGGCTGTTCGGTGGAACGATCCACGACAACATCGCCTACGGAAACCTCGGTGCATCGGAGGCCGACCTGCTGGCGGCGGCCAAGGCCACCTATGTTGACCGCTTCGTCCGCTCGCTACCAAACGGTTACAACACCATCATCGATGATTCGGGTAGCAACGTCAGTGCCGGCGAACGGCAGCTCATCACGATCGCC
>JANMZO010000468.1:0-2255 GCA_031383405.1 Acidimicrobiia bacterium | reverse complement strand
TCTTGTCGTCGGTCATCGCCCCGCCGGCCTGGAACATGAAAACGCCGACTCGCGGATATTCGAAGCCCATCGACAATCCAACAACGCCGGTGGCAGTCAGCGTGGCCGCCGCTACTTTCAGCTCGTCCCAGGTCTTGGGCGGAGTGACACCTTTCGCGGCGAGCATGTCCTTGTTGTAGACGAGCGCCAGCGTGGAGAAGTCCTTGGGCGGGCACACGAGCTTGCCCTCGGGGGTTGAGAACACGGTGCGCAACGACGGATAGATGTCATCGGGTTTGGTCAAGGCACCAGCAGGGACAGGCGCGAGTGCGCCGGCCTTCAAGAGGTCGGGCATCTTATTGGAGTCGACATAGAACACGTCGGGCCCGGCGCCGGAGGCCAGGGCAGCCTGGAGCGCAGCGTCGTACTCCTTCTGCGGGTTGAAGACCGCCTTGGCGCCTGTCTTTTTGTTGAACTCCCCAACCAGGCCGGTAAGCGCAGTGTCTTCTTCGGGCGAGCTCGTCCAACCGTAAATGCTCAGTTTCTTGTTCTTGAGCACGGGTGGTGCAGGCTTCTTCGGTGCCGCGGTCGCGGCCGGCGCGAGTACGGCAAACGCGACGAGTGCAGCGATCGCGATGCGTGAGTTTCGACGGATAGGTGTCACGTGGTTCTCCTTGGAGCGGTTGCCAGTGGATGACAACGGGCAGTTGGGTCAGTTGGTGCAGAGGTGGCGTTTCTTCGGTGCGGCAGGCGGGAACTTCGTCCCCCTAGTTGGTGCATTCGGTTCTGGTGCATTCGGTTCTGGTGGTGCGGTTGTGGTGGTGCGGTTGTGTCATCCGGTCCGGCGGACGATGAGCTCAGGTTCGAGCAGTACGCCCTGAGGGTCGGAGTTCGGGTCGGCGAACTGCGCCGACAGGAGCTGGGCGATTGTTTTCGCAACAGCGGTGATTGGCTGGCGGATGGTGGTCAGCCCACCGCCGGCATAGGCGGCGACGGGGGAGTCGTCGAAGCCGATAACGGCAGCATCTCGGCCGGGAACGATTCCCCGGGCTTCGAGTTCGCCGAGGACAGTGAGTGCCTGGAGGTCGGACATCGAGACCCAGGCGGTTGGTGCGTCGGGTCCGTCGAGGAGGTCGGCGATCGCCTTGCGGTCAGCGGTCGCATCATCTCGAAGCGAAACGACGTGCAGGTCGGCAGCGGGAATCCCGGCGGCAGCGATGGTGGAACGTACGCCCTGCTCACGTTCGTCATTGACCACTCCGGGGTTGCGCGGCCCGAGCCACGCGAATCTCCGGTGGCCGTGCGCGAGAAGGTGGTCGATGGCGAGCCGGGTGCCGGCCCGGCCGTCGACATCCACCCAGGAATGTTCCTGGGTGCCCCAGGTACGACCAAAGCTGACGAACGGCATCCGGCGTTCGAGTAGCGGACCTGGGCGGCGATCGTCTCGTTCGGTTTCCGAGAACACCACTCCGTCGGCAGCGGACTGCGCGGAGAGCTCCCAGTATTTGGAGATTTCGCCATCGAGATCGTTGGAGGCGAACAGGAGGATGTGGCAGCCGATGGCTTCGACGGCTTCGGTCAGTTCGTGGAGAAACGTGTCCATCACGCTGTTCAGATGCCCGGCGACCGGCGGGATTCGGTAGGCGATCGCCCGCGAGGTTCCCGTGCGGAGATTGCGGGCATGGTGGTTGGCCCGGTAGCCGAGGGTGTTGATGGCGATGCGGACCCGTTCGATGGTCTCGGGGCGAACGCGGTGGGGTGCATTCAGTACGTTGGAGACGGTTTGGCGGCTGACGCCCGCGTGGCGGCCGACGTCGTCGACTGTGGGGGTGGCGTGGGTGAAACGCTCCGGTCGTTCGGTGGCGATATGAAGATGCCCGACCGCCGCAGGGTTGGTGTCTTCGCGAGGCTTGTCGTTCATCGTCTGACGCCTCCTTGTTTTTGAACGTTCATTTGAACGTTCATTTGAACGATCATATTTCTACTCTAAGGACTTCCCGGGCGTGTGTCAACCGTCACTTCCGGTGAAGTGTTGCCCCAAAGCGAATCCCCAGACCCAACGTGCCAGCGATGGTCCCCGACCCGACCCGAACAGGGATATGGGCCGGGCGGAATCATCAAGTTGGGCGCCGGATCGGCCCGAGACGGGTACCACGCACGATACGACCTGCGCGACGGTGAAGGTACGGGAATCGGTTCGGGGTTGACGCCAACCGCGAGGTCGGGCCGCACTCAGACGAGTGGGCGGGACTTGCGTAGGCCACCCGTACCAGGGC
>JANMZO010000464.1:0-2438 GCA_031383405.1 Acidimicrobiia bacterium | reverse complement strand
CGGCAATCGCGGTCGTCGAACGGTCACGCTGGGTACCGGAACCGGACCCACTCATCTCCATGAACCTGCACGGCGCACACCTCCTCGCGCATCTGCTCGACGGTGACCGGTCCGGTATCGCAGCGCATCTTCGGGATCCGGCGATTTCGCCACTTCGTGCTGGGTGGATTGAATCGGTCCGACGCGGTGAGCATTGGCTAGTCAGTTACGAGGCCATCCGTGCCGCCAGCGTCGGCTTCCTCGGTGACCACGACCGGGCCCGACGCGACCTCGCAGCGGTGATTGCGTCGCTGAGCGCCGATCGGATGGCAGGCGTTGACGCCGACCTGCTCGGAGCGTTCGCGTGGATCTGCATCGGAGCCGGTGAACCCGAACGCGCCGTCGAGTTGCTCGACGACACCTGGAGCCTGGCCCGCTCACCCAACACCTCGATCCTGCTCATCGCCGCTGAACAACACGCACGCGGCAACGTCGAGAAGGATCTCTCGGTCGCTGGAAGCGGCGAGATCGTCCGACGCTTCACGATGTCGGAGATCGTCCAACGCGAACAGCGCACCCGGAAGATGCTGGAAAGCGAACTCGCCCGCCTCGGTCTGAGCAGCCGCTGACGGAAACGTTTGGATGATTGTGCCCGCCGAGCGAGCACAATCATCCAAACGTCGCGAACCGGGTGGGATCCAACTCACTCGTGTGACTAACGTAACGTCCATGTCTGAGCCCAAGCTTGATGCACTCCTCCAGGAAGACCGCACCTTCGTTCCCTCGGCCGAGTTCACCGCCCACTCGTTGCTGACCGACCGACGCCTGCACGATGAGGCGGGTGCCGATTGGGAGGCGTTCTGGGCCCGTCAGGCCAGGGAACTTGTTACGTGGACGAAGCCGTTCACCAAGACCCTGGAATGGGAAAGCCCGTTCGCGAAGTGGTTCTCCGACGGCCAGTTGAACATCAGCGCCAACTGCCTCGACCGTCATGTGGCGAACGGACTCGGCGACCGCGTCGCCTACCACTTCGAAGGCGAGCCAGGCGACACGCGCACAGTGACCTACGCACAACTGCTCGACGAGGTGCAGCGTTTCGCGACCGGTCTCAAGTCGATCGGCGTGAAGCGTGGTGATCGGGTGGCCATCTATCTCCCGATGATCGTCGAAGCCGCCGTTGCGATGCTTGCGTGCACTCGGATCGGTGCCGCCCACTCGGTGGTGTTCGGAGGTTTCTCCGCCGACTCCCTACGTGATCGCATCAACGACCAGCAGGCCGTGTGCGTCATCACCGCCGATGCAGGGAACCGGCGTGGGGCCCCGAGCGCGTTGAAGGTGCATGTCGACGACGCGATTGTCGACTGCCCGAGCATCGAGCATGTCGTCGTCGTCAATCGCTGCGACACCGACGTAGCGTTCAGTGCCCCGCGAGACGTCTGGTACCACGACCTGCTCGCGCAGTTCCCGGAGGGCACGACATTCGAGCCCGAGGCGATGAACGCGGAAGACCTCCTGTTTATCCTCTACACCTCCGGTACGACGGCCAAGCCAAAGGGCATCATGCACACGACCGGTGGTTACCTCACCCAGGTTGCGTTCACCCACAGGTACGTCTTCGATCTCCACCCTGAAACCGACGTCTACTGGTGCTCGGCCGACGTCGGTTGGGTCACCGGTCACAGCTACGTCGTCTACGGCCCGCTCGCCAACGCAGCCACGAGCGTGATGTATGAAGGGACGCCCGACACCCCCGGAAAAGACCGTTGGTGGTCACTGATCGAAAAATACGGGGTCACGATCTTCTACACGGCGCCGACCGCAATCCGCGCCTGTATGAAGTGGGGGATCGAAGAACCGAAGAAGCACGATCTCTCGACGCTGCGTCTCCTCGGATCCGTGGGTGAGCCGATCAACCCTGAGGCGTGGATCTGGTACCACACGTTCATCGGTGGAGGGCGGTGCCCGATCGTCGACACGTGGTGGCAGACCGAGACGGGCGGCATCATGATCACTCCGCTTCCCGGTCTCACGACGCTGAAGCCCGGCAGTGCAACATTTCCGCTACCCGGAATTGGCGCAGAAGTAGTCGATGAGGCCGGGACGCCGGTCGCGGTTGGCGGTGGCTACCTCACCCTGACGCACCCGTGGCCGGCAATGCTCCGCGGCATCTACGGCGACCCCGAGCGCTACAAGTCGACTTACTGGTCGACCTACGAAGGCCAGTACTTCGCCGGCGACGGAGCCAAGCTCGACGAAGACGGTTACCTGTGGCTCCTCGGCCGCGTCGACGATGTCATGAACGTAAGTGGACATAGAATTTCTACGACGGAGGTTGAGTCCGCTCTCGTTGACCATCCCTCGGTGGCCGAGGCGGCTGTTGTCGGAGCAAACGACGAACTCACCGGTCAGGCGGTGATCGCGTTCGTGACACTCAAGGGCGGGATCGTCTCGAGCCCGGA
>JANMZO010000456.1:0-3875 GCA_031383405.1 Acidimicrobiia bacterium | reverse complement strand
GAAGTGACCGGTGTCAGGATTCTGCGGTGGCCGGAGTCGCGCGTGCGCTACTTCTTGTAGGCCTGGCCGGTCGGCGAGGTGTAGTCGCGTGACAGTACCTTGATCGCGTTCTGGTACGACGCGTCGACGGCAAAGATCGTGGTTCGCCCATTGGCGAGCCGGGCGGCCTGGGAATAGTCGATCGGGGAGGTGAGACCCAGCGTGTCGACCACCCCGATCTGGCGGCTGGCCTTGAGCAGGCCCTGATGACTGAGATCGCCAAGGGCGACGGCTTTCTCGAGCACGGCTTCGATGACCCGGCCCTGTACGTAGCCGTAGGTGAGGCCGACGTCGGGGTTCTCGGTCCAGAAGCGGTGGTCGGCGGCAATCAGTTCGTTTCGCACGGTCGGCATGCCGATCACACTGGCGTCGCCCCACTGGGTTCCGTCGCCGACGACCCATGCGCCCTGCTCGAACAGCGGGCCCGTCAGGGGCACGATGATCTTCTCGCTGAAGCTGGCCCCCATGATGATCCAGCGCGGTGAGAACCCCTGCTGACGGCCGCTGACGACCAGCCCGAGGGTCTGGGCCGGCCCGACCGTGACCATGACCGCGGCACAGCCCGCGTTGCGCAGTTGGGCCGAGTAGGTGGCCATGGACGTATCGGTCGCACCGACGCTGATGACGGGTCCGGCTTCGAACCCCAGACGCTCCTGCGCAAACCGGAAGCCTTCGTTTCCTGCGTCGCCGAAACTGGTAGCCACCGACGCTGCGCAGATCCTGGGCCGTGATCCCGGATTGGTAAGCGCGCTTTGCTCCAGGAAGTACGAGATGCCGTTGATGGCCTGCACCTGGTAGTTGTTGCCGATCGGGAGAAGGTTGGGCGAAGTCGCCCACCGCGCTTCCTGCGACGCCGGGCTGTCCACCAACTGGAACTGTTTGAGAATCGGCTCGACCGCTTCAACGTTCGGCGTGCCGAGGATCTGCGCGTACCCGGCGACCACGTCTTTGGTGGCGTTCAGTTGGGTTGCCGTTTGCCCCGGGTCATAGTTCGTCTCGGCGAAAACCAACTCGATCCGGTAGCGACCACCAATCCCGCCGCGGCGGTTGATCGTGGCCACCCGCGCCTCGAGCCCCGCCTTCAGCGCCTTCCCGATCGTTCCCCAGATCGGGTGGACCGTGGTCGACAGGATGCCGATCTTGAGGGTCTTGCCGTCGAACCCGGGCGCCCTGGCCGGAACCAATGCCGACCCTGTCGGTCCAGCGACGTTCGGCTCCGCGGTGGGTGGAGAGGTGGGCTCCGCGGTGGGTGGAGAGGTGGGTGGAGAGGTGGGCTGAACTGCTACCCCGGAAGTCGTAACAGCGAGGGGAGCCACGTTCGGGCGAGGCGTAGGCGTTGGCGTTGGCGCCGGCAACGGTGCGGGTTTCGCATTCCGTTTCGGCTTGGCTGGTGTGGACCTCGCCGGCGGTGTCAGGTCAGCCACCACGCCCGGGGCGGGCGTCGGAATCTGGATCGGCACCGCGGTTGGGGCAGGCGTGGGATCAGCGCTCGGTGCCGTTGTGGCCCTTGGAGTCGGCTGGGTGGGTGGAGCATTCGAGAGCGGGACCATGTGGATGGTCGTCATGGTCGTCATGGTCGTCGGGGCTTCGGTTGGAATCGCCGTTTCATCCATGGCCGGTGAGATCTCGTAGCGATCGAAGCCGACGGGTTCGACCCGGTCGCCCGTTCGAGTGGCGGGAGCGACTTGAATTGAAGAATTGCCTTTCGACGAACAACCACCGGCAATCGTGGGCACCACGGCCATCAGTGCGGCAAGAACCACCGGGCCACCTCGGATGCGGGGCCCGGGTCTGCACACGCGGTCGGGTCTGGTGCGGGGCGCCCTCATGACGAAACTCCGGCGGTGTCGGCAGTCAGCGTGGGCGGAGTGGCCGGCGGGCCTTTCCGCAGTCTCCGGGGTTGGGTGTGAGGCAGAAACCATGTTCGGACTCCGTCGACGTCTAGCGCGACGTCAGCGCAACTGTCGCCGTTGTAGTCGCCGGCCCCGATCTGCGCACCCTTGATCCCGGTTGAATCAACAAGGGCCGTAGTCGGTTCGCCGTCAGGGTCGGGCCAGTTGTTGAAGTAGTAGATGACGCCCGTTCTCGGCCGGTAGAGGGCCAACGTGGCTCGGCTCCCACAGAACCAATTGCCGACGACGAAAGCATCCGACGTTTCGCCGATGGCGTATGAACCCCGGGAATCGTTTTCGAAGACGACCTGTATGCCCTTCGCCGTTCGTACCACTGACTTCACGCATTGCGCGGTGGTCTGCACGTTGCACCGGGGGAACGGCTGCGGGCCGAGCGTCTTCACAGCTGTCGATCTCCTGCTGTTGAGGATGACCCCAACACCGGCAATAATAAGTGCACAGATTAATCCGCCAATGAGCGTGTACCGACGGCGGGTGTTGGCCGGGATGACCGGCGTGGCCTCGGCCAGGGAGATCGGCCCTACCCGGCGTCGGAAGGCGCGGGTGGCGTCGAGCGTTCCATGGGCAGCATCGAGATCATGGGGCTCGCCGGGTTCGTGACGCCGGTCGACGGGCGGCGCGGAGGGCGGTCCATACCCGTCGGGCGGTCTATACACGTCGGGCGGTCGATACTCGTCGGGCTGTCGGAGAGCCGTGGCCAGTTCTTCCATCGACGCGAAACGGTCGTGGCGGTCCCGGGCGAAGGCGCGCTCGATAATCAGGGCAAGCGGCCCGAATGTCGCAGGATCGAGCACATCATGCGTTCCCCGGTCGGCCGCTTTCAGAACGGCGAGCGGAGAGGTGGTCGCATCGAACGGCGGCGATCCGGTCAACGCTTCGTAGGCCACCACTCCGAGGGCGTACTGGTCGCTCGCCGGGCTCGGCGCCATCCCGTCGGCCAGGTCGGGGTCGAGGTACGCAGCGGTACCCATCGCCATGTTCGTGTTGGTCAGGTTCGTGTGGGCCGCGTTTCGGGCGATCCCGAAGTCGGCGAGCAGTGGATCCCCGGTCGATGAAAAGAGAATGTTGGACGGCTTCACATCCCGGTGGAGCACGCCCTGACGGTGGGCATACGCGAGAGCGTCGGCGATTGGAGCGAGGGTGGTGCACACGTCGTTTGACGTCATGGCCCTTCGGGTCTGTAGGGACTTTCGGGACTCGATCCGATCGGCCAGCGTGCCACCCTCCGCAAAAGGCATGACAAGCGCGATGCCGTCCCCGTCGTCGACCACATCGAGAACCTCAACGATGTTCGGGTGATCAAGCGACGCCATGGTCTCGGCCTCGCGGCGAAGACGGGAACGGTCATCTTCGGTTCCGAGCGAAGGCACGCGTTTGATCGCGACCTGGATATCGGCACCGTCGTCGGGACGCGCCAGGTACACGCTTCCCATCGTGCCCCGCCCGAGAAGTCGCTCGAGCCGATACCCGCCAAGTTCGTATTGCCCACTCATGTGGATACTCTTCTAGTACCGACGTGTGACTTGTACAAGGGGCCGGCGGTTGAATGTGAGCGCAATGGCGAGTTGGCGGGGGAAATGGTACGCCCTGCGCGCGGGTTCCTACCGCCGGGTCAGTTGTTTCAGCCACGTCTCGGCGGACCGGATACGGGCCTGGAGCTGCGGAAGCGTGGCGTCGTTGATCTTGGCAATCGACGTCGTCCGGTTGAGCTTGGCATTGACCTCGCGGTGGGTGAGACCGGTCAACTGCACCAGTTCGCGGGCCATGTCGGCGTTGCGAACCCGTAACGCCTCCTTCTGCTGGTAGGTCGCGGGGCCAACGCCTCCAGGGCCCGCCGGCCCCGACCCGGAGAGCGGGAGGATCAGCGCCTCAAGGTTGATCGTGAGTCCGTCGGTCTGACCCGGATCGAGTGCAGCTTCGTGG
>JANMZO010000450.1:0-11313 GCA_031383405.1 Acidimicrobiia bacterium | reverse complement strand
ATTTCAAGCAGATCAACGACCACTTCGGTCACGCCATTGGCGATCAGGTGCTGAAAGAAGTCACAATCCGGCTGCGGGGCGCCACGCGCGTCAACGACACGGTGGCACGGGTTGGCGGCGACGAGTTCGTGATCGTCTGTGGTCTACCCGGCCCGTCACCTCAAGTTCTCCGGGAACGACTGGAGCTTGTACTGTCCGCCCCCATGGTTCTCGATGGTCACGCGATCCGTATAACGGGCAGCATCGGCGTCGCGACCGGCGTGCCCGGCTCGGTGGACATCGTTGAATTGGCTGATCGCGACATGTTCATGGCCAAGCGCGGCCGATAACTGTGTCGGCCGAACGGTCAGATCACGAAGTCGTCGCCCGCCCACACACCTTCAGCGGAGGGCCTCACCGACGCGTGAACTACCCGCCCGTTCACCGCGGTTTCCAGCTGATCGACACGTGCCAGGATCGCTGCGAGACTCGAACTGACGACGTCGGGTAGCTTGCGGTCATCGAGATATGTCGATTTCTTCGACACCTCGCGCTGGTATTGGATTGCGGGAGCGCTCGGCGTCAGAGTCTCCTACGCGAAGAGGCACTAGTTTCCCGAAAGCGCTATGCGCACTTATGGAAAGGCTAGCGGAGCAACGGAACGACTTCACCCATGAACCGGGCCATCTGCTCCTCGGCCTTCTTGTAGGAGTCGCCCAGAAGATGCGGGAAGACAGTGAGGTTTTCCATCCCGAGGAGATCCTTCAACCCCTGCACCTGTTCGGCAACTTCCTCCGGCGAGCCGAGCAGAATCGTCTGCTGCTTCATCGATTCCTCCAGCGTCGGGATCAGGCCCGGAGCGACGGGTCGGCCATCGGCACCCATGTAACCGCGGCTCCATCCATAGGGGCCGAGAAACTTCCAGAACTCGTCATGGCCGTTGCGAGCCGATGTCATGGCCGATTCGTGGGTGTCTTCGATACGTATGCTTACGACCAGCATGCGCTTGTCGGACCGCGCCAGACCCGAACCGTGGTGCTGCTCGTGGAGTTCGCCGTAACGGTCCCACATGCGCTTGATGAACGTCGGGTGCTGGTTCCAGAAGACCGCGCCGTGATCGACGACCGGAACGTACTCGACCGTTGGAGGGCTCGTCACGGCCTGCCAGATCTCGTAGGGAAACACCGGTTTCGGGATGAGCGTGATTTCAGAAACCGTGGTGCCGCGATCAGGAATCCCGGGTACCGGGATCTTGAAGAACTTGCCGGAGAAGGAGAACGAGTCCTCGCGCAGGGACCGTCGAACGATCTCCATCGCTTCTTCGAACCATTCGCGGTTGCGTATGTCGTCGGCCGCCTGGTCGGGATTGTCCTGCGATCCGATCGAAATGTGATCGCTGTTCAGGTGGAGAAGTTCCCGTGGCACGGTTCCCCGACCGACACCGAGAATGCCCCGGCCACCGGAAAGGTTGTGCATCGTGGAGAAGTCCTCAGCCAAGCGGAGCGGATTCCACTGCGGAACGACATTGAACATAGCTCCGAGCCGGATCTTCTGGGTGCGGGCGGCGATCCAGGTCGATAGCAGAATCCCGTTCGGGATGACTTCGTACCCTTCGTACTGGAAGTGGTGCTCGGTGGTCCAGAAGCTGTCATAGCCGAGGCGGTCGGCTTCGACCGCAGCGTCCACGTACTCCAACGTCGCCTTCCAGCATGCCGCATTGTCGTAGCGGCGGTCCATGGGGTTGGGCGCCCCGGCGCCGGCGTCGGACATCTCCACACCGCCAAAAAAGAACGCTCCGATTTTCATGTGGTCTCCTTGGTCGAGCAGTTGGTTGAACCTGTGTTCGCCCCGGTTCCCGCCGGATGCCCGGCAGGCACGGAGCTACTCCCGTTCGATCATCACCCTAGCAAGAATATTGATCCGATCTATAGACGGCGACGTTGCGATTCGGCGTCGGTTGGCGATGTCACGTCGCCCTACGAACGGCCACTATTGACTGCACAAATATTCAGTTGTGACCTACTGTCGGCGAATGGTTATCGAATTTCTTACATTTGATGTCGCCGTCGAGGATCAGGAAACCTTTCTTCAGGTCGAAGAGCAAACATGGAGCCGCTATCTCGAACAGCGACCCGGCTTCATCAAGAAGGAGATCTGGAAGAACCGGGAAAACCCCGAGGAGATTCACTCGGTGATCTGGTGGACCGACCAGGAAACCTGGTTCACCGTCAGCCAAGAAGACATCGAGAGGGTCGACGCCTCCATGGGCAGGTGGTTCCGCGAAAGCAAGTCGATGCGCATCTTCGACGTGGTCCGTCAGTCCTGACCAACCAGTCCTGACCAACCAATCCTGACCGACCCCAGAGGGCACGAACTCATCGACGCGGCGCCAGCCGAGGCGATGCAGCCCAACCGGCGGCGAAGCCGCATCGGTTCGACGGAACTCCGATGAGTGCGACCAACGGGAGCACAATAAAAACAAGGGCCCGGCGTGCCGGAACGACACACCGGGCCCTTGTTTGCTTGGTTACTTGAAACCGATCTTCGGATCGATGAACTCGTTCGTGTACTGGGTTTCAACGGTGAAGCCGGCCGGGATACCTTTGAACGTACCGGTCTTGACCATGAGATCAAGGTGCTTCTTCAAACGGGCGAAGTCGAAGTTGCCAACCGTCTTGTCGGGACCGTTTCCGACCAGGCCAAGCTCTTTCTGGGTCTTCACGGAGAAGGCCGCGAGGTCCGGGGAGTACTTCCAGAAGTCTTTGTACTGCGCAACAGCGTCGACGATTATCGCGTTGGCGCGCGCTGGCGAGTTGATGAAGTCAATTGTCGCCTGCTGAACCATCGGGATGAATTTCTTCAGGCACGGGCGCAGCTTGCCCAGATCATCGGGACGCACACCGAGGGTCTGCGAGTAATCCTGGTATCCGGCATCGAAGAAAGTCTGGAACGCCACCGGCTTGGCCCACTCCTTGAAGTCGTACTGGTACGAGTACGGTTCAGCGGAAGCAAAGCCCTGCTGGGCGATCTTGCCCTTCGCCGCAATGAAACGGGCGGGGCCACCGTCGTAGCTCGGATCGAGGAGCTTGTCATCGACCCGGCCGTCGGCCTTGAAGAACAACATCGTGTCTTTGCTGAACAGGTTGAACGTGACGCCGAGCTTGGCGAGATCGTCGATCGTCTTGGCCGTTGGGTACGTTGCCGGATCCCACATGATGATCTGCGGATTCTTCTCGAGCGGCGCCATGACCGAGATCAGCGGGGTCTTGGCCCAGTTGTTCGCCTCGGAGTTGTACGAATAGCCGATGTTGATCGTCTTATCGGTCGCCATGACCGCCGAAGGGCCCTGGAAACCGATAGCCGGACCGCCCGTGCGGATCTCAAGGTTGATACCGGTCTTGGCACCCTTCGCGTTGATCAGGCTCCCGGTGACCACCTTCTTACCCGTGTCAACCTTGTAGTCGCTGCCCAGCAACTGGTAGAGCATTCCGTGCTCAGCTTCGGGAAACCAGTCGGTCTGGACAACGAGGGTGGCCGGACAGACACCCTTCAACGTGGTTGTCGCTACCGAGCTCTTGGCCACGGATTTCTTGGCCACGGATTTCTTGGTTGTCGCATTCGCCGCGAACGGCGTAAGCGCGACGGCTGCGGCCAGCGCGCTGCCAATAAGGACGGTGGATCGGATACGCATGCTCACTCCTGAGGTGGGTCGCTTAAACGCGGGTGGTGATCTTGTCCGGAACGACAAACGTTCCGGAACCCTTGTGGACGATCGACATTGATGTTATCAATGTCGAACGCTCTCTGGTCGAATCGGGACCTCCGGTACGGAATCGTTAGAGTGCAGCCACAAACCGGAAACACCACCGAAACACCGGTTCGACACATTGGTCGTCGGAAGGCGACACTTTGGGAGTGACTATGCCACCAACATCCTCGCCGCCGACTCTGTCGTTCCGGAATATTTCGATGCAGTTCCCCGATGGGACCCGGGCAATTTCCGATGTTTCCTTTGACGTGTCGAAAGGAGAGTTCGTTACCGTTGTCGGACCTTCCGGTTGTGGAAAATCAACGCTGTTGAAAATTGCGTCGGGCCTACTTAACCAGACTTCCGGCACGGTGGAGGTTAACCGGGACAACATCGGGTATGTCTTCCAAGACGCGACCCTGTTCCCGTGGCGCACCGTTCGCCGCAACGTCGAGTTGTTGATGGAACTCCACAATGTTCCCAAGGCCGAACGGTCCGTGGAAGCCCAGCGGGCGATCGAACTGGTCGGTCTGAAGGGGTTCGAGCACCACTACCCCAAATCTCTGTCGGGCGGCATGAAGATGCGGGCCTCGCTGGCCCGTACCCTCACGCTGAAACCACCCCTGTTCATGTTCGATGAACCGTTCGGCGCAGTCGACGAAATCACCCGCGAATATCTCAACGAGGAGACCCTGAAGCTCTTCCAGCATGAGCAGTTCGCCGGCCTGTTCATCACCCACTCGATCAGCGAAGCCGTCTTTCTCTCGACCCGCGTCCTGGTCATGAGCGCACGCCCCGGACGCATCGTCGAATCGTTCGACGTACCATTCATCTACCCGCGGGAGCCGGAACTCCGTTTCGACCCGGCCTTTGCGGAACTGGCCGGCCAAATAAGCCACTCACTCCGAGGAGCTCACGCATGAATTCCGCCACCGATCTGGAAACTGCGTCGTCGGTTGGGTCCGACGCTGCCGTCCTTCCCGACGACGCTCCACCCGTCGGCCTTCGCAAGCGTGAGGGCCTGATCGGGATCGTGTTGCCCCCGGTCCTTCTGGGCGCAATGATTCTCGGGGCCTGGTACTTCGTCAGCTACGTGATCCTCGATAAAGACCGTCGGTTCCTCATGGAGCCTCCGCACAAGGTCTGGCAGAACGGCTTCCGCGACGGACCGGCCTTCCGCGAGATGCTCAACGGGATGTGGTCCAGCGGCAAGGTCGCGTTCTGGGGTCTCGGTATCGCAATCCTTTTCGGGTTTGCCCTGGCGGTCTCGATGAGCCAGTCGAAGTTCATCGAGCGCGCCGTGTTTCCGTATTCCGTTGTTCTGCAGTCGATGCCGATCTTGGCGATCGTGCCGCTGATCGGCTTCTGGTTCGGATACGGCTTCAACTCCCGGGTGTTCGTCGCCGTGCTAATCGCCCTGTTCCCGATTGTGGTCAATACCCTCTTCGGTCTGACATCAGCCGACCAGGGCATGCATGACGTGCTGACACTGCATGGCGCCGGTCGATTCACCCGACTGCGGAAGGTCCAGTTCCCGGCCGCCCTGCCGGCAATCTTCGCCGGTCTCCGTATCTCGGCCGGGCTTGCGGTGATCGGTGCCATCGTCGGAGACTTCTTCTTCGGTCAGGGCGAGGTTGGCATTGGCCAGCTCCTCAAGCGCTATGCCGCCCGCCTCGAAGGCGAGCATCTGTTGGCCGCGGTGTTTCTCTCCTGCGGAATGGGAGTTGCGGTGTTCATGGCCTTCGGTTGGCTCAACAACCGCATGGTCGGCAAATGGGCCACCGTCTCACGCGGCAAGTGAGTTCAAACCTGAAGCGTTCCGAACCGAGGGTTCCTCGGGTCGAAAGCGTACGGAGAGTTTCGTGAGGGACGAAACTCCCGCAGCGTCAGCTTGCCAGAAAGGCTTGAAGGACTTCGCGAGCGAGGCTCGACGGCGTTGTGTGTTCTCGTTTCGCTCGTTCGGCCAGCTGTTGGCGCATCTGCTCATCGATGCGGATTTGCAGCACCGGGGAGACGCCTTCGCCGAGCGACGGGCGACCGCCCTTGGCTCGTGCTCGGGCAAAGACCGCGTCGTAGTCAGGTTCGGTGTGTTCAGCCTCATCGGCCATCCGCTCGAAGTCTGCCTCGGTGAGGATTTCGCCGTCGGGCATGGTCACGTCGTCGCTCGTAACTCTGAATTTCATAATCTTTTTCATCGGTTCTCCTTTCGGTCAAGACGTTGTAGGAAGCCCGTTCGTGCGGGCATTGCGTGGAAAATTCTGAAAACAGCTTCGCTGACGGTGCCGATCAGTTCGAGCACGTTCCCTGCACTATCCGGTCCTAAAACAAGCACCTTCGGCGTGTCCACCTCGAACTCCTCGTCGACGAGCAACGGATAGGTAGCGGCGTGAGCGATGGACTCACTGGTGATTCCGTGTTTCATGGCCGAGGGCCGTATGTCTAATTCGATTATCGTACTGTAAGACAGAACTACCCGCTACACAACCTCTCTTTGCAACCATGTCCCGCCGTAACGTGTAGCTCATGGGCTACCAGCTGCGCAGCCACTTCACCCTCACCCGGCTGTTGAAGCGGTGGCCGATAGGAAACGTCCAAGGCCTTCGTCGCGAAGTTGAGAACGCTCTCCGTCAACGCCTCGGACCACAAGTTGGCGAGCGCATGCTGACCGGTTGAGTCGTGGGGCGCCGAGCCCTTGCTCGGGTTGAGGAGTACCGTTGAGTTCATGACAGAGTCGGCTGGTCGCCACGAGATCGCCGCCACGATCTACGGCAATACCACCTCGTATGCAAGCACGATCGGCGTCATCGACCTCCTAGGTGTCGTCGACCATCTCCGGTCGGCGCTCGGATCAAAACGGTTCGACGAGTGCGTTGCGGCGGGCGCAGCGATGGAGCTCGCGGACGCGGTCCGCTATGCGCGCTTAGAGATCCAAATCGTCCGGGCCGAACTGGCGGCTTCACCTTGAGCGGTGTGGTGCGACCGTCGGGGACGGTGACGTTCCTGTTCACCGACATCGAGGGCAGCACGCGTCGATGGGAAGCTGATCCGGATGGGATGCGGATCGCGTTGGCGGCGCATGACGAGGTGTTGCGGTCGGCGATCGACGGCCACGGCGGCTGGATGTTCAAGCACACTGGTGACGGTGTGTGTGCGGCGTTCGCGTCGGCTCGTGCGGCGATCGACGCGGCTGTCGTCGCACAGCGGTCAGTGGAGCTGCCGGTGCGGATGGGAATCGCGACCGGCGAGGCGGAGCAGCGCGGCGATGACTATTTCGGTCCGGCGTTGAATCGCGCGGCGCGGGTGATGGCCGTCGGTCACGGCGGGCAGGTCCTGCTGAGCGTCTCCACAGCCGGGCTCGTCACGGGTGTCGATCTGCTGGATCTCGGCGAGCACCGCCTGCGGGACCTGTCAGGGCTGGAGCATCTGTTCCAGGTTCGTGCTGATGGGCTCGCTACCGGCTTCCCGCCGTTGAAGACCGTCAACGCCACACCGGGGAATCTGCCCCGACAGACCACGAGCTTCGTTGGCCGTGACCTCGAAGTGAGAGAACTCACCGGGCTCGTCGGCGACCACGACCTCGTGACCCTGACGGGAGTCGGCGGGGTCGGCAAGACCCGCCTCGCGATCCCGGCCGCCGCGGAGTTGGTGCCCGACTTCGCTGACGGGGTGTGGTTGGTGGAGTTGGCACCGGTGGGTGATCCGGCTGCGGTGCCCGACGCCGTCGCCACCGCGTTGGGGATCACCGTGCAAGCCGGAATGACTGTCACGGCCAGCGTCGCCCAGACCCTCGCCGGTCGACGGTCACTCATCGTGATCGACAACTGCGAACACGTCATCGACGCCGCCGCCGATCTCGTCGACGCGATCCTGGCCCGCTCATCAACGGTGAAAGTGATCGTCACGTCGCGGGAAGGGTTGCGTGTTGGTGGGGAGTATCTGTGGCCGGTTCCGTCGCTTGATGTGAAGGCCGGGGCGTCGTCGGCGGCGGTGGAGTTGTTCGTTGAGCGGGCCCGTGCGGCGAAACCGGGCTTCAGGCTCGACACCGACACCGACGCGACTGCGGTGACGGAAATCTGCACCCGCCTCGACGGGATCGCACTCGCTATCGAGCTCGCGGCGGCACGGATGATGTCGATGAGCCCGACCGAGGTGCTCGCCCGCTTGAACGACAGGTTCCGGTTGTTGTCCGGGTCGCGGCGCGGGTTGGAACGTCATCAGACGTTGCGTCATGCCGTGCAGTGGTCCTACGAACTTCTCACCGACGACGAACGTGTCGTGTTGCAGCATGCGTCGGTGTTCGCGGACGGTTTCAACCTTGCCGCCATCACCGAGGTCTGCGGGTCGTTCGATGAGTTCGTGATGCTCGACCTGGTCGATTCGTTGGTCCGCAAATCACTGGTCACCGCACAACAATCTGCGGGCAACACCAGGTACGGGTTGTTGGAAACGATTCGGCAGTTCGCCGAAGACGAGTTGGCCGCCACCGGAAACATCGGCGATGTTAGGGATCGTCACGCCCGCTACTACGCAGCACAAGCAATCGTCTTCTGGGACCTATGGGACGGACCGGGCTACGACACCGCGGTCGACTGGGTTGAGGTGGAGCTCGACAATCTCCGGACTGGGTTCCGGTGGGCGACCGACCGGTCCGACCTCGACACCGCAACAGCGATCGCCGCCCACACGGCAATGCTCGCGTGGGGTCTGCAACAGTACGAGCCGGTCGGGTGGGCCGAAGAACTTCTCCCTGCGGCGATCGCCACCGATGTGGCACAACTCCCGCGTCTGTACATCGCCGCCAGTACCTGCATGTTCGTGGGTCGGCCGGACGACGCGGTCGGGTACGCCCAGGCCTCATCGGCATTGCAGGACAACCCCGGCTACCGGCCCTTCGACCCGGCATGGGCCCCGTACAGGGAAGCTTTCGCCCACTTCTACGCCGGGCGGCCCGACCCGTGCGTGGAGATCAGCGCCGCTCTGGCCACCCAAACCGGTCTCGCCCGGGTCATGGGTCTGTACGGACAGGCAATCGGTCTCACGGTCGTTGGCCGGTCAGGTGAAGCGATGGCGACCGCCGAAGACGCCCTCAACACAGCCCTGGCCCACGCCAACCCGTTCTGGATCGCTTCCGCGTACTACGGGTGCGGGCGGGCGATCAGCGTGACCGACCCGGCGCGGGCCCTCGACACCTTTCGTGTCGGACTCGCCTACACCCGACAACACCGAATCCCACGAGTCGAAGCGCTCATCGCAAGGAACGCCGCCGGGCTGGAAGCGGTTCACGGTGACCTCAACCAGGCCCTCACCCTGTTCACCACCGCCATCAACTCGTTCCATCAAGCCGGCAACCGAGGCGACCTGGCACTCGCGTTCACCGTCCTAGTCGTGTTCTTCCACCGGATCAACCGGTCCGAGATCGCCGCCATCCTCCACGGCACCACCACCCACCACCCCTTCTTCAACCTGAACACCGCCTCTTTGGCTGCGATCGAACACGTCCGAAACACCCTCGGCACCGACACCTACGACCGCTGCGTCGCCACCGGCGCCGCCATGGACACCGCCCAAGCCGTCCGCTACGCCCACACCCAGATCGAGGCGGCCCGCTCCGAACTGGCACGGCCAACATGAGCGGTGCGGTGCGGCCATCGGGGACGGTCACGTTCCTGTTCACCAACATCGAGGTGTCCGATCGTCGACGGCAAGCCGAAACCGACGGCAGTGCTACCAGACGGTGTTCAGCCGTCTCGTAGTTTTGGCCCAGTCGCGGATCTTGCCATCTTTTGTGAGAAGAGGAATGTTGGCGGTGATGGCGGATGCGACGATCATCCGGTCTGCGGGGTCGCCATGAAAGTCGACGAGTTCCCCCGCAGAAACGGCGGCAGTTGGACTGAGCTCCGCGACCGCAACGCGTTCAGTCGACAAGAAGTCGTTGACCCAGATTGACGTCGGTCGATCAAGTCGAACTCGACCCTTCTGGATCAGCATGGCCAACTCCCAGAATGTGACCGGGCTTACCAACCGGTTCGAAGCGTTCTCGAGACGCTTTCGTGCCTTGGCCGATAGTTGGCCCGACCCGGCTTGCCACCAAACGACCACGTGCGTGTCGAGCAGAACGGCCGAGGACGCCTCAGCCGACATCCCACGCCTCGCCCGTCGAGAACAACTCGCCGTCATCGTGAGTCAGCACGGTGACGCTTCCCATCGTTGAGCGCGACATTTCGATGGCGACGAGCTGGGCAACCGGTCGCCCGTGCTTCGTAATGATCACCGGGCTGTGCGTGCGTTCCACTTCGTCGAGCACCGCGAGGCACCGGGCCTTGAACGCACTTGCTTGCATTGTCTTCACGCTGGCAACTCTAGCGCGACCATAGTCAACGACCATAGTCACTGGTAATATTTCTCGGGTCGGCTCCGAGGCAAGCTCGCGCCCAAAGTCGGCCTGCCTTTCTTCGAACGTTGGGCAAGCGAAGGAATCCAACCTGCGAATCTGCCCCGAGGCTAAGAGACCTCGACGAACCACACTCCGGCGTGGAACTCTCCACCGAGTCTGCTGCGCTATGCAGAGCGAAGTAAGGCGACGCGTGTCGTTGTTGTGCACCCAATCGGTCCGGGGAGCGACGCCGCTCACAAAGTATCCGAGCATCACGCCAGCCCGCACACTTCCGGCCGTTTGGCAGTGCACGGACGGGCGCACGCAATCAGGCCGATTCCGGGTCGTGAACAGCTGGTGAGGCACGAGCCGGCCGGATGGGCCGAAGAACTTCTCCCCGTCGCCACCACCGCCGATGTGGCACAACTCCCCCGCCTCTGCATCGCTGCCAGTACCTGCTTGTACATGGGTCGCCCGGAGGACGCAGTCGGGTACGCCCAGGCCGCATCGGCATTGCAGGACGACCCCGGCTACCAACCCTTCGACAGTGCGTGGGCCAGTTTCCTGGAAGCTATCGCCCACTTCTACGCTGGGCGGGTCGACCGGTACGTGGAGATCTGCACCGCTCTGGCAGCCCGAACAGGTCTCGGGCGGATCATGGGTCTGTCCGGACTGGCAACCGGTCTCACGTTCGCCGGCCGGTCCGGTGAGGCGATGGCGATCGCCGACGATGGCCTCATCGCGGCTCGTGTCCACGCCAACCCGTTATGGATCGCGTCCGCTTACTACGCCCTCCTGGCCGTGTTCTTCGACCGGATCAGCCGGCCCGAGATCGCCGCCACCCTCTACGGCACCACCACCCACCACGCCGCCGTGGCCCTCGGCTTTACGGTTGCGATCGATCCCGTCCGAAACGCCCTCGGCACCGACACCTTCGACCGCTGCGTCGCCACCGGAGCAGCCATGGACACCGCCGAAGCCGTCCGCTACGCGCACCACCACATCAACAACACCCGAGAACACCAACCATGACCCCGCACGATTGAGGATTTCGTTCAATACTTCTCGTTCTTCTGCTGTGGCCGGTTCATCCGGGCATGCTGATCGGTTGAGTCGTGGGGCGCCGAGCCCTTGCTCGGGTTGAGGAGTACCGTTGAGACCATGACTGAGCCGACTGGTTTCGCGTCCATGCTCTCAGGAGTGCAACTCCCGT
>JANMZO010000366.1:0-11348 GCA_031383405.1 Acidimicrobiia bacterium | reverse complement strand
ACCGAAGGCAGCTGCGCCGGCATGTTCACGGCCAACACGATGGCCAGCGTCGGCGAAGCCATCGGCATGTCACTTCCGGGTAGCGCGAGCGCCCCGGCCGTCGACCGTCGCCGCGACGATTATGCCTACCAGAGCGGTGTCGCGCTCATGCACCTGATCGACCGGGGCATCCGGGCTCGTGACATCATGACAATGGAGGCGTTTGAGAACGCGATCACCGTCGTCCTCGCCCTCGGTGGTTCGACCAACGCCGTGCTGCACCTTCTGGCCATCGCCCATGAGGCCCGCGTGGACCTCACGCTCGCCGACTTCAACCGGGTCGGACTGCGGGTGCCGCACATTGCCGACACCAAGCCCGGCGGTCGCTTCCACATGACCGACATCGACAACATCGGTGGCATCCCGGTCCTCCTGAAACACCTCCTCGACGAAGGTCTGCTGCATGGCGACGTCATGACCGTCACCGGCAAAACCATGGCTGAGAACCTTGAATCGCTCAATCCGCCGAAGCCCGACGGCGTTGTCATCCACCCGATCAGCGACCCGATCCACGCCGATCCCGGCATCGTCGTTCTCCACGGCTCGCTCGCGCCGAAGGGCAGCGTCGTGAAAGTGGCCGGACTCACCAAGGACCAGATGAACTTCGAAGGTCCGGCGCGCGTGTTTGAAGGCGAAGACCCGGCTATGGACGCGATTCTCGGCGGAACGGTCGATCACGGCAGTGTCGTCGTCATCCGCTACGAAGGCCCGAAGGGTGGACCGGGCATGCGTGAGATGCTTGCGATCACCGGAGCGATGAAGGGCGCCGGTCTCGGCAGCAGCTGTGCGTTGATCACCGACGGTCGGTTCTCCGGTGGAACATGGGGTTTCTGCATCGGCCATGTCGCACCCGAGGCGGTCGACGGCGGACCGATCGCGTTCCTACGCGACGGTGACATCATCAAGGTCGATGTTCCGAACCGGGCTCTCGACGTGCTCGTCGACCCCGCTGTTCTCGAAGAGCGCAAGCGCGACTGGAAACTCCCCGAGCCCCGCTACACCTCGGGCGTATTGGCCAAATACGCCAAACTGGTCCAGGGCGCCGAAATGGGCGCAGTAACCCTCCCGTAACTGGTAGTCCGCACATTCCTGGGATGACCCGGGAATGCGCAGGATTTGATGCGCTGAGCGAGTGTTTTCCCGCACACTCGCGGCCAACACCGTTTAGAACCGCGGCCTCGGCGAGGGCTGAGAGTGCGAGTGAGCGCCAGCGAGTGAGGAGCGAAGCTACCGAGACCGAATGAGGGCCGCCTTGTGGTGGGTGCCGAAGCGCCAGCGGAGGCGGGGCCCGCCACAATTCAAACAAGAGGCCAGGGGTAGGCGTAGTTGGAGGTGGGATTGGGGAAGGTCGGCTTTTTCAGAACCTTCTTCGCCCGCCGCAGCATCATGTCAAGTTCGGAGCCGTCGAGGAGTTCATCGAGTGGCCCCAGGCACCCGGGTTCGGTGCTGACGAGGCGCTCGATGTCATCACGCAACTCGCGCGGAATGACATCGCCGGCAAAGTCCCACATGACGGTGCGCAGCTTCGGTTCCTCATGGAAGCACAGACCGTTGTCGATACCCCAGATCGAGTTGACACCGTCTATCAGCACGTGACCGCCTTTGCGGTCGGCGTTGTTGGCCAGGATATCGAGCGTGGCCAACATGCGCAGTTGATCATGTGTGTCGGGGATTGACTCGAGAATCGTGAAGTACTGCTGTGAGAAGTCGGCGTCGATGAAGGTCTGGATCGAGCCGATACCGAAATCGCCGTCGCGCTTCACGGTCCGGGGAATGACGTCCCAGCCGAGGAACGCGGCCAATTCGTACGTCGCCACTTCTCGCTGGTAGAGGCCGCTCGGAAAGTCCCAGAGGGGGCGTTCGCCCTTGTGGGGCTTGTAGATGCCGCGAACCGAGTCGTCGCCAAGCCTGAGGGTGACGAGAAACGTCGCGTTCGAACTCCAGGGCATCCGCCCCTCGATCTCCATCGCGCCATCGAGTAGCGGGTCGGGAAGCGCGTCGGCCATCACGGGATCAGTCAAGTGAGCGGGTCTGCGTCAGTTGTAACACGGGCAGTTGAAACCGTCGGAATCGATCGGCGACGAGCAGAGCATGCAGGTCGGACGACCGCCGCTCACCACCTCCGGGGTCCGTTCGATGAAGGTTGCTATCTGATCACGGGTCAAAAAGAAGCGGGCTTGGCTGCCTTCGCTCGGTTCTTCTCGGAGTTCCTCAAGCAGCAACACCACGCGATCGGCGGAGCCTTCGTAGCCGATGCCGATCGAACCGACGACCCATTCGGCCAGCACGGGGGTATCCAGAGAGCCCCAGACACCAGTCGTGGGAGTGGCGGGCGGAAGGTCGGTCATCATGACCCGCAACGCGTCGGTTAGTGCCGCGACCTGCACTTTCTCGCACTTGAACGAGAGCACTACGCCCGGTGCCCCCACCTGGAAGAAGAACGTACGATTGCCTGGTTCGCCGACCGTCCCGACCACGAAACGGTCTACGGAGTCAAGTTCGAAGGACGTGCTCATGACGGTGCCAGTTTCCCCAGTGCACCAGTGTCGTTGACAGTCAAAACGTTAGGCCCGTGAGAACTGTATGAGATCGCGGTCACTGAACACGTGGAGATCGTGATGCGCTGGAACAGGTCGAGGTGCGTGCCGAGTGCGTCAGCGACCGCAGCTTTGATGGGGTCGGCGTGGCTGAAACACACGACAACCTGGCCGGGATGTTTCGCCCGCAGGGCTAACAGCGCGCCGACGATTCGCGTTTGCATCTCGGAGAATGACTCACCGTTGGGGAACCGGAAGCCGGACGGGTACCGTTGAACCGTGTTCCACTCGGGCAGCTTGTAGAGATCTTTCAGGTCGGCACCGGTCCAGTCTCCGAACTCGCACTCCAACAGTCCCCGGTCTATGCGGACGGGCATGTTACGACGTTTGGCCAGAGGCATAGCCGTTTCGCGGGCCCGCTCCAGAGGGGAGGAGTAGATGGCGTCGATTTTGACGATTGCATCGAGTCGTTCGCCTACAGCGGCGGCCTGCTGCGCTCCGACATCGGACAGATGCAGGCCCTTTGCCCGACCGGGAAGTTTGATTCCGGTGGTCGGGGTCTGGCCATGCCGGACAAGCACGATCATGGTCGGTTTTGGGCCCGAGGGCTTTTTTGCCATTCGTACAGGTTACGACGGATCCCGCCCTACCGATGATCCATGTTCCGAGGATGCCCCGGAGCGGTTGCGGACAACACGAGTCCCGTAGGCTTCCGGTCGATGACTTCAACGAAACGGCGACCGGACACCCTGAAGCGTCTTGCCGAGGACATCACGGGCTGCCGGATGTGTCCGAGACTGGTGGAATGGCGGGAATCGGTTGCTCTGGAGAAGCGTGCTTCATACCGTGAGGAAACCTACTGGGGGAAGGCCGTTCCGGGGTTCGGTGACCCCAACGCCCGGGTCCTGGTGCTCGGGCTGGCCCCGGCGGCGCACGGGGCGAATCGGACCGGCCGGGTGTTTACCGGCGATCGTTCAGGTGATTGGCTTTTCCGGTCCATGCACCGGGCCGGCTTTGCCAACCAGCCGACGAGCGTTGACGCCGGCGATGGACTCACGCTCACCGGCGCGTATGTAGCGGCGGCGGTGCGGTGTGCACCTCCCGACAACAAACCGGAGGTCGACGAGCGCGACCGATGTCTTCCCTATCTGCGTCGGGAATTGGCGCTCCTGTCGGGATTGATGGTGATAGTCGTACTTGGTAAGTTTGCATATGATGTGGTTGGCCGTGAACTCGGACTGCGTAGCCGCCCCGCCTTTGGCCATTTGGTCGAAGCCGTAGCGTCGAACGGGCTGACACTGGTCTGTTCGTTCCATCCGAGTCAGCAGAACACCTTCACTAAGCGGCTCACCGAGCCGATGCTCGATGCGGTGTTCGCCCGTGCGGCTGAGTTGAGCGGCTGAGTTGAGCGGTGGTGATCGGGTCACCCGAAGCATTGCCGGCGCCAGACCGGCGTTCTCACCACGCTCTCACGGGTTTTCGCGTCAACATGGAGCCATGGACGATCTTGTACCTTCGAACCCGGCCGATGTTTCCAACGATCGGCCGGTACCTGGAATCCCTTCTGTTGACGCGGCATCTCCCTCTTCGAGGACAACACCCGAAGCCTCGAACATCTCCAAGAACCCGAACGTCTCCGATACCTCGAATGTCTCCGAGAACTCGACTGTGACGACTTCAGATTCGGATTCCGAGCCGTCACCTCGTTCACCATGGGCCCCGCCGGCGAGGGGAGACTCGGTGTATCGGCCCCGACCGGAGCAAACCAATGGTTACCAGTTTCTAGAAGACATCACCTCGGGATCGTCAGGGCCGGACCGGACGGGCCAGGGACCCCTCACCGGCCCGACAACCAGCTCGCTCGACGGGTCGAGATCGTGGTTCAAACCTGCGATGCTCGGCGGCCTGATCGGCGCGTTCGTTTCAAGTGCCGTGCTCGGAACCGCTTTGGTCGCAACGCGCCACGACCGGAATACGGTGGCAACAGTGGCCGAGTCGACGGTTACTACGCCCACCATGGCGGACCCGTCGAACGTGGCCATAACGCCGACCGAAGGTGTCCCCGGGATTCTTGCCAAGGTGCAGCCGTCGGTGGTGACGATAAATACGAAAGGCTTCGATTCGACACTTGGTTCTTTCAACATCGAACCTCAGGAAGGCGCTGGGACCGGGATCGTTCTGACGGCCGACGGGTACATCCTGACGAACGCACATGTCATTGCGAACGCCGCCTCGATCAAGGTGGCCTTCCCCGGCGAAAAGGGACGCAAGGTCATGTCGGCCAACGTGGTTGGGCGCGACCCCGACAACGACGTCGCGGTTGTGAAGATTGATGGCGTGAAGGACCTGAAGCCCGCCAAGCTCGGGATTTCCAGCAGGATGCGCGTCGGGGAGTCCGTGATCGCCGTCGGTAACGCTTTGGGGCTTCCTGGCGGATCGACGGTCACGACCGGTATCGTGTCGGCGATCGACCGGACCATCGAAGGCGACGGGAACCGTCTCGAAGGTCTGTTGCAAACCGATGCCGCGATCAACCCGGGCAATTCCGGTGGCCCTCTCGTCAACATCAAGGGTGAAGTGATCGGCATGAATACCGCCATCATTCAGAACTCCAACAACATCGGCTTCGCGATCGCCATCGACCGGATCAAGCCGATCGTCGAGCGGATCGAAAAGGGCGATCCGGTCACTCAGCCGCGCACCTTTCTCGGGGTCTCGACCCAGACGATGGATGCGACAATCCAGAATCAGTACGGGTTGGCAACGGACTCCGGTGCCCTCGTGGTCGACGTTACGACCGGCTCCCCGGCTGACAACGCCGGGCTGCGGGCTGGAGACATCATCACAAAGTTCGGCGGCAAGACGATCAAGACAAACAATGAACTGAGCGACCTCGTACGCAAGAACAAGCCGGGAGCCAAGGTGGCGGTCGAATGGAAGCGGGGCGACAAGACCGTTACGGGCACGGCTGAACTCGGCTCGGCTCGTTCTCTTCGGCAGGGGTGAGTGTCCGGCCCTCCAATTCTTGCCCAAGATGGTGTCGAAGCGTCTGTGAGACGTTGACCTATACGTGGTGACCTATACGAGGTGATCTTGGGCCGCGTTGTCCAACTCGGTAGCCCGCTGGGCTGAGGTGTCCGGGTGGCCGGGCCCGTCGCGTAGCGGCAACGTCACCTCAACCAGCCCTCCGCCCAGGTGGTTTGACTGCAGGGCCCGGGCGGAGCCCCCGGTCATCTCGGCCAGCGAGCGGACGATGGCGAGCCCGAGGCCGGCACCACCGGTGGAGGCTCGACGCGTACGGGCTCGATCGGCGATGGTGAAGCGCTCAAAGGCCGTGGGAAGGATCGACGGGTCGAACCCGGGTCCGTCGTCGTGAACGCTGATCAGGATGGCGCGACCGGGCTTGACCGTGACCGGTGGTTCGGACACGACGGACTGAACGTCGATGCACAACCGGGACCGGGCAAATCGCAAACCGTTGGTGACTAGGTTTGTGATGATTTGCGCAAGTTGCTCGTCGGCGAGCGAGACTGCTCCATCGCAGCCACCTCGCCACTCCACGGAGATATCGGTAGGGAGCGCCGTGCGCAGTCGCTCCACGATTGCGGGGAGGACGTCCATCACGATACAAGAGCCTGTGGCAGGATCGGAGTTGCTGTTCGCGCGCGCAAGCACCAGAAGTTGGTCAGCCAGGGCCGATAGGCGGTCGACCTCCTCGATCGCAGAATACAATGCGCGCATAGTGTAATCGTTGTTGTGGATCTGAAGCGTTGCCAGCTCCAACTCGCCCCGGAGAATCGCAAGGGGGGTCCGCAGCTCATGGCTCGCATCATCGACAAACGACTTTTCCCGGGCGAAGGACGTGGCGAGGCGATCGAGCATGTCGTTGAGCGTCTGACCCAGATGCCGGATCTCATCGCTGCCCCGAGGCAGGGCCAGGCGACGACCGGTATCGGCACGCGAAATGTCGGAGGCTTCATCGGCGAGACGCTTCACCGGGCGGAGTGCGGCGCCTGTAAGAAGCCAGCCCGCAAAGCCGAGGATGGCCACGATGAACGGTCCGGCGATCGCAAGGGTGAGGAGCAGGCGTTGGCGGGTAAGCCGTTCGAGTTCCCGAGATGCTCCAACGACGATCACCACGGGCGTGCCGTTAATCGATCGGCGCTGGGCGAGAAGGCGTCCGGTCCCCGGAAGCGACGGCAGCCGACGGTCGATCTGTAGCTGACCGGAACGGAATACGAAGTCGAGTTGTTCATTCGTCAGCAGGTACTCCTTGGCGAGCGCCGGAGTCAGGTCGCGCACGCTTCGGAATGCGGTGATGATCTGCGCGTAGACCTCGGTGTCGGGCAATGCACCGGTCGACCCGACGTCCGCGACGATGCGATCGATACGCGTGCGTAGCGTTTTCGTGAGAAGGGCGTCGTCGTTACGCGACTGAACCGTGAGCAACAAGACGCTTCCGGCCGCCACGAGAACGGTCGCTGCCAGTACGAACAGGCTGGTGAGGCGACCCTGCAGCGTTCGATACAACCGCGGGAGGCGGAATCGGCTCAATGGATCACGTCGCACCACGTCGGAGTTCCTACGGGCTCGTCGCCGCAGGTATCGGCGTGTCGCGCATGCGGTAGCCGACACCGCGTACGGTCTCGATCGTTGAGAGATCGAACGGCCGGTCGATCTTCTCACGGAGATACCGCACATAGACGTCGACGACGTTGGAGGTTCCGTCGTACGCGAAATCCCAGACATGCTCGATCAACTCTGTGCGCGTGCGAACCCGACCGGGATATCGGGCGAACTCCATGAGGAGTGAATACTCGGTCGGCGAGAGTTCGATTTCGGTTTGGCCGCGGTGCACGCTGTGCGCCGAGGGGTCGATGCGCAGCCCGGCCACTTCGATGACTGTCGGACGGGGCGCCGACTCTCGCCTGGTGATGGCGCGAATTCGCGCGAACAGTTCGGCAAAGGCGAACGGTTTGGCCAGGTAATCATCGGCACCCACATCTAGACCGTGCACCCGATCCTGAACAGTATCTCTTGCTGTCAGCATCAACACGGGTGACCAACGTTGCCGGTTGCGCAACTCCCGGCATACTTCGTAGCCGTCGGGAGCCGGGATCATGGCGTCGAGGATGATGGCGTCGTACTCGACCTCCGTCGCGCTCCAGAGCGCATCGACTCCATTTTCTGCGACGTCGACGGCGTATCCTTCGGCCGACAGCCCGCGCTTCAACAGATCGGCCATCTTCGGTTCATCTTCGACCACGAGAAGTCGCACAGAGCCAGGTTATCGACTCGCGGTGAAGATTCGATGAGTTGTTGTTGCTCTTCGGTAATGCGGTCAGGGGGTGCGACGCCTTGAACGGGTCCCTAGCGGGACTCCATCCGACCGACACTGCGGGGACTAAATGGGACTAATGGTTACGCACGTGCTGGTCGTGCGGGCGCGCTCACCTGCCGTTGAATTTCGACCTAGCGCATTCGGGAAAGGGCGGGAGGTCGGGAAGTCACGGCGGATGACTTCCCGACCGGCGTTTGCACGCCCTTCCTGGGCAGGCCGAAGCCACGTCTCAGGGCGCTTTCCCCGGCGGGAGGGGTCAGCACTCCTACTCTAACAATTTCGAAAAGCTTGTCAAGTCACCGAGTTGACTCACGTGTATTGCGCGCCTGGGTGGGTTCGTTGACTCATTGAGAAATGCGCGTTGGGGTGGGTATCCCGGGGATGGTTCGGGGGGGTGTGCCACTACCTTTTTGATCATGTCATGACACGTGAAAATTGGCTGATCACATCGCCGCTGCGGCTTCCGCCTTGGGTTTTGGTGGAGGAATACCCAGGCGCGGGTTGGTGAAGTTGACCGTTTGCGGCCAGCGCCGACGCGAGACGATCGAGAGTTTGCGCATCAGTTCAATCGCACCCGGATCGTCGTCGCCGGGCCGGCCTTCGATAACACCGGCCTCGAGCATTTCGATCATGAGCTTGCGACCGGCATCCGTGCGGATAATCGTAAGGGTCCAGTCGTTGAACGCCCCGATTCCGCCGGTCGAGATGTCGGCGTGCTCAGCGGCGAAGTCGGGACAGGTCAAACAGCCCTGACGCGTCCACGCGTGGCACTCCTTGAGATTCACCTCGTGGTAACTACCGTCTTTCATCCATATTTGGAACACACCCTTGATGTTCATCTTCACCATGTCGGCCTTCTTCAAGCCGTACTTCGCTTCAAAGAGTTCCTCGAAGATAGCGTCGTCGAAGGTCTTCGAACACAGCAGCCCGATGTTGAGCGCGAACTTGCGCGCCGGCTTACCGGCCTTCCGCGCGTTCATGACTGAAGGCACCGAAGACATACAGGACATGCCGACGAGTGCAAGCTTTTCAAGACCCATGTCGATTGCCTGCCCGTAGGCCATCGTGTTCGCACTGTAGGTATATCGGCTGCCGGCCGTCGCGATGACTTCTTCCTTGGTACGGGCTACCCCCGGAATGGCTTTCCACGTCGAGCCGTCACCTTCGAGATAGGACACGAGGGCACCGTCGATGTAGCCCTTGTCCAACGCGAAAATCAGCATCGCGGAAACAAGACCACCGTCCTGGCCTTTGTCGAGCACGTATTTGTCGGTCGCTCTCGCAAGAATGATGTCCTTCGAAACGCCTTCGACCTCGTCGTCTTTCCGCGGTCGCTTGAACATGAACGTATCGATCTCGGTTTCCCATGACCGGAACCGTGGGCATGCGCGTGTGCAACTCGTGCAACCACGGTCGCCGTGACCGCATCCTCCCGGGCCGTCTTCGGATTCGAGGTGGAACGGTTTGTAGATCCCGAGCGTATCGTCGTACCCGAGCACGTCATGGGGGCAGGCGATCACGCAACCCGCACAACCGGTGCACAGGTTGTTGGTGACGACCTCATCCCACAGGTGGGCCCAGTGGGCCTTATCGGGACGGGTTTTCGGGGCCACTTCTTCAGTCATCGTCATATGCAGGGGCACACTACTTCTGCCTCTGTGGTTAGCCAACTGTTCCAATGTCATCGAGGAGCTCAGCGGAAAGTCGCTCGGCCATTCCCTCTACCGGCGTGATGGCCGGCGTGGTGGCTCGGATGGCCGCGTTGCTTGCACGTTACCGTGGCGGGGTGCCGGAAATGATCGAAGTGGAGGCGTACCGTCGGATGGCCGAGCGGGCCCGCGGTCGCCGCATTGTCGGCGTTGACGCGTCCGACGCGTGGTTCTGCAAGGGTACGACAACACCGGAAATACTGCTGTCAGTGCTGCCCGGGACCGAGATAGTGAGGGCCCGTCGTATCGGCAAGCTGCTTCTTGCCGATCTTTCTTCGGGCTCGGTCCTCGGGCTCCGGTTCGGTATGACCGGCAGATTGTTGGTCGACGGGGCGGCCGCGATCGACCAACTCCTCTACTCAAGTGACCGTGATCTCCGGGCATGGGACCGGTTCGAGGTGCGTTTCGCCGACGGTGGATCGCTCGCGGTGCGTGACCCGCGTCGACTTGGCGGAGTCGAACTTGATCCCGACGAGAAGAAACTCGGTCGCGATGCGGCGGAGATCTCTCTCGGAGCATTCCGTTCTTCGCTGGAGTCGGCTTCACCGGTCAAAGTCGTACTGCTCGATCAGCACCGCGTCGCGGGAATCGGCAATCTTCTCGTCGACGAACTGCTTTGGCGGGCCGGCATAGCGCCGGGTCGAGCGGCGAACTCCCTTTCAACTGGTGAGGTGGCCGACCTCCGGTCCGTTATGCGGGAGACAATTCGTGTACTTACGAAACGGGGTGGGTCCCATTGCGGCGATCTGCAGGAGCACCGCCGTCCGGGCAGCCGTTGCCCAACCGACGGACATGCGTTGCAGCACTGCACCGTCGGTGGCCGCTCGACCTGGTGGTGTCCGCAGCATCAGATCTGAGGCGTGCCCGGTACTGATCCGACAAATAGCCACCGATTTTCACGTCCTCACGACGTCCGCGCGGCCGGACAAGGAGACTGATCCGAAAGTGGCGGGTACCGATTTTCACGTCCTCATGACGTCCGTGCCACCGGACAAAAAGACTGAGGAGAGTTGTCTGTCCCGAGGGATCCCCACCGGAGCAACGAGCGGCACGGACCAGGGCAACGACGCGCGATGCTCTCCAGCGACGGCCCCGGCCAGAAACGACGAGCGCTTAGCGATTGGGCAGAACAGTTCGGCGTCTACGGAAGCTGACCATCAGACCACCCAGACCGAGCACGCTCAACGCGAACGAGATCGACCGGAGCGTGTTGCTTCCGGTCAAGGCGGGATTGCTCTGGAGGGAGATCCCGAATGGTGCACCTTCGTCAGTCACCTCGACACCGAGAACGCGGACCGTCCGAGCGGGCGGCGGCGTGACCCCGGAAGGCAGACCGTCGATGATCGAGATTGTCCAGTCGCCACAGGGTAGGCCGTTGAATGAGTACTCGCCTCGCTCGTTGGTGATCACGGTGAAGCGGAGCCCGCCCTGCACGGCCTGAATTGTTACGCCGGCATATGGGGTTTCGTTCGGATCGAGGATCCCGTTGTTGTTCGTGTCTTGCCATACGACGGACGACAGCCTGCAGTTGCCGACAAGAGAACCCGTGATGGTTGTAGTGGGGACGGGCAGGGTCGTAGTGGGGTTGGGGAGAGTCGTCGTCGGAACGGTTGAGCTGGAACTTGTCGGCACCGTTGTTGTTGTTGGGGCCGTTGTTGTTGTTGTGGTTGTTGGGGCTGTGGTTGTTGTTGTTGGGGCCGTGGTTGTTGTTGTTGGGGCCGT
>JANMZO010000306.1:0-36073 GCA_031383405.1 Acidimicrobiia bacterium | reverse complement strand
TCACGTAGTTCGGGATCAGGACCACTTCAAACGGGACCATCAAGGATCCGACCACAAACCAGAAGGCGAGCCGCCTACCGGGAAACCGAAGAAAAACCAACGCGTACGCGGTTGACGTACCGAGATGACTTTGACGAGCGTTGCGATCAGCGTGGTCGCCATCGAGTTGAGGAAGAGTCGCGGGAACGGAACCTGCTTGAGGGCCCGTTGGTAGTTCGTCGTCGAAGCCGACGAAGGAAAGATTTGGAGCGGAAGCCTGTACATTTCCTCCCGCGTCTTGAACGACGCGAACACCATCCACACGGTTGGAATGGAGATCAGGGAGATCGCCAACATCACGGCGAAGAGCTGACCCGGCGTGAGACGGCCGACCCGATGCCTTGTGAGCCGGTTCAGACGCGAACCGACACGCGCGGACGACGACCCGAGGGAAACATCAGACACGAGTTCGATGCTCATGATTTGCGATCCATCACTCGCAACTGAACGATCGTGAACACCAGCAGTAGAAGGAACAGAATCGTTGAGACAGCCGAAGCGGTGCCGACCCGGAAGCGCACGAAGGCTTCGTCGTATATCTGGTAGCTGAGCGTTCGCGTACCGTCGAGCGGACCACCCTGCGTCATCACGTAGATGAGGTCGAACGCTTGCATCGAGGCGAGAAACGACGTCACCGCCACGAACACGGTTGTCGGTTTGACACCGGGGACAACGACGTGCCGAAAGGTTGCCAACCAACCGGCGCCATCAACTTTTGCCGCCTCGTACAACTCAGGCGGTATCGCCTGGAGGCCGGCCAGGAACAGCACACATGTGTAGCCGAGGTGCTTCCACACGTGCACAAGCACAACCATCGCCATGGCCCAACCCGGACGGTTGTACCAGTTCGGCGAGGCGATCCCAAGGCCACGAAGGACGGCTGCCAGGAGTCCGAACTTCGGGTCAAAGATGAAGTACCAACCGATGGCGACAACGGAGCCGGGCACGATGTACGGGGCGAAGAGCGCCGCGCTCGCGACCAAACCCGCATCCGGCACGTCTTTCGACTGAAGACATGCAAACCGGCACCGCTACCTGCCTTCGCCCGCGTCGGCCGACACAATTTCGGGTGGGCCGACGATGAGCGGGTCAGGTACTCCGACGACTTCGTCGTCCCGGTCGGGATAGTCAAGCCCATTCAGCACAAACCGCAAAGCTTCAAGTCGGCCCCGCTTCTTGTCGTTGGTACGTACGACGGTCCATGGCGCATGACTCGTATGTGTACGCAAGAACATTGCGTCTTTCGCCGCTGTGTACTCATCCCAGCGGTCGAGCGATGCCAGGTCCGTCGGGCTCAGTTTCCACTGACGGACCGGGTCGATGCGGCGAATGGTGAATCGGGTGATCTGTTCGCGTCGGGAGACCGAGAACCACAGCTTCACCAACTGCACGCCCGCACGCACGAGCATCCGTTCGAATTCCGGAGTCTGCAGCATGAACTCCTCGTACTCCTCGGGTGAGCAGTAGCCCATAACGTTCTCGACCACGGCCCGGTTGTACCACGACCGGTCGAAGAGCACGATCTCCCCGGCGGTCGGGAAGTGCGTGACGTACCGCTGAAAGAACCACTGCCCCCGCTCGCGCTCTGACGGCGCCGTCAGCGCCACCACTCGCGCACCTCGAGGATTCAGGTGTTCGGTGAAGCGCTTGATCGTGCCGCCCTTGCCGGCCGCGTCACGTCCCTCGAACAGCACGACAAGTCGCTGTTCGGATTCCACGATCCAAGATTGCGCCTTCAACAGTTCGATCTGCAACAGCCGTTTCGCACGCTCGTAGTCCTGCCGTGAAATCCGATCCTCGTACGGGTAGCCCTCGCGCCACGTCTCGAATGGAAGTCCGTCGGGACCGATCAGCACCGGATCGTCAACGGAATCGAACGTCCCGTCAACGGAAAATCCGCGGGAGATCAGATCGTCGACCGACGCTAAGCGAAGGGATGCGATGATCTCCGCAAGATCGACAGCCGAGCCGCTGGTCATCGTGGTCCTTTCGAGCCGACGACGTGCGTCGCTGAGCGATTTGGCCGGACTATAGCAACGGTGAACCCGAACCTCACCGCGGTCCCACCAAAAATTCAGCCGTCGTTGTCGGGATGTTCGTTCGCCTAGGGCGTACGCGCAAACGGTTCATGCCCTGCGGCTCCAACATTGAAACTCAGTAAGGCGCGCGCCGTGATTCTCGAGGCCGTGCGACGCCGGTTGTTCAGGCCTTGTCAAGCGGGCCGAATCGGCGTGCCGTACTCACCAGCTACGCCTTCCATTGCGGAGAACATCTGCGGGCTATAGTCGACGGCGCCGATGGTAGAAGAAACGCCGCCGTCGATCGTGAGCGTCGCACCGGTCATGAAGCTCGAGGCATTGCTGGCGAGGAAGATGATCGCCCCGTCGAGCTCACGTTCCGATCCAACCCGACCCATCGGTGACATCTCGGTGATCCGATCCCAGAAGTCCGGTAAGGCGAAGAACGGCGCGGTCATGTCGCTGGGGAACCAACCCGGGCAGAGCGCGTTGACGCGCACGCCGCGACTTGCCCAGCTTGCGGCGAGGTTCTTTGTGAGGTTGATGACAGCGGCCTTGCTCGCCTGATAGCCCGAGGGGAAGTGCGGTTGCGCTCCGAGACCGGCGACCGAGGCGATGTTGATGATCGATCCGCCCTTGCCATCGGCGAGCTGACGGCTGCCCACTTCCCGACAGCACGTGAACAATCCGTTGACGTTTGTGGCCATGGTCAGCGCAAACATTTCATCGGGGATGCGTTCGGGCATGATCCCGGTCTCTGCGATGAACCCCGCGTTGTTGACAAGGACATCGACGCGGCCGAACGTCTCCCACGCCGCTGCCACCGCGGCCTTCACCGTCGTCGGGTCGGTCACGTCGCAGTGCTGTACGAGTGTCTTCACACCGAGACCGTCGAGCTGCCCGGCGACATCCGTCAGTTTGTCGACACTCCTGGCGGCGAGTACGACGTTGGCTCCGGCCTCGGCGAGAGCTCGGGCGAACCCTACTCCCAACCCATAGGACGCACCGGTGACGAATGCGGTCTTTCCCTCTAACGAGAACTGCTCTGCGAATGACATGCGGGCCCCTTACGCGAATGTGTGCGGCATAGATTCAGTTGGAGCCTAACGATGCATCCTCGGGTGTGGTTTGGCAAGCGCTTTCGCAGGAATTCGGCTGTGCTATCCCTTGACCGGACCGTGCGGTTTGCACCGCACCGGGTTGGACGACCCCGGCAAGCGATGTCAATTTGTCAAAATGTTTTCGATATCTTTCTTCTCAATACCCGGTTTTTGTCGTACCCCTTGCGTGACAATAGGCGGGTGAATGCAACGGACCACTCCTCATCTACAGACGGGCACCGAGCCCGCGAGGCTCGAGGCGCCCATCCATGGCAACATGTCGACGTTCCCGTGGTCCATCCTGATGGTTGGTTTCTTCGAGAGGTCGAAGCCGGAATCCGAGAGGTTGAGCGCATCCGTCGCGCCACCGATGCGGCGATGGCCCTACTGGTGGCCGCGATGCCCCAGAACCGTGACACCGCAGCCGCTATCACTCGAAATACCGGAGCCTCGAACCGTGAGTCCCGGACCCGACAGAACATCGCAAAGGTGGTCACCCAGGTTCCCGGGGCTCTGGAATTGCTACAGGCAGGAAAGGTATCAGCGGAACATCTCGCAGCTCTCGCGCCAATTGCCGACAAACCCGGAGCCCAACAACTACTCGCTGAAGCTACGAATAAATCTCCTGAAGTGTTGGCCCGGGAAGCGCAACAATTCAAGCTGAGTTTGGAATGCGGAAATGACGTCGTCAAACGACAGCATGCTCAGCGATTTGTCCGCTTAACGGATGGCCCTGACGGAATGATTTCGATCACCGGACTCCTTCCGCCGCGCGAAGGAACCAACCTCAAGACCAAACTCGCCGCCCTGGTTAACGCCCGCTACAAAGCGAAGCATCGCGACCGCGCAGAATCTGTGGGAGGTCATGGCGAAGACACCCGCGATCAACGCACCGCCGACGCGCTCCTTGAACTCTGCGGCGTCCGGTCCTACTCAAAACCTCCGCTACACAACGGGAGCAATGGTTCCGACCAAGCACACACGACATTCAACGATGATTCGAATCCCGATCCCGGGAGAAGGGCTAACCACGAACACCACTTTCCGTTCGTGAGCGGAGTGACCGATGATGGAGCAACTGACCGGTTCTTCGGACGCGATCTACCCGATCTACCCGATCTACCCGGTCCCGAGAGCGGTCCCAGCGCCTCACCGGACCGCGCCGACACCTTTCCTGGAGCAGATGTGCCGTGCACCTGCGACTGTGAGCTTCACGTTGACGTCGGCCCGGACCTGAGTCCGGGGATCGATGTTCGAACCGCGAAGCCTGCGCACATCATCGTCTTCAACGTCAACGCTTGGGAAGCCCGACTGGCCGGCGGACCACCGGTCCCCATCACCGGGGACCTCCTCGACCAGGTCGCGAACGACCTGTACCTCTGTTTCATCGGCATGGAGAGCGAACCCTTGAAGTTCGGACGCGCCCGCAGATACCCGACAGCGATACAAACCCTCGCCGTGATAGCCCGCGATCAACAATGCATCTATCCGGGATGCCACAACCCACCGCAACACTGCGACATCCACCACCTCGAAGAGGTGGGCCTCGACCATGGCCCAACAGACGTAAACGCCCTCGGACTACTCTGCACGCCCCACCACCAACACCTCCACGACAACAGCCAGGTCATTACCCGCAACTCCGACGGTACCCACACCGTCCGTGACCGCGACACCGGGCGGGTGATAGCTCACGGGTGACGAAGACCTTCGCAGACCGTCCGCCGCCCGGGGGGCTGGGAGCATCGGTGCGGCGTTACCCGCACCCGGCTTCATCAGAAGCGACAGAAAGGTTCCTGTCGTTTCCGGTGCCTTAAGAACCCGGCCAGCGGCCGGCAACCGCCGGTTACGTGAATCCTTGAGCACGGTTCGCTCTTTTGGGCGCCTGGCAAGAACGCGTCTGGAAGAACACGAACGCAACACCCGGATGAGCAACACCGGCGCATGAGTCAGCGGTGGAGCAGAACCGGCACGCTACGCGGTCCGCGGACCTGACCGCCCGCCCACGTGGTCGTCCCGCCCGCTTCGAGTTCGAAATCCGGAAAGCGGTCCATCCACGTTTGCAGAGCAACCCGGAGTTCCATGCGGGCGATGTTTGACCCGGCACAGCGGTGGATACCGGCGCCGAAGGCGACGTGCCGATTCTCGGCCCGTTCGAAGTCGACCACATCGGGGTTCTCGAACACGCTGGGGTCGCGGTTCGCCGCGGGGAACGCAAGGAGCACCCGGCGGCCTTCCGACACCGGACACCCGGAGATCTCGGTTTCGTCGAGTGCCCGGCGACCCATCGTCACCGGCGCATATGCCCGAAGCAGTTCTTCCACGGCACTCGTCCACAACTCCGGCCGTGCCCGTAACTGGGCCCGCTGTTCGGGGTGCTGCGCGAGATGCCACAGCGATGCGCCAATAGCCGACCATGTCGTATCGATACCGGCGATAAGGAGCAACTGGAGGTTGCCGATGATGTCTCGGTGCTCAAGCGCTTTGCCGTCGTCGGTCTTCGCGTTGAGCAGTTTCGTCGTGAGGTCATTGGTCGGATTCTTCCGGCGCGACGCGATTTCCTCTTCGAAATAGACTGTCATCTCCAATCCGGCTTCGAGGCGTCGCTGGGGATCCTTCGCCACGTTTTCGAGAATGTCGCGCACCCAGCCGACGAAGGTATCGGTCATCGACTCGTCGACACCAAGAATCAAACCGATCACCCGCGCCGGAATGCGCTGCGCATACTCGCGTGCGGCGTCAACGGTGACCCGGTCGCCAAACTCGTCGAGATAGCGCTCGCACAAACCGCGGGTGATCGGCTCGTATTCCTTGACCATCGAGGGCGAGAACGTCGGCAGCATGGTGCGACGGACCGGCGTGTGGACGGGCGGGTCCGATCCGATGATCGATCGTGGATACGCAGGATCACTGCGGTCTTCGAGAGTCGGAAACACGGAGGTTCCCAACGATGAACTCAACGCCGGAATGTTGTTGGCCGCCTCGATGACGGCGTCGTAGCCGATGACAAGATGAATCCCGCCGCGCTGCTCACTGGTGTGCACGGGGCACCCTCGGGCCTCGGCCCAGAACGGGAAGGGGTCCTCGACATACGCCGGGTCGGCAATATCAAAATCGCCCGTCTCGAGAAACGCGGCCGACTCGGTTCGTGCATTCATGACGACTCCTCCCTGGTCTGAACCCGAGCCTAGCCCTGAGCGATCCGAAGATTCGAGTCAACCGCACGAGCCAACCGCAAGAACCAACGGCGCTGGCCGGTACCGGAGTCAACCGCACGAGCCAACCGCAACAACCAACGGCGCTGGCCGCTACCAGAGTCAACCGAACGAGTCAACCGCAAGAGCCAACCGAACGGGCAACCGAACGGGCCAACCGACCCAACGAGCCAACCGAACGAGGCGAATGGCAAAACTGTTTGGTGCACTCGTATCCTCTGGCGGACTGACACGCGATGCCGTCGGCCAATACCTACGAGGAGCGACCATGGGCTGGGATTTCGAAACCGACGCCGAGTATGCCGAGCAGCTGAAGTGGGTTGACCAGTTCGTGCGTGAGAAGGTCGAGCCGCTCGACTACGTTCTGAACGATCCCTACGACAAAAGCGACAAGGTCGCGATGTCGATTCTGCGGCCGCTGCAACAGGAAGTGAAGGACCGCAAGCTCTGGGCCGCGCACCTCGGCCCTGAACTCGGAGGCCAGGGCTACGGCCAGCTCAAGCTCGCCCTGCTCAACGAAATTCTTGGCCGCGCCGGATGGGCACCGTCGGTATTCGGGTGCCAGGCCCCCGACTCGGGCAACGCCGAAATCATTGCGCACTACGGCACGGCGGACCAGAAGGCCAGGTACCTGCAACCACTCCTGGACGGCGAAATTTCGTCGTGCTACTCGATGACCGAGCCACATGCCGGAGCCGACCCGACCCTCTTCACGACACGGGCCGTGCGTGATGGGGATCAGTGGGTCATCAACGGCGAGAAGTGGTTCTCGTCCAATGCCCGCTTCGCAAGCTTCTTCATCGTGATGGTCGTGACGAACCCCGACATCAGCGCCTACAAGGGAATGTCGATGTTCATAGTTCCGGCGGAGACCCCGGGCGTTGAGATCATCCGCAATGTCGGCGTCGGTAGTGAGCCCGAAGAAGAGGCCAGTCATGGCTACATGCGCTACAACGACGTACGCGTCCCGGCCGACCATCTCCTCGGCGACGAAGGCGGTGCGTTCGTCATTGCCCAGACCCGCCTGGGTGGCGGCCGCATTCACCATGCGATGCGCACGATCGCGCAGCTGCGTCGGGCCTTCGACATGATGGGTGAGCGGGCGGTATCACGTCACACCCGCAACGGATCACTTGCTTCGATGCAGATGACGCAGGAGAAGATCGCAGACTCGTGGATCGAGATCGAGCAGTTCCGCCTCCTCGTGTTGCGTACCGCGTGGCTGATCGACAAGCACCAGGACTACAAGGTCGTCCGTAAGGATATCGCCGCGGTAAAAGTCGCGATGCCCAAGGTGTACCACGACGTGGTCCAGCGGGCCATGCACCTCCACGGTGCGCTCGGTATTTCCAACGAGATGCCGTTCTCGCGGATGATGGTGGGCGCCCAGGTCATGGCCATTGCCGACGGTCCGACCGAGGTCCACAAGATCACCCTGGCCACCCAGTTGCTGAAGGGCTACACACCGAACCCAAATCTGTTTCCCTCTGCGCACCTACCAACCCGCAGGGCGGCGGCGCGCGCGCAGTACGCGGATCTTCTTGAACACGCAGTGGGCAACGAATAGGTACCCCGCGGGCCTTTCCAACGAGCACTCCGACCACGTAGAAGGCGCGACACTGAAAACGCGACACTGAAAGCCCGACGTGACGCCATGATTGACGTCCGCGCTCGAGCGATCTGCCCCGGTTGCCCCTCACAGCCCGAGCAGCAAGACTGAGCGTCGTGGTCGTGCCCCTCCTTGCCCATTCCCCAGAAGCATTTGCCCTTTTTGGTCTTTGGGATCGCGTCTGTCGAGGACTGGCCAATCCGAGAGCCATTCCGTCGGGTTTGACCCGCTATGTCCGAGGGCTACGTGCGGCTCCGGGTCGCGTGTTGGCCGGGCCCAACTCGAAGGTTACGGGCTCGGGGCAGTGGAACATAGACGGCAAACTCACTGTGGGCGTGATCGGCATGCCGTTCTCAATGAACGTAGACCACACCCTCGTGACGAACAACGGCACGTTCAACTCGTCAGGGCACGTTCGGATCGACAGAGGGGCCCGGGTGGTGGTCGATTCCGGGGCGTCGCTGTCGATCGGCGACGGCACGTTCATCAACTGCCTCACGATCGTGCACGCGAGGCATTCGATTTCGATTGGCTCAAACTGTGCAATCTCCTGGCGTTGCGAGCTGCTCGACAGCAACTATCACCAGCTCGATTTTCCCGGTCGACAGGACCACGTCGGCATCACCATCGGCAACGACGTCTGGATCGGTGCCGGTTGTCGGCTACTGCCCGGAACGAACCTCGGCGACGGTTGCGTGGTGGCGGCGGGAAGCACCGTAAATGGAGCCTTCGAGCCGGGCACGCTCCTAGGCGGAACGCCAGCGCGTGCGCTACGGGACAACGTGACCTGGAAGCTCTAGTGGACCACTAGCGGTTCCCAGTCGGGGCTTCGACGGTCGACTTGACCTGGAAGTAGGGGTCGAGCGATCCGATCGTTGGTTGTTCAAAATATGCGCGCATAGCAATTACCCGACCGTCGCCGTTGACCTTCCAGATCTCCACACCGTGAACAATCAGTTCGACCCCATCGACCACGCCGTGGTTCTCGAGTGTCATGGCCACTTCGTTGCCGCAGACAATCACCCGCACCGGACGGAGCATCCATCTTCGACCTTCCCGATGACTCGAGTCCCACGATTTTTCAATCGCAGTGCGACCATGTTTCGTCGGCACACCAACCGGATCGTCGAACGTGCAGTTTTCATCGAACAGGGCGATCCAACGTTCACGGTCCCGGACGTTCCAGTAGCGGACGTGAGCATCCACTGCGGTCCGCGCCAGATCCTCTATCCGATGGGGCGTCGTCGTCATCGCCCGAAGCGTACACAGTGAACCCCCGACCGCGCAGCCGGCCTCCACCGGAAGATAGCAAGATGCGATTGCCATCAGCCCGCATGGACGCGCAGCCACGCTTCACGACCGTGAAGTAAACAGAAGCTTTCCGAGGAATGAACACTTTCTGAGAGGGCCGCGTCGGGGTGACGGACCAGCAGGGAGGGTCGCCCCCGCTGTTACGATCACGCTCCATGACGGTATGTTGCAGTGGAAACACGAATTTTTACCGTTGAGACACGCGAACGGCGGATCGTTGGACCCCTGATCGCTCTGTTCTTTTGTCTCGCATTCGGGTACCAGATGGGCCAAACGGCCTCCTACGCACTGTTCGTGGCACGTTTTGGACGCGAGAGTATTCCGTTGGCCTTCCTGGTGATCCCGGTCGTCGGGGCGGTGCTGACGCTCGCAAACACGATCCTCGTCGGCCGCATCAGCATCCGCCACCTGCTCACCTTCGAACTGGCCACTCTCGTGGCGGTCGGCGTGGCGATGCGGGTCGGTACCGGCCAGGACATCGGTGCGGTGATTTTCGTTCTCCCTGCCTGGGACGCGGCAACGAACAGCCTCAACAACACGATCGTCTGGACGACTGCCGGTCGCCTGCTCGATGTACGCGAATCGAAACGCCTCGGCGCGGTGATCATCGCCGGTCGTTCGGCCGGGCAGGTCATCGCCGGCCTGGCCGTGCATCCGATCGTAGGTTTGATAGGCACCAAGAACCTCTTCCTTGTGGAGATCGCTGCATTCGTGGCCGGTGGTGGTGTGCTTGCGCTCATACTCCGCGTCCATTCGATTCAACTCACCGCACCGCCGACCCACAGGACCGCGCCGCGACCCGTCGGCCAGACCGACGACTCAATCCGAAACCGTGGGTACGTGCGGGCAATCGGCGTGCTGGTCCTCTTGACGATGGTCGGCTACGTGATGGTCCGCAACATCTTCCTTGATCGGACAGCAGTCGAGTTCCCGACACCTGAGGGTTACGCCTCAACAATTGGACTCGTGTCGGCGGTACAGGGTCTCGCCGTTCTGATCTCATCGCTCCTTTTGGCAAGCCGCTTCATGTCGCGCTTCGGAATACGTGGGGCGCTTATCGCATTCCCAGCCGGGATCTTTGTCATCTACATCCCGTTCGTCGCGCTCGGGTTCGGTGGCGGCTCAGATCTGCTGCTGTTCGCCGTAGCCGCCGTCGGGTACTCAATCGGTGGTGTTCTGATGTACGGGTTGCGAACCCCGACGCTTCAGGTCCTGTATCAACTGGTGCAGCCGTCAACCCGCGACCGTGTGCGCGCTGTGGCGGACGGAATCATCGAGCCCACCGCCATCGGGGTGGCGGCGTTGCTGTTGCTGTTCGTGACGCGTGTTCTTCACGGCGACGCCACTGGCTTTGCAGTCGGACTCATCGTGGTTGCCGGCATGCTCCTCACCACTGCGCCGGATCTTGCCCGACGCTACCGGACGTCGTTGAAGGGCGCTGTTCGCGGACACCTGTTCAACGGCGCGGTGGTTGACCTCAACGACCCGGCGACGATCGAGGACATCACCCGGATCATCGAATCCGAGGACGCGCAGAGTGTCGTGTCGCTGCTCGCGATACTCGACGACGACACGTGCGGTTCGATCGCACCCCGCCTCCTCGGCCACCACGATCCCGAGGTACGTGCGATCGCGCTCGGTCGGCTGCGCGACCCGGATGTGGCGCAGGCTATAGCCCTGGTGGAAGCCGATCCACGACCCACCGTGCGGGCCGCTGCCATTGAACGCCTCGGTCAAAGGCTACCCCGGGGACTGCTGGTGGGTGCGGCGACCGATCCGGCGCCTGCCGTCAGAGCCGCCGTGGTTCCGGTCCTCTGCTCCCGCGAGGCGGACAGTGAGCTACGAGTTCTCGGCAGGTCGGTTCTGCACGAACTGGCCGACTCAAGCGATCCGGAGCACCGACGGATCGCGGCCCGACTCATTGAGCGGTGCGAGGTACCCGGTGACATTCAGGATCAGCTCGCCCGTGACGTTGATCCGTCGGTCCGCCACACGGTCTTGATCGCCAAGTGCCGATCCGGCGATCCGGCAGCCGTCGCCGAGGTGGTCGCTTCGCTCGATCTGCGAAAGCATGCCGACGGAACGGACTATCCCGCAGGGTCACAAACCTTCGGCAGAACGAGCTTCCTCGTCAACGTCGCTTCGACGACCGGGTCATCCACGTCGACCAACTCATCCACGTCGACCCACTCATCCACGTCGACCAACTCATCCGGCTCGACCCGCTCGGCCATCGTCGCCGCAGGCGATGCAGCGATCGGTCCGCTCATGAGTTTGCTCGGCCGCCCCGACCTCCCAACTCCGAGCCGGTCGCGAGCGATCCGCTGCATCACCAACATTGGTTCGGACCGCGCCCGGACGGCGCTGGCGTCGTGTATTGACGCCGACGATGCACCAATGCGCGGCCGAGCCCTTGTAGCCTTCGAGTCGATAGACGGAACATTCACGACGACCGAGAAGGTCCGGTTGCTCGAGGTTGAGCTGATGTACGCTCTTGCTGACCTCCAATGGTGCGAGACGCTATCGGTCCGGTGCAATGCACTGTCGACCGCTGAAGAAGGCGAACGCTCGGTCGGACTCGTGGCCCTCGCGTTGTTCCAGAAACGGGTGGCGCTCGCAAGAGACCGGGCGCTGTTGATTGCCGGATGTGGGACCCATCGCAACACCCTCAGACGGGTGCGTCGCCTGATGGATACATCACACCCCCAAAAAGCGTTCGCAGTCGAGCTGCTGGACGTGTCCGTCGATGCGGAAATACGCCGCCGCCTTCTTCCGCTCGTTCTCGGTGACATCCGTGAACCCGGTGAAATGACGGAGGCGTTGGTGGCGGTCACCGGTTCTCGCCCTGCGCCGAACGCGATGGTCCGGTCGGCGACAGCCGTGCATGAGGTACCAGTTGGTTTTTTCCGGCTCGCGCTGAGCCATATCGTGTACCCGAACGGGGCTGAGACGGAGGGTTCCATGTCGATGATCGAGCGCCTGATCGTGTTGAAGAACGTCGAGATGTTCACAGGACTCGCCCCGAATCTGCTGGTCGACATCGCTCATCTCCTTGATGAGGTGAGACTCCGCCCGAACCAGGAGTTGTTCGCGGAGGGCGATCCGGGCGCGGATATGTACGTCGTGGTGGAGGGGACGATCGCGATCCACCGGGACAACGCGATCGTGGACCGTTCCGGTCCGTTCGCCGTACTCGGTGAATTGGCGTTGCTCGACGGAGAAGCGCGATCGGCGTCAGCCACGGCGGAGACCGAGGCACTGCTCTACCGGCTGAGCGCGGACCTGTTCTTTGAGCTGATGGTCGAGCACCCCGAGGTGTTCCGTTCTATCCTACGGACCGTGATCGGCCGCTTACGCGCCCGGATGCACGACGTGGCCGTCCTCCGAGAGCAGCTGAGTTTGGCTGGAACCGATGCACTGATCCACCGGTAGCCGGCCGCTGGCACCGTCGCCACGCGGCACAGACCCATCGGTGAAGTGAACAGGGTATCCGTTGGATTCACCGGCTTCGCCTTGCGAATGAGAGGATTTGCGGAAATGACGACGCTCGATCGCAGTGGGAGCCTTCCCGGGTACTTCCCCTCGGCCTGGCCTACCGAGTGCGGTGGACCGCGCCGGCAGAAAGCAACAAACGGTTCCGGGCCCGGACGACTCGATCCTTCGACGGTAGGCGTCACCACCCGTCACACCAACCAGTGGAACATCATGTTCGTTCAGCGGGCCGATGGTGAGCTCTACCTTCAGGGGACGACCAACCCCGGTGATACGCGAGCTTATGGATGGGTCGAACGGGTTGATCCGATCACGCTTGACCCGATCGCAGCAAGCGGACCGCTCGCTTGCGGCAATCACGTCTGGTGCGGTGCCGTGGCCATCCACGGGAACGGCGACCTCTACACGGTCAACGGTTCATTCGCGCACCGTCTCGATGAGGCGTGTCAGGTGGTGACCGAACGTCAACTCCCCGTCGACCAGGCCCACAACGGGTTCCTCATCCTCAGCGACGGTTCGCTCATCACGAAAGACCTTCGCCTGGAGGACCGGGGCAACTCAACCGTCACGCTGCTCGATCCCGACCTCAACGTGGTGACGGTCCTCAACCTGCCCGAACCATCCATGGGTCGCATCGCAGCCGATGTCCGAACCGACGGCGAATGGATCGTCGTACCCGGCACGGAACACCTCTTCCGCATACGCGCCGGGCACGGACGCCTCGAACTCGATACGGGCTGGCGACCCCGTTACCGCAACACCGACGATGAGCACGGGCTGGCGTGGGACGCGTGTCTGTCCGACGATGCCGTCTGGATCATGGACAACGGTGATATCGCGGGTATCCGGGCGATCTTCGCGGTTCATCCGAACGGATTCTTCGACACGGCCCGTCCACCGATCGGCCTCCAGATACCGACTCCGTGGACCGGCGCACAGCGACTCATCCGGGTCGATTGGGACTCGGCGGCGGTGACTGCGATCGAGCCGTTCGGTGCGGAACGGGGTTGGATCATCGCGCCACCCGTCCACGTCGAGCCGCAGGGGATCGCGATCAGCTGGGACAGCGGCAACGGGCGTGCGGCAGCACATCGCTGGAGCCGCACCTCGTCTCCGGAGCTCCTGTGGGAGCGGTCGCTTCGTGTCACCATGCAACCTCTCGTCTATCCCGACAGCGGCGAACTGGTCGTCAACGATCTCCAACCCGGGGTCGACGACAACCTGGTGGTCCTCGAGCTCGAAACGGGCGACGAGCTCCTGCGGTCCGAGACCGGGTCAACAATGGCCAACGGCATGTTCCTCTCCCCCGGCTGGGACCACGACGTCTACTACTGCTCAAGACGAACCATCGCCCGGGTCGGGCCACGTTGACCAACGTCAGCGGGCTCAACTGCACCGGGAGCTGAGACGGCGTGAAAGCGAGCGCCTCGCCCGAACCCGGCCCGACCTCCCCGACCGGGCTCAGTGGGCTGCTGCTGCCGCCTCCACCCGAACCGGGATTCCGGTCATGTGCGCCTGGCTCGAAAGCGGCTCGAAGCTCCCGGGTCCGATCGGCAAGAGTGCGTTCGGGTTCGTACCGGGGGAGCCGGCGGCCACCCGCATGCGGGGACTGGCCGAGTGACCCCAGCCGTGCACCATCGACACCACGCCGCGCATCAGATCCCCATCGATCTCAAGCACCGCCCGGACATCGCCGTGGTCACTCGTGACGTGAACGGTGGTGCCGTCTTCGAGGCCCAGCGCGCGGGCATCTTCCGGGTGCATCGATAACGGGTTTGTGGAGCGTCCGCCGCGCTTCATCCGTTCGATGTTCGCAAACCACGAGTTGTGCATCCACGCATCACGCCTGTGAATCAGCAGCAACTGTGCGCCCGCGACAGCCCCATCCGCGGCTCCGACCGCGGCGTTGAAGAAGCGGTGGCTCCGCATGATGGCCTCGGCAAAGGCAGGCGGACAGCAGTCGACCTTTCCGTCTACGGTGTGCACCTGCGTGTCGAAGAACGCTCCTGCTTCGGGTCCCGCCAGGACGCGGGGCCCCGGGTCGGCCTGCAGATCACTCAGGGCCAGCCCGCTTCCGCGCTCGAGCATGTGTCGCCATTTCGCCCACGGGTCGGGTTCCTCGCCTTCGGGCAACCCGTCGAACAGCGACGGCTTACCCATCACCTGGAGCAAGCGGTGGGCGATCCACCATTCGGGCCGCCGTTCAGCTTGCGGCTCCACCACGGCTGGCGTGTACTGCGCGAACGGTTTGGCACTGGTGCCGATGTTGACGACGTTGAGATCGTCACGTTCGTAAATGTCGGTCGACGGCAACACCACGTGGGCGTACTCGCTCGTCGCACTCGGATAGATGTCGATCACGACCAGGAGATCCAATTGCTCAAACGCCTTGCGGAGCCGCTGCTCGCCGGCGACGGACAGGAGGGGGTTGCCGGCGACCACGATCATGGCCCGGACCGGCTGATCGCTGTCGAGGATCGTCTGCGACATAAGCGTTCCGGGCAGTGATCCGCGGCGTAGGCGACCGAACTCGGTCTCGACGTAGCCCTGCTCAGGTACCCCGGCCCCCGAACGCGCGTTGGGGTAGAACCCGTCGCTTTTCAGGTTGCCGCCGGGCACATCGAGGCGACCGGTGACGAAGGACAGCATGTGCACCAACCAATATGCCAAGGTCCCCTGTCGCCCCATGTTGATCCCGGTTGATGCGTGTACCGATGCACGGGGCGTTGCCACCCAAGCGGCTGCGAGCTCACGGATCACCGAGGCTTCGATGCCGGTCACCGCAGCGACACGATCGGCCGGGTAGGTGGAAATGTACGCTCGAAGACTGTCCACGTGGGCGCCATGCTGGCCGATGACGTCGTCGTCGAACCCACCGAGTTTGTCGATCTCATGGAGCAGTGCGGCGAGGAACCAGACATCAGTATCGGGTCGGATCAGGATCGTGTCGCCCACCCCTTTGTCGGGGGTTTCGATGCGCCGGGGATTGATGAAGACCATTCGGGCACCCCGACCCGTGGCGCGACGCATCTCGCCCAGTACGTTCGGGATCGAATAGAAGCTCGCCTGCGACACCCGCGGGTTCTCTCCGATGATGAGGCAGAGGTCGGTATTGGCGAGATCGGGAATCGGGTGCACGGTGCTCGACCCGAAAACGGCCTCGCTGGCCACGAACTTGTTCGCGCAGTCCTGCGTGCCCGAGGAGAACGTTCTCCGGATACCAAGCGTACGTAGCATCGTTCCCACGTGCAGCGACCCAAGCGCGTTGAAAGCCGTCGGATTGCCGACGTATGCCGCAACGGCGCCGATGCCATGGGTATCTATCACCGACTTCAGTCGGACCGCAATGATGCTGAGCGCGTCTTCCCAGGAGGCCTCGGTCCATTGCCCGTCGACCGAACGGACCATCGGTGCATTCAAGCGGTCCGGGTCGTTGTGCAGGTCGACCGCCGCCAGCCCCTTGTGACAGGCAAAACCCTTGGTGACGGCGTGGTCGCGATCGGGTTGGAGCTTCACGAGACGACCGGCGTCGACGCTGGCGATCAGCCCACAGCTCGGTTCACAGATCCGGCAGAATGTTCGAACGGTCTCCATTCCCAGACCCTACTGTCGAACCTTGAACGGCGCAGGTTCACGGTCCCATGGAGCTTCCCGGTCCCCAGGCATGCAGCTTCGTGGTCCCCATGGAGCTTCGTGGTCACAAGCAGGATCGTGGCCGCACAACCGAACGTCTACCGGCCCGGACGGCACCTACCGGCCCAAGTCGAGCGTCAGCGACCCTGCCAGTTCGGAGCCCGCTTTTCCGCAAACGCCCGGGCTCCCTCTTGCGAATCTTCGGAGGCAAGGACCGCCTCGACCATCGGGCGCTGCCGCTCCCAGGCGTCGCCCATCTCCCATGACGCCGACTCCAGTATCAGACGCTTCGACGTCCGCACGCCGAGCGGGCCGTTCGCCAGAATGGCCCGGGCCAGTTCCACCGCACCGGCGAGCGCCTCGCCGGGAGCGGTCAGACGGTTCACGAGCCCCCACGCGTGGGCGCGGTCTGCCGGGAAGTGGGCGCCGGTCAGCGCGTATTCCATGGCGATGTTGACGGGGATCTTGCGGGGAAGCCGCACGAGACCACCAGAGCCCGCCACGAGGCCCCGAGTAACCTCCGGGATGCCGAACATCGCATTCTCGGCGGCAACAACGAGATCACAGGCGAGCACCATCTCGCAGCCGCCGGCGAGCGCGTAGCCTTCGACCGCGGCAACGATCGGCTTGGCCGACCGACGCTCGGTGAGGCCAGCGAACCCGAAGCCGTCGATCTCCGGACGCTCGCCAATCACGAAAGCCTTGAGGTCCATTCCCGAACAGAACGAGCCACCCGCCCCGGTCACGATTCCAACCGAAAGCGTTGGATCCGCGTCGAGTTCGTCGAGCGCGGCACAAACCCGCACAGCTACATCGCGATTCACCGCGTTGCGGGCCTCCGGACGGTTCAGCGTGACGATCAGAATGCCCTCGTGCCGCTCAACCAGAACAGGATCGCTCATATCGTCGCCTTCATATGACCACGAAAGTAGCCGGTCCCTACCCCGTTGCCGCTGAAGCGCGGGCGCTCACGGTCTTGCCGCGCCCATGTGCGGCTCCTATGCCACGGATGCCGCGCTGCACGCCGCTTCGACCCACTCCCAGAGCTCAGCCCGGTGCTGCGCCGTATCGGACACCTTCGTCGATGGCAACTTGTGAATGGCCCGGGGGCGACGGTCGAGCCAGAAGCGACCCGACGACGCCAGCGGGGCGCCATCGTCGGCGGCCAACCAGACAAGCGTGTCAGCGCCCTGTTCAGGAGAGCGGAGCAGGGGGCCGACGATCTTGCGGAAGGTCGGCAGCGATGCTTCAACCCCGGGCGTGTCGGCCCATCCGGGATGCAGTGCATGGAACACGGTCTCCTCACGCGGCACCCGCTCCGCCCACATTTCGCTGAGCGTCACCTGCGCCCGTTTGGCCCGGGCGTACTGCTCCGCGCCTTTGTAGCTGCCCTCGCTCATCTGCAGGTCATCGACCCGGAGCTTGCTTGCGTACATCCCGCCCGACGACATCGTAAGCACACGGCCGGGAAGCCCAACCACTGGGCTACGGGCGGGCATATGCGCGCGTAGCATTGGGAGTAGCAGTTGCGTGAAAAGGAACGGGCCGACCACCTGACTGGCCACCGTCTGCTCGATACCGTCGCGATTCTCGACCCGACGGGCACTGAGTGCCCCGGCGTTGTGTACAAGCACGTCGAGGTGGCCGACCGTCTCTCGCACCCGCGCGGCTGCGGCGCGGACCTGATCGAGGTCGCCCATGTCAGCAACCACCGAGCGAACCATCTCGGGCTTGGTAAGTGCACGTATCTTCTTTGCTGCAGCCTCGGTCTTGGCCGCGTCTCGACCGAGGAGAACCAACGTTGCCCCCATTCGTGCAAACTGTTCGCACGCGGAAAGTCCAAGACCCGAGGTCGCCCCGGTCACAAGGATCGTCCGTTCAGTCAAATCGTAGGAGTCGAGCCTCCTCCAGTGGTCGGACCTCGACCGGACGTCGTAACCGATGCGGGTGAAACTGGACCCCACCGGGACCTCGATAACGGAGTCGAGCAGATCACGGAGGTTCATGGTTTCGACAGTATGCGCGACCCGACTCCTAAGCGAAGGTGAGGGCGCACGACGCATGCGGCAGTTGTCCCGGTGACTAACCGGCCCCGGGGCGACCGGTGCTGCGTTCATCGCATTCCCGGTTACCCGGCACCCATCCGCCGCCGACGAAGCCAACCAACCCCTTCGGGCCGATACGCTCCGGACCATGAGATTCAACTCGATGATCACCGCCGTCGACGCCCACGCCTGCGGGGAACCCGGCCGTGTCATCACCGGCGGCGTGCCCCACGTTCCCGGGGCCACGATGTTCGAGAAGATGCAGTGGCTCCACCGGAACTATGACTGGTTGCGCCTGCTCATGCTCCGCGAGCCACGCGGCTACCCGGCCCTGTGCTGCAATGTGATTCTTCCACCGACGCACCCTGACGCCGATGCGGGTTTCGTCATCATGGAGCAGACCGAATATCCGGCAATGTCGGGGTCGAACACGATCTGTGTCACGACCGTGCTGCTGGAGACCGGGATCATTCCAATGGTGGAGCCGGTCACCGAGCTGACCCTCGAAGCACCGGCCGGGCTCATCCGGGTCCGGGCCGATTGCCACAAAGGCAAAGTCACGCAGGTCACCTTCCGGAACGTCCCCGCATACGCCGCGCACCTCGATGCGGTCATTGATGTTCCGCAACTTGGCAAGGTAACGGTCGACGTGGCCTGGGGCGGTATGTACTACGCCATCGCCGACGCTGCGCAGTTCGGCGTCGAGCTCACACCCGAGAACGGCGCCGAAGTTGTTCGCATCAGTGCCATGATCCGTCAAGCCGCCACCGAACAACTGCCGGTCGTGCATCCACTCAATCCGGACATCCGAAACGTGTCGATCTCACAACTGTCGGCGCCACCCGTGAACCCCAAGGCGCACCGCCGCAATGCCGTTACCGTGGCCTCGGGCCTACTCGACTGGAGCCGCCCATCGACGTGGACCGGCGTGATGGACCGCTCGCCGTGTGGAACGGGCACGTGTGCCAAGATGGCCACCCTGCATGCCCGGGGCCTTCTCGGGCTGAACGAAGACTTCGTGCACGAGAGCATCATCGGCACCTTGTTCACGGGTCGGCTCATCGAGGAGACACGGCTCGGCCCGCACAACGCCGTGATCCCGACGGTCGGGGGGCAGGGATGGATCACCGGCATAGCCCAGTACGTCCTCGATCCGACCGACCCCTTTCCGGAGGGCTTCATCGTCGGCGATATCTGGGCGACCTGAGCCGCCGGCGCCCACGAGAGCAAAAAGCCGACAACCCCGGATCACGTCCTGGTTGCACACAACAACGCCTGGACTGAAGTCGAGGGCACCTGCGTCCGGAGCTTCACCGGCTAACGGGCAACGGGCCGGGAACATTTCCGGATTTCTGTCATCCAAACGAACTGACCACTCCGGATATGTCTCGTCGGCCATCGGGTCGGCAACTATCCTCCTGGAGATCCCGCATGCGCAAGACCCTGTTTGTTGCCCTCTCGTCGGCCGTTCTGAGCCTCGTCGCCTTCAGCGGCGCTCAGGCCCAATCCGATGCCCCTGGCACGATCGTCGAAGTGGCTTCGGCCAACCCCGATTTTTCCACGCTCGTCACCGCCGTCAAAGCGGCCGGCCTTGTCGAAACACTGTCGGGCAAGGGACCGTTCACCGTGTTTGCCCCGACCAACGCGGCTTTTGCGGCGCTTCCGGCGGGAACCCTCGACAAGCTCCTCGCTGACCCGAAGGGTGCACTCACCGACATTCTGAAACTCCATGTCATCGCCGGTTCCGTCGATGCCGCCGCTGCCACGGCCGCGGTCGGCACCGAGGTCGAAACCCTCGGCGGCAAAGTAGCGGTGGCGAAAGCCGGAGACAAGCTGACCATTGGCGGCGCAACCATCACAGCCACCGACATCAAAGCCTCGAACGGCATCATCCACGTCATCGACGCCGTTATTACAGCCCCCGCAGCGGCTGCGACCGCCGAGACCACGGCCGAAGCCCCGACCCCGACCGAAGTCGCCACTGGTGATGACGGCCTCGCCGCTTCATCGGGCAGCAACACCGGCCTACTCCTTGCCATCGGTGCAGTCGCCCTCATGGGTATCGCCGCCTCGACGACCGTGCTGACCCGGGCCAAGGCCCGCCGCAACGACTGACATTTCCTTCCGGAGCGACCGGGTGCTGCCAGCTTGCGAAGCTGGCAGCACCCGGTTTTCGACCCCGGTCCCGTACCATCGAAAGCCGTATGAAGCACAGAGCCGCTCAGGTTGTCCTTGCCGCATCAGTTGCGTTGTTCGCCGGCGTGGTGGTGGTCCAAGTAACCGGACCGACCGGCCCGGCCCGCTCCGATATCCAAGGGACTGAGGTGCGGGATCAGACCTTGAGCATCTCGCCTGACCAAGCGACGAAGACAGCCCCGGCGCATTCCCAAACAACGGTCGCGGAACCGTCGGTGAACACCACCCCCCGGCGTTCACCGCTCACCACCATTGTGGAACCGGCGGTCGTGGAACCGGCGGTCGTGGAACCCGGGGTTCCGACCAGGATCGCAATTCCCGCCCTCAATCTTGACGCTGCCGTCGTCGCGGTGGGGATCAAAGACGACGGTGCGATGGAAATACCGGGAGCCGTCGAAGCGGGCTGGTACCGCTTCGGACCGCGGCCCGGAGCGGTCGCCGGATCGTCAGTCATCGCCGGTCACGTCGATCACAAGAAATCGCCCGGGGTGTTCCTTGAGCTACGTCGGCTCGACCTTGGCGCCGAGGTGTCCGTCACAGACGATCGGGGAGACATCCACCGCTATGTGGTCATCGAGCGTTTCCAGGTAAGCAAACGCGACCTTCCGGTGAAAACCCTCTTCCGTCGAAGCGGGGAACCGGTGCTCACCCTCATTACCTGCGGTGGCGAGTTCGATCGCAAGGCCCGACGCTACGACGACAACATCGTCATCACGGCTGCACCCCTCCAGACCCGTAACAACACCCGCTCAACGCCCACCGACGGCCAAACCGTGCCAATGATCGACGCCGCCTAGAGCCGCCTAGAGCCGGCCTTGTGGATCGGATTGTGCGGGATTTGTCGTGCTGGGAGCCGGAAATCCCGCACAAACCGATCCGGTTGGGTACGACGCCGCATAGCCGACGAACATGCCGGCGATGTCGGAGTTCGTTAGTCTTCGGGCGTGACCGCAGCGCCGAGCAATTCCGACCTCATCAACCTGCTCGGCCGCCGTGCGCTCGTCACCGGAGGCGCCAAGGGCATCGGTGCCGCGATCGCGCGCAGACTCGCAGAAGCCGGCGCTCATGTCACCATCGCCGATCTGGACCCCGAAGGTGGTTCCATCGCCGACGCGTTGAACGCCGTCGGACACTCGGCGTCGTTCATCACCTGCGACATAACCGACGCCGTCCAACTCAACGATGCCGTGCTTCTCGCTGCAGGCGGCGCTCCGCTCCACATCCTCGTCAACAACGCCGGCATCTATCCAACGACAGGTCCGATCGACCAGGTGTCGGACTCGTTCGTGTGTCACATGCTCGACCTGAATGTGCGCGCCCAGTACAGCGCCGCCCGGGAGGCGGCTCGCCACATGACCGAAGGCGGCAGCATCGTGAACCTGTCGTCGATCGCGGGCCTTCGTGGCGGGGCGAACATCTCGGCGTACGCCGTTTCAAAGGCGGCGGTCATCGGTTTGACGCGGGCGTTTGCGAACGAACTGGGCCCGAAGGGAATCCGCGTGAACGCAATTGCCCCGGGCATCATCGACACCCCGGGGGTCCAGGAGCAGATGGCTCCGCTGAAAGCCGGAGGGCTTGACATCGACAGGGCGATCTCGTCGAATCCGCTCCGCATTGCCGGACAGCCCGATCACGTCGCCCGGGTGGCTCTGTTCCTCGCATCCGACCTCGCAGCGTTTATCACCGGTCAACTCATCGTCGTCGACGGCGGCAGCACCTCCTGAAAGCGCGTCACCGAGTGCGGTCGTCGTTGATACGGGTGGCTCGACTCGCCGCAGCCCCGCGGGCGGTGGCGAGTCGAGCCGGGACTGCGTTGGAGCTCAGCCTGCCTTGCCGTTGGCGAGGTCGCCGACGTCTTCGAACTCGGTGGTCAACGGGACGACCTTGCCCTTCTCAAGCTTGCTGAAAACCACGCTCCGGTTAAACAGCCGCTGGTACCCTTTGAGGCCGTCGGTCCACTCCTTCGTGAAGTCCAGCACCGGGACCATACCCTTGAGGTCGAGACTGGATGTCGCCGTCGCAGCGTCGAAGAACGATTTGGCCGTGATGTCGCCCTTGATGGTCCCCGCTATCTGCGCGAACGCGACATACGCCGCCCACGTGCCCATGCCACCGAGGCTGTTGTAGTCGAGCTCGTTGGTGTCGTATCCGCCATCCTTGAGCGCTACCAGATACTCGGCCCACGGCGCTGTCGAGATGTCGGGGTACATGCCGGCGATGATGTCGCCGTCGGTGGATGCCTCGTTGCCCTTTGCTGAAACCGAATTGAGGTTCCCCTGCGGCCCGTACTGGCGTGCCGTTGTGCCCGACTGCGTCCAGGCGGTGTTCCAGGTCACGTAGGGCGTCTCCGAGATGATTCCGATTACACAGTCAGCTCCCTGGGTCGCCTGCGCGACCTCGGCCGAGTAGTCCTGAGCGGTCGGCGGCAGTATCACCGTCTTCCCGAACTTCTGGCCCAGCGCCTTTATCGCGTTCTCCATCGGCGGGACGAAAATCTGTGCGCCGTCAATGATCACGGCGTTGATGTTCTTGCAGCCATCGTCGACCGCCCGCTTCACGGCACCGACCGCGTACATCGGCTGGTTGCCGATCGGGAACGAGTGTTTGCTGGTGAGCTCCGATGGGGTGATCGGACAGCACGGGCCGAACCAGGTGATGTTCGACTCGGCGATGACGGGCACGATACTTTCGGCAAAGAAGGTGAACGAGCCGACGACGGAAACCATCCCTTCGTCCACCGCCTGGCGAGCGCACGTCGTCGCAACGGCCGGATCGAACTGCTCGTCGCAGACGGTGACCGCAAGCGGCCGGCCGGCGATGCCACCGCGGGCGTTGATGTACTTCTCGTAAGCCTTCGCGGTGTTGGCGATGTTCTTGTAGGTCGGGCCGGCAGCGTTGAGCGTCGTCACGGTCATGACCTTGATCGGATCTCCGGTGGGAGCCGCTACTGCGGCCGCAGATGTTTCGGTCGCTGCCGCCGTTTCGGTCGCTGCTGCTGTTTCGGTCGGCGCTGCTTCAGTCACCGGAACATCGGTTGCGGCTGCTTCAGTCACCGCAGCGGTATCGGCGGCGGCACTGGTGTCTGTTTTGTCCTTATCGCTGCTGCACGCAGCAGCAACCAACGCGAGAGCGAGGCACGTTGCGGCTATTGTTCGCAATGTTCCTGCGCGGTGGGCACCTGATCTTTTCATCTGCTGATCCCCCAATGAATGGCAGGGTCGCTCCGACGTAGGTATCGACACGTCCCCTGGAAGCGTCAGTTAATCATCAGATGTCGAACCTGGCGAATCCCGGGCCCGATGCGTGGAACGATTCAGGCGAAGGTCGAGCTTCCTCGGGCCCCGTTGGTGAGTGGCTGGTGGCTCCGATTTCACATTTCTAAACAAGCGGCGGTCCTTTGGCATCGGAGCTAGTGCTCTGACCACTAACCTTTGCGGTGTTCTGACGGCCGGATGGTGCTTGTCGCTGTGTCCTCGTCCTCACGCGAGGGTACGGCTAGCGCCTCGTCCTGCGTCCTTGCGACAAACACCCCCGACTCGCCATAACCTCCCACCGTTAGTGGACAGAGCACTAGTTGGACATCGACCCGCGTGAACGGTACGGTTCCCACCAACGCCACCTGCCTCGATGTCTCACCATGTCAGTTCAGCTCGGCCAGAAGGGTTTGATGAACGAGGTAATCAGATTCGCACTCCTAGGGCTGGGCGTCGGCGCTCTCTATGCCTTCGCATCCCAGGGTCTGATCGTGATCTACCGCGGTACGGGAGTCCTGAATTTCTCGCTCGGCGCCACCGCTATCGCCGGTGTCTTTATGGAGTGGGAGTTGCAGTACGAACACGGCTGGCCGTTCCTCGCCGCGGCACTCGTCGGTGTCGCGCTCTCAGCGCTGCTCGGGGTGCTGACTCACTGGGTGATCATGAGGCCGTTGCGCAAGGCCAGTTCGTTGGTTCGCGTGATCGCGACGCTCGGAGTGCTGGTGTTCGTCCAGGCGGGTGTCGTCATCCGGTACGGCTCGAACCCCCGTCAGGTCGACAGTTGGCTGCCGACGAATCGTGTGACGCTGTGGGGCGACGTCGCCACCTCGGTCGATCGCTTCATCCTGCTCGGCATCGCATGCGTGTCGGCACTCGGTCTGTGGCTGCTCTACCGATCCAGCCAGTTCGGCCTCGCCACCGAGGCGGTGTCCGAAAGCGAACGATCGGCGTCCGCCATCGGGGTGTCCCCCAATAAGATCGCAGTACTCAATTGGGCTTTGGGATCAGCCCTCGCGGCCGTGGCCGGGATCCTAGTCGTCCCGATCATCACATTGCAGGTAACAGCGATGACCGGACTTGTCCTCGCGGGGCTCGCGTCCGCCCTGATCGCCGACTTCCGGTCCTTCCCAACGGCCACCGCAGCCGGGTTTGCACTCGGCATAGGTCAGACGCTGGTCGGACGGTTCGTCCATCAACAGGGACTCGGTCCCTCGCTCCCGTTTCTGGTCGTCATTGTGTTCCTGGTGTTCCGAGGGCGGTCGTTGCCCTTGCGCGACTACTACCTGCGGCGACTGCCGATGGTCGGCAATGGTCGGCTCTCCTGGGACTGGATGCTGTTCGGGTTCGGGTTCGTCGTCTTCTTGATGCTGACCAAGGACTCGAAATGGGCCGACGCCCTCACGGTCACGATGGGGGTGGGCATCGTGCTGCTTTCCATGGTGGTTTTGACGGGGTACGCGGGCCAGCTGTCGCTCGGTCAGTACGCGATCGCCGGCTTCGGCGCTTACGTAGCCGGTCGACTCGTCTCGGTCTTCCACATTCCGTTCCTGCTCGCCCTCTTGGCCGGAGTCTTGGCCGCCGTCCCGCTCGGAGTCGTGTTCGGCTTACCTGCGGTTCGAACGCGTGGCATCAACCTCGCCATCGTCACGCTCGGGTTGGGCACGACGATGGAACTGATGCTCTTTCGGAACCGGAGCTATACCGGCGGCGTCCAGGGCACTCAGGTCGGCAATCCTCACATCTTCGGTTTCGACATCGGATCTATCAAACACCCGGAGCGCTACGGGATCTTCGTGGTCGTTATGGCGATGTTCACGGTCTGGGTCGTCTCGAACGTACGTCGGGGCCGCAGCGGCCGCCGCCTGCTGGCCGTGCGCACCAACGAGCGAGCCGCAGCATCTCTAGGCATCGACGTGACGATGGTGAAGCTGTTCGCGTTCGCGTTGTCGGCCGCAATCGCCGCACTCGGCGGAATCCTCCTCGCATTTCGGATCAGCTCGATCAGCTACCAGTCATTCACGAACTTCACATCGGTGACCTATGTTGGCCTGATCCTCGTCGGTGGGGTCGGTCATCTGCTCGGCGCCTTCGTGGGGGGAACCATGGCGACCGCCGCACTGAACCAGGAAATCCTGCAGTCGACGTGGGGCAACGTCGGGCGATGGATACAGCTCATCAGCGGCGCTGCAATCTTGTTGACCGTGCTTAGCTACCAGGACGGCGTAGCCGCCGAGTGGGTCAAGATCTTCCGGGTTCTGAAAAAGTCGAAAAAGTGGGGTCGCCCGTACATCATCGAACTCTCCGATGTTGCCGATACGACAGCTGCGGCGCACAACTCCAAGGTTGTACCCCGTAGGCTGACCATCGATGGACTGACCGTGCGATATGGAGCAGTCGTCGCGGTCGACAACATCACCTATCGACTCCAGCCCGGTCGGGTCACCGGCTTGATCGGGCCGAACGGCGCGGGTAAGACCTCGATCATCGACGCCATAAGCGGCTTCACCTCTGCTGAAGGCCGCGTCATGATTGACGATGTGGACCTGTCGAAACACTCGCCAATGAGGCGAGCACGGGCCGGTGTGGCCCGGTCGTTCCAATCGCTTGAGTTATTCGAGGACGCGACGGTCTTCGAGAACCTGAGCGTTGCGGCAGACCCGCAAGACCTAGGTTCATACATTCGCGACCTGTTCCATCCAATCAACCCACCGTTCCCGCCTGAAGTGGTTCGAGCGATCATCGAATTCAAGCTCGACCATGACCTTCACCGCGACGTCAAGGACCTCTCGTATGGGAAGCGGCGGCTGCTCTCGATCGCTCGGGCAGTGGCCATGCATCCCAGCGTGTTGCTCCTCGACGAGCCCGCGGCTGGTCTGAGTTCGGCCGAGAGCGGCGAGCTCGCTGCTGTGGTCCGACGCCTGGCCAACGACTGGGGTATGACGGTGCTGGTCGTCGAGCACGACATGAATTTCGTAATGGGGGTTTGTGATGAGGTCATGGTCCTTGACTTCGGGATACTCATCGCATCGGGATCGCCGGAGGATGTTCGGAAGAATCCCGCGGTGATCGCCGCCTATCTGGGCAACGAAATCGAAGAGTCGACGTCTGCATCGAATCCTGACATGGCCAGCGCACACGCGACGGGAGCCGGCGCATGAGGCCGTTGCTGGAGACCCGAAATCTCAAGGCCGGTTATGGGAGTCGCGAGGTCGTACGCGCCGTCAACCTTCGGGTGCAGCCCGGCGAAGTGGTGTGCCTGCTCGGGCCAAACGGCGCAGGCAAGACGACCACGCTCATGACGATCGCCGGTGAGCTATTACCCGTCGACGGCATCGTCCTCTTCGACAATGTTCCGACGTTCACCCCTATGTATCAACGGGTGCGCAACGGCATTGGGCTCGTTACCGAGGAACGGCTGATCTTCACGAAGCTGTCCACTCGCGACAATTTGCGCGTCGGAGGCGGCTCAGTCGAGGATGCGCTTGCGTTGTTTCCCGAACTCGAACCGCGCCTTTCGGTACGAGGCGGCATGCTGTCGGGCGGCGAGCAACAGATGCTGGCACTCGCCCGAGCACTCAGTCGCAAGCCCTCGATTCTTCTCGCCGACGAGTTGTCACTCGGTCTCGCGCCGATGATCGTCGATCGGCTTTTAGGCGCGGTGCGCAAGGCTGCCGACCAGCACGGAACCGGCGCGTTGATCGTCGAACAGCACGCACGCAAAGCGTTGAAGTATTCAGATCGCATGTATCTCATGGCCCGTGGCCAGATCCAGCTGGAGCTCCCGTCCCACGCGGCGCTCGAACGCCTCGACGAGATCGAAGCTGCATATCTCAGCGGAGCCTCAGAGACCGAGGAAGACCACTTCGAGTGGAGACGCCGGAAGGACAAGCGCAAGGCATGGAAGCGCCAACGAGTCCGCGAACGCGAACTCGAACGTCTGACCGGAAAGGTCGTCTCCACGAGGACCACCGAAGAAGACGAATACTACCTGGACAAAGAACAACGGCGTCGCGACCACTCGATGCGCCAGAAAAGGAGGTAGCTGACCATGGGCTACAGAACCGCGGAACTGCCCCCTGTCGATCTCGACGAGTTTGCGAAGATCCCCTTCTTCGAACGAATGAAGCTGCTGCAGCTCCACTGGGTGGAGCAAGGTTTCGGCACTCCGAAGAACACCTCGATGTTCTACGTCTGGAAGCTGTTCTGGTACGGGCTCTTCGGGCTGATCTTTGCCGGCGCCTTCACCAAGGGCCTGGAGTTCAACAACATTTCCGGTTGGTGGCATGAACCGATCCTCTACCAGAAGCTGATGATCTGGACGATCCTGCTGGAGATCGTAGGGCTGGCAGCAACATGTGGCCCGTTGGCGTTCCACTTCGATCCGCCGATCGGCGGAATCCTCTACTGGTGGCAGAACGACACCCTCCGGGTCCCGCCGTACCCAAATCATGTGCCATTCACGAAGGGCTGTCGGCGCACACCGTGGGACTCCGGGTTGTACAAGGCGATCCTGGCCAGCCTGCTCCTGCTGTTCTTTCTTTCCGGCCAACAGGTCGATGGTTTGCCCAAAGGCAGCGCCGGCATCCTTCCCCAGTGGGCCGTTTTGCTCTACTGCGGGCTCATCGTGCTCATGGGATTGCGCGACAAAGTGGTGTTCCTGTCTTCCCGCGCCGAGCAGTACGTCCCCACACTGCTGTGCTTCGGACTGTTCCACAACTTCGTCGACATGATCGTTGCCGCCAAGATCTTTATCGTCATCATTTGGATGGGGGCCGGCTTCTCGAAAATGCAACATGGTTTCCCGTCCACGGTGGCGATCATGATCCAGAACACGCCGTGGGTCGTCTGGGACAAGTTCCGCAAGGCGACAGTCAAGGACTACCCCAACGATCTACGACCCTCGAAGCTCACGCACCTCGTGGCTCACATTGGAGGGACGACATGCGAGCTTGTGATGCCACTGGTGTTGCTGTTCTCGCCAAATCGCGGACTGACGTGGATCGCCATTATCTCGATCTGGATGCTCCACACCTTCATCATCTCGACGTTCCCGCTCGCCGTGCCGTTGGAGTGGAACGTATTTTTCATGTTCTGCGTTGCCTTCCTGTTCTCGAACTTCCACGCCGGTCAGGGTTACGGCGTCGGCGACATGAACCCGCTCCTCCTGGCGCTCGTGGTCGTTGCAGCGCTCTTTCCCATCGTGCTCGGCGCAATCTGGCCCCAGTACGTCTCGTTCCTTGTGGGGATGAAGCAATACGCCGGAAACTGGGCGTCGGCCACGTTCTCATTTCGCGACAAGTCGATGGAGGACCGTATCAACGAAAAGATCGTGAAGTCCTCCGACAATCAGATTGACCAGATCGAACCGCTGTTCGGCAAGGAGATCTCCGAGATCTTCATTCAGAAGGCCGTGGCGTTCCGGATGATGCATCCCATGGGACGCATGCACATCTCGGCGTTGATGCGCCACACGCCCAGTCTTGAGGATCGAGTCCAACGTGAAGGCGAGTTCGTAAGCAACGTCCTCACGGGCTGGAACTTCGGCGACGGCCACTGCCTCGACGAGCGCCTGATCGCCGGTTTGCAGGAGCGATGCCAGTACGAGCCGGGCGACGTGATCGTCGCCTGGACCGAGTCACAACCGGCTTTCAGCAAGAAGGTGCAGTACCGCGTGATCGACGCCGCCCTCGGCTGTGTGGAGAAGGGGTGGTATCACAACGACGATGCCGCCAACGAGCAACCATGGCTGCCGAACGGCGCGATTCCTCACACGGTCACCTGGACGATGCCAGGGTACGTCGCGCCCGGGGTTCCGCATCCCGGCACCGGCGGCCGAACCTGAGCGGCGCAATGCCCGGCGATAACGACACACCCGGTTTCCGCTTCGGTACCCGGACCACTGTGATCCTGTGAGCTCAGCGATTGTGGTGGGCGGCGGGCCGAATGGGCTCGCCGCTGCCGCTCGGCTGGCCCGAGCTGGGCTCGAGGTGACCGTCTTCGAGGCCCAGGATTCGATCGGCGGTGGAACGCGCAGTTCCGAGATGATCGTCCCGGGTCTGCTGCACGATCACTGCTCCGCATTCCATCCGATCGCCGCCGCATCGCCGTTCCTCACCACGCTCGACCTCGCCGCTCACGGGCTCAAGTGGCTGTATCCCGCGGTCGACTGCGCCCACCCCCTCGACGACGGCTCGGCCGGCGTTTTCTACCGCTCGTTGGATCGGACGGCCGAAGGACTGGGGAGTGACGCGCGCAGGTGGCGCCAGATTTTTCGGCCGTTACTTGAGCGGTTCGTCGACGTGCTCGCCGACGCCACCCAACCGGTCCTGCGTGTGCCGCGACATCCGTTGCCGTTGGCCCGGTTCGGGGCCGCCGCGATGCTCCCGGCCACCACGCTGGCCCGGGCGTGGAAGACGGAGCGGGCCAAGGCCCTTTGGGCCGGCGTGGCTGCTCACGCCTTCTATCGACTCGACCGTCCCTTCACGAGCGCCGTTGGGATGATGCTGCTCCTCGCCGGGCACGCCGAGGGGTGGCCGGTGGCCGAAGGTGGCTCACAGGCGATCGCCGACGCCCTCGCGGCCGACATTCGTCAGCACGGCGGTGTCATCGAGACCAATCACCGTGTGATGTCGACGGGAGACCTCCCCCCCAGTGACGTGTTGATGCTCGACGTCTCACCGTCGTTCGCCGCAGACCTCCTCGGCGATCGGCTGCCGGCCCGCGTTTCCAATGCATATCGCCACTACAAGCACGGTCCGGGAGCGTTCAAGGTCGACTTTGCGGTCGACGGCGGTGTTCCGTGGAAGGCGCAAGCGGCTCTCGAGGCCGGCACGGTCCACCTCGGCGGCGAGTTCAGTGAGGTCGTCGCCAATGAGGACGCAGTGTATCGAGGGGCAATGCCGGAGCGGCCGTTCGTGCTGGTCGGTCAGCAGTACCTGTCCGACCCGGGCCGGTCCGTCGGCAACGTCCACCCCGTGTGGACCTACGCACACGTGCCCCACGGCTACACCGGGGACGCGACCGCCGCCATCATCGCCCAGATCGAACGATTCGCCCCCGGCTTCCGAGAGCGGATCATCGGCAAGGCGGTGCGCTCCACCACCGAGATGTCGGTACACAACGCCAACTACGTCGGTGGCGACATCATCGGCGGAGCATCCTCGCCGGCCCAGCTCCTCTTCCGGCCAAGGTTCGCGCGAGACCCGTACTACACCGGAATCCCTGGCACGTATCTCTGCTCGGCGTCGACACCTCCCGGAGCGGGAGCCCACGGAATGTGCGGCGCCAATGCCGCTGCCCGCGCCCTTTCCGAGCTGGGAGCCGCTCTCCCCTGACCGCCCACGTCGCGAAGCCGAGCGTCGTACGACTCCGCCAACATCGACCGCACAGCCGGTCACCGGCATCCCACACCTGGGTGTGTCGTCCTCCGCCGGCTCCGATTTGCAAACGATGGCGGTTACGTTTCAGGCAGGTCGCAAAACACGGGAAACACCTTCACATTCGATTCGTATGTTCACATATCTATCAGTCAATTTAGTATGCTTACGTAGTGTGTTCAACCCTCCACGCAGTGACGCTCAATGATGCAGCACCTGCACCATCAACTTGCGGATGTCGACAATCTACTTGCGGATGTCGACGAACGGCAGGCCGAGCACATCCTCACGAAGGGTGAGCCCAAGACCAGGAGCTTCGGATTGCGGTCGCAAGACCGACCCATCACGGGGCGAAGGCCCGACAACGGAGGTCACGGTCACCCACGAATCGAAATCCACGGAATGCACACGCAGCCTCTCCGGCGTCGACGCGTTCATGTGGGCAAATGTGGTGTCGGCGAGATCACAACCCGACGCGTCTTCCACCGTGACACCGATCCCCAGCTCAACCGCCGCATCGCGAATGAGCCGAGCTGGGGTGATCCCGCCAACACGCGTGAGCTTCACCGTGACCCCGTCGGCCACGCCGAGGCGATGTGCTTCGAGAAGGGCCGACAACGAGACGATCGACTCGTCGATCACCATGGGCCCGGTCCACGAGTCGCGCAGATGCCCGCATTCCACCAGGGTCGCACAGGGCTGCTCCAGGAAAATGCCTGCCCCGTCCGGTCCGAGTTCCCGTACGAACCGCCGTGCGGCCGAGAGGGAGAAGCCACAGTTGGCGTCGGCATAGATGACGATGTCATCGCCCACAGCATCGCGAACCGCCAGCACGCGCTGCGCATCGACAATCGGATCGTCGCCGACTTTTACCTGCAGGCGACGGTAACCCTGGGCCAGTCGCTCGTGAGCTTTTGCGACGGATAACTCAGGCGTTGCTCCCTGCACGGGCCGGTACAGGGGCGTTGTGCCAGGTCCATCTCCGCCAAGCAGCTTCCACAGCGGCAGCCCCGCCGCGCGCGCCGCCGCGTCCCACACGGCGATATCGATTGCCGACTTCACGTAAGGATGTCCGGTCATCGCCGCGTTCATCGCCCGAAAGACCGATTGCGGACTACGGGGATCAGTGCCGAGAACGACCGGCGCCAGCGCTGTCACCCCGGCGATCTGGCCGGGCGGATTGGCCGAATCAAACGTGACACCGGTCGTACCGGATTCACCGATACCAACCGTCGCGTCGTCGGCTACCACCCGCACGACGACCGTATCCATGCCGCTCGACGACCGGTTGCCCGACATCCGGTAGGCACCTTCGGCATAGGGGAGGTGAACGGACCACGCTGTGAAACGAACAATTTCCATTCCTGGTTTCTAGCCCATCCGAGTCGTGCCGCACAGATCGTCCTGTACACGTTTGAACGTTCCGCGCTCGACTCGCACGGGCCAGCGGTTCAGTCCATTCAGTCCATTCAGTCCATTCAGTCCTTTCGATCCTTTCAGTCCGTCGGTCCCGGTCGGTCGCGACCGGCAAACCAGTGGGACGTGATCGAAACAGCAAGCCAAGCCCCGATCGCTCCGCCCACCGAACCGGCCGCCAGATCGCCCAGCGTGTCGGCATAGGTCAGATGGAGATTCCCGACCCCGGCCTGCATGATGTTGTATTCGGCGATCTCCCATGCAATCGCCGCCAAGGCTCCGATCCCGGTTCCGGCGATCCACACCAGACCCCGGTGGCTCCGCCGGTCCTTCCCGTTCAGCGACATCGTGATGCCCCACACCAGCACGAACCAGTTGAGAAAATGGAGCACGTTGTCGAAACTCGACCAACTGTCGAACAGCCCGAACGCGTTGCCGAGCGTATCGAGAAGAAACGGAACGGTGAGGCCGATGTCGAGCCCAGCATCCCATCGTCTACCTCGGAACCACAGGGCGGGAACAATCATCGCCGGGATGACATAGACGGGTAGCCGGTACGCCATTCCTTTCCCGGAGAACCCACCCACGTCAGGGAACAAAGCGCCCGTCACCATCAATGCGAGCAGCAGCACCTTGGTCCCGACCAGCACGACCAGGGTCGCTGGGCCCGGCCGTGGTGGACGCTTCACGGGTTGCAGGCTACGCGAGAAACCGCCCAACTTGCGGCTTCTGGACCGGGCGCCCATTAGTGTCGAGCGGGGCCGCGCGCCCGCAGCACCCCGAAGCAACTCCCAACTCCGAACCACGCTTACCCACCGACAAAATCAAATATGCACACATAGAACACGAGGAACCGGCGTGACAGCGCAGGGCAAACGAAAGAGCTTCGCCAGCGACAACAACTCGGGCATCCATCCGGCGGTACTCGATGCAATACAGCGGGCAAACGACGGCGACTGCGTCGGCTACGGAGCCGATCCCCACACCGCCGCCGTGACCGAACAGTTCCGCACCCTGTTCGGTGCCGACGTTTCGGTCAACTTCGTGTTCAACGGAACAGGGGCGAACGTGCTCGCGCTGTCGAGCGTTCTCGACTCGTTCGACGCCGTAATCTGCGCAGCCGGTGCCCATATCAACGTCGACGAGTGCGGAGCGCCCGAGCGCATCATCGGATGCAAGCTGATCGACATACCGACATCGAACGGCAAACTCACGGAGGCACTGATCGGTCCGCACCTCCACGGCTTCGGTGACCAACACCACGTACAGGCGAAGGCGATCTCGATCACGCAGTCGACGGAACTCGGTACGCTCTACACGCCCGACGAAATTGCCGCCATCGCCGACCTCGCCCACCGGCACGGTATGTTCCTCCATGTCGACGGAGCCCGGATCGCCAATGCCACGGCTTCGCTCGGATGTGACATTCGAACATTCACCCGCGACGCCGGGGTCGATGTGCTGTCGTTCGGAGGAACCAAGAACGGAATCATGCTGGGTGAAGCGGTGATCAACTTCCGACCGACTCCGTCGTCGCGCACCATGTTCCTCCGAAAGCAGCAGATGCAACTCGCCTCAAAGATGCGCTTCATCGCTGCGCAGTTCGGCGCTTTGCTCACCGACGAACTCTGGTTGAAGAACGCAGACCACGCCAACCGCATGGCCGCACGACTCGCGGCCCACCTTGCGAGAATACCCGGCATTTCCCTGACCCAAAAGGTCGAGGTCAACAGTGTTTTCGCCACCGTGCCGCCGGAGATCATTCCGATCCTTCTCGACCGCTACTTCTTTTATGTATGGGACGAAGTCGTCAACGAAGTCCGCTGGATGACCTCGTTCAACACGACTGAAGACGACGTTGACCAGTTCGCCAACGAGGTGACGCAGGCGGCCGCAGCGATTTGAATGGATTGTTCATGTCGGCTGCCCTTGTGCCGATTCAGGTAGGGGCCGCCCGGCTTCGGTGACCGGTCGTGGTGATCATCGTCAAGCGCCATTAGGTACCGCTTACCGGTAAACTGGACTTTTACGGCACCGATCCGGTGCGAAAGGAATTATGCCCACTGCACTTCCTCGGGCCGACGACGAGCGCATCAACTGGGCCACGTCGCTCCCATTTCTGCTTTTCCATGCCGTTCCGCTTTTCGCGTTCGTGACCGGGGTGACAACAAAGGCCCTCGTCATGTGCCTCGTGCTTTACGCGGTCCGCATATTCGCGATCACGGCCGGCTACCACCGCTACTTCTCACACCGCAGTTACCGCACAAGCCGGGCCATGCAGTTTGTGCTGGCGTTTGTCGGAACAAGCGCTCTTCAACAGGGCCCGCTCTGGTGGGCGGCGCATCACCGCGCCCATCACCGCTACTCCGATACCGAAGCCGACGTGCACTCACCGCAGAAGGGGTTCTGGTGGAGCCATGTCGGGTGGTTCCTCTCCGACAAGTACAACGAGACCGATCTCGAAGCGGTGAAGGACCTGGCCGTGTTTCCCGAACTCAGGTTTCTCGACAAGCACAAGTACCTGGCCGCGGTGCTTCTAGGCACCGCCACATTCGTGGTCGGCGGATGGAGCGGTCTGGTCGTCGGCTTCTTCGCCTCAACGATCCTGCTCTGGCACGGAACCTTCACCATCAACTCGCTCAGCCACACGTTCGGGAGTCGGCGTTACGCCACCACCGACACCAGCCGAAACAATCCGCTCCTCGCCCTGATCACCTTTGGAGAGGGGTGGCACAACAACCATCACCACTATCAGGCTTCAGCCCGTCAGGGTCTGTACTGGTGGGAACTCGACATCTCCTGGCTCGTCCTTCGGGCAATGGGCGCTCTCCGCCTGGTCCGTGACCTGCGGGTACCGCCCCCTGAAACGATCGCGGCCGACCGGCTTCGCGACGGCGCATTCGATCTCGGCATGTTCCGCGCCGCATGGCGAAGGGCCGGCCGTTCCATTCGGCTTCCGAAAGTCTCTCCCCTGTCCACGATGGCCGCCGCTGGGACCGCTCTCGCAGCAAAACAAGCGGCAGCTGAGGCCGCTATCCACGCCAAGCGTGTCATCCTGGAGGAAGCATTCGCCGCCTCAATGGAAGCAGCTGAGGAACTCACGCGAACGACCCGACGGTCGGCCCTCGGTCTGTTCCGCAACGGACCGGGCAGTAGCTCGCCGCAGCCCTGACGCAGCGCTGGGTCGAAAACCAGAAGCACATCTGGAGAACGCGAGCCGTAGAAGTGCGCGCCGGTTAAGGGAGTATCTCAACCTCGTCACCTTCGCCGGCCGAATCGTCATCCGGTTGGGCGGGCCGGTTGTCCGTGCATGAGGGCGCGCCTCCTGTATTCGTAGAGGCCTTCGAAAATGGTGCGACTGATTTCTAC
>JANMZO010000359.1:0-4435 GCA_031383405.1 Acidimicrobiia bacterium | reverse complement strand
GGCCGGGTCCTGACCCGGGACCAGCTCATTGACCGGGTGTGGGGTCCGCACTACGTCGGAGACACGAAGACGCTCGACGTCCACATCAAGCGGTTACGGGGCAAGATCGAAACGAACCCGGCCGAGCCCGAGCGAATTCTGACCGTGCGGGGCCTCGGTTACAAATACTCCCGCTGACGCCGCTTGCGGTTTATGTCCACAGTTCGACATGTATGCAGTGCAAAACGTGGACATGAACCTGAGGCACCGTCAGCGGGAGTACTTGTAACCGAGGCCCCGCACTGTCAAGATCCGCTCGGGCTCGGCCGGGTTCGTTTCGATTTTGCCCCGTAGCCGCTTGATGTGAACGTCGAGCGTCTTGGTGTCGCCGACGTAGTGCGGACCCCACACCCGGTCAATGAGCTGGTCCCGGGTCAGGACCCGGCCGGCGTTGATCAGCAGTGTTTCGAGCAACTCAAATTCTTTCAGGGGAAAGGCGACAACATCGCCGCGCACGGTGACTTCGTGGCTCGACGCGTCCAGTTGCACATCACCGACCTCGATCATCTCGACATCGTCGTCGAGGTCACCGGGGATGGAGTTCGGCGTACGGCGCATCACCGCCCGGATCCGCGCCACCAACTCGCGGAGCCGGTAGGGCTTGGTGATGTAGTCGTCGGCACCCACTTCAAGCCCGACCACGGTATCGATCTCCGAGGTCTTCGCGCTGACCATGATGACCGGCACCTTTGATTTGGTGCGAATGTGACGACATACGTCGATCCCGGACATCCTCGGCAGCATCACATCGAGGAGCACGACATCGGGTTTGTATTTGTCGAACTGTGCGAGGGCCTCCACTCCGTCCCGGGCCACGACCACGAGGAATCCCTCCCGCTTGAGGCCGACCGTCAAGGCGTCAACGAATGCTTCTTCGTCTTCGACGACGAGGATCGTCATTTCGTTGTCACTCATGGCTGGGCCTGTCCTTCTCGAACTGCTCGGTGGAGTTGTTCCCGGTCGATTGTCCGTCGGGAAAGTGAACGTGAGGAGTATCACCCGGCAAAGCTGTCGAGGAAGCCTGTTCGTGGTGAACAAGCGGTATGCGGAACGTGAACGTTGAACCGACACCTTCGGCCGACTCGACGTCGACGTGGCCGTCGTGGCTCACGGCCACGTGACGGACGATTGCGAGCCCGAGGCCGCTTCCCCCGGTGTCACGTGAACGTGCCCGGTCGACCCGGTAGAAACGCTCAAAGATCCGGTGACGTTCGCGCTGGGGAATGCCGATCCCGCCGTCCTGGACCGACAGTTCGGCGTAGGACCCTTCCGGTCGGGTGATCGACTTCACCCGGATCCTGACCGGCTCACCTTTGTCGGAATACTTGACGGCGTTCTCAACCAGGTTGTCGACCGCCCGCATCAGCAGAAGCCGATCTCCGTGAACGGTGACGTTCCGATCCAGGCGTTCGATCTCGAGCGAGATTCCGACCAGTTCCGCGTTGTGTCGCAGGCGCCCGACGCAGAACTTCACGAGTTCGCCGAAGTTCAGATCCTGGCGCTCACTGGACCGGGCCTCTTCCAGGCGGCTGAGCGAAAGAACATCCTGAAGGGTGGCTGTGAGCCTCTGCGCTTCGAGTTCCAGGCGGCTGGCCAGGTGACGGATGACTTCGGGGTCTTGTTCGTCGGCGAGCGTTTCGGCCAGCAATGCGACCGCCCCGACCGGAGTGCGGAGCTCGTGACTGATATTCGTGACGAGATCGCGCCTCGCTGCGTTCGCCAGCTGCCTCTCGGTAACGTCTTCGACAACGGCAACGGTGGAACGAAAGTCCGACGCTGAATCACTGAACGGAACTGCGTACAACGACAATGATCGCCTGGGGGGTCCGAAGACCTCAACCATCTCGTGTTCCGTTTCATTGGTCGCTGACGCCTTGGCGACGAGTCCCTGGAGCACCCGCATCGGTAGCACGGCGGCCAGACCGCCGGAAATCAGCGAGTTGGCGGCCGAGGAACGAACGATCTCAACCCCGCGCTGGTCGAAGACCGCCACCGCTGCCGGCGCATTGACGATGGCCGCGTGAAGCGTCCGTGTCTCCCGAACTGAGAGGGCCTTGACCCGTACAACCTCATCAACTTCCCGTTCCAAGGTGTTGAGCAGATCGTCGATTGAGCCGGACACGACGGCGGGCGTGGCCGTCAACCGGGAAAGCATCCGCTGAAGACGGGCCGTCACTTCCTTGGATGCTCTCGGGCGGGACAAACTGGCCATAACGGTCATCAAACTACCCCGGCGGATCTTTGTTGGAGGTTTCGGTTGGTTCGGCAACGTCGACGCTGCCGGGAAAGTTGGTAACGTCGACTTGGCCGTGATGAATTACAGTGTTGTCGGGAATTTCTAACGAGCTGACTCATTGAGGTGAACGGACGGCAAACGGTCAGACAATTTGCGGCGCCAAGATGGCGTTGTGTTTCGCAAACCCTCGATGAGCAGATGTGGATTCGGTAGCGTACGTCCATGACAAGGAACCAGACGTCCGCCCACCAGGAGATCGACGACAAAGTCAGGCATCTCTTCGCGCTTGTCGCCGAGGGCGTGGCCGCCGCCACTGAAGCCCTCCTCGCCGGAGATCGCGAAACTGCGACGATGGTCGTCTCCCGAGATTCGCAGATCGACGAGCTGTATGTCGAACTTGAAGAACTCGTCCAGCGTCAGTTTGTCCTCCAGGCGACCTTCGGCACCGAATTGCGATACCTCATATCCGTGATGCGCATCGTGCCCGAACTCGAACGCAGCGGCGATCTCGTCGAACACATTGCTTCCCGGGCGGCCCGGGGGCTCGGAGCGGACCTCTCTCCCCGGATGCGAGGGCTCATCCAGCGTATGGGAACGGTCGCGAACGATCTGTGGAAGGGGTCGGCGGTGGTCTTCACGACCCGCGATCTCGAGGAGGCTGAACTTCTCCGCATCCGCGACGATCAACTCGACGAGTTGCACATCCAGATAACGGCGGAAATCATCGGCTCCGGACTCCCCGTTCAGGTAGCGATAGAAATGGCGCTCATCGCCCGGTTTTACGAGCGGCTGGGAGACCACGCCGTCAACGTGGCGAACCGCATCCGCTACGTGGCTGCCGGGCTCAGCGTCAACGAGCATCCCGATCCCGTTGACAACGGCTGAAATCTGACGAAGGGCGACGGTCCACCCTTCGTGACGTGTTCATGTCCTGTTCACCTTCCGTCTGAAGGCCGTTAGAACTGGGCCGTTACGTTGAGTTGAGCAGATCGACCGACACGTCGGCTGCAACATCACTCTCGTAGGAGGAACGTGTCAATGTTCAAACCCCTTTCCGCAGTTGCTTGCGCGCTGCTTATCACCGGCAGCCTCGTGGCTTCCGCCAGTGTGGCCGGTGCCGCAGCCAAGGCCGGCGCCACATGCTCGAAGAAGGAGAAGGGCAGGGTCTCGGGCAAACTCACGTGCAAGACCAATGCCAAGGGCAAGCTTGTCTGGACCGCGGCTGCGGCTGCAGATGCAACTCCCGCTTCGACGACCACGCCTGCGCCGACCGCGGCGAAGCTTTCCGGCAGCGTCAAGGTCGACGGCAGCTCGACGGTTTTCCCGATCTCGGAAGCCGCAGCGGAACTGTTCTCCAAGGATGGTGTTGGCAAGGACGTGAAGGTCACCGTCGGCGAATCGGGAACCGGCGGAGGATTCAAGAAGTTCTGCGCCGGCGAAACCGACATCTCCAATGCCTCACGGCCTATCTCGGAATCCGAGAAGAAGGCGTGCGCCGACAAGGGAATTCAATACCGTGAGTTCCTCGTGGCCAACGATGGCCTTTCGCTCGTCGTGAACCCGCAGAACAACTGGGCTTCGTGCATGACCACGGCGGACCTCAAGAAGATCTGGGACGCCGGTTCGAAGATCACCAACTGGAAAGACGTCAACGAGCTCTATCCGAACACCCCGCTGAAGCTTTTCGGGGCCGGCACCGCATCCGGAACGTTTGACTTCTTCTCTGAAGCTATCAACGGCAAGGCCAAACAGCACCGCAGCGACTACAACGCGACGGAAGACGACAATGTGACCGTCGTCGGTGTGGCCGGTTCGCTCGGTGGCCTCGGCTACTTCGGTCTTTCCTACGCCCTGGAGAACGCCACCAAGGTAAAGCTCATGGCGATCGACAACGGCAGCGGCAAGTGCGTGCTTCCATCGTCGACGACCGTGCAGGACGGCACCTACAAACCGCTCGGCCGACCGCTGTTCATGTACGTCGCAGCATCCGCTCTGAAGCGGCCCGAGGTGCTCGGCTTCGTTGAGTACTTCCTCGAGAATCTCGACCCCTTGGCCAAGCGCACCCTGTTCATCCCGCTGACCGCGGCGCAGAAGGTCACGACAAAGGCCGCGCTGGACGAGCTCAAGAAGCTCTAAGGTCTGGGAGGTCCTACCTCACAT
>JANMZO010000353.1:0-7224 GCA_031383405.1 Acidimicrobiia bacterium | reverse complement strand
ACATGTCGTGGTGCCAGAAAGACCCTTGGCATCAATCTCTGAGACGGGCACGGGCGCACCAAGCTGCAACGAGCACAACCAGACCCGCAGCCAGATTCTCATCACACCGTGGTGCTGCGCAAGCGGCATGGAACCTCTGAGGAGAACCCATGTCCGTTCTTCGAAAACAGTCTGAACAGCTCACCCGACGGCTTTCCCGACGTGATCTGCTCCGCAGAGGTTGGAAGGCCGGCGGTGGCCTCCTGGCCATTATCGCGGGTTGGACGTCGTGGGAACTGTTGCGGCCCTTGACCAGCGGTACGTCCGGCGGGAAGCTGAAACTTGCCGATGCCGCCAACTACAAGCCCGGCACCGCGACCTTCGTGAACTCCGGTCGCCTTTGGGTGGCCAATGCCGACGGCCATCTCTTCGCGTTTTCCCAGAAGTGCCCGCATCTCGGCTGCCGGGTTCCATTTTGCGAGAGTTCAGGTCGCTTCGAGTGCCCGTGCCACGGTTCGATATTCGATATCGGTGGTGAATGGATCGCCGGCCCATCCCCCCGTGGAATGGACCAGCACCCGCTCAGCCTCGAAGATGGTCGCTTGATCGTTGATACGAGCACATCCGTGGCCGGACCCGATCGTGGGGCGTCGAAGTTTCTCATGCCCCCCAAGGGCCCTGCGTGTACCGGACAGTGAGGAGCCCCCATGCCTAAGCGCCAAGCTCCAACGAATTTCGAACCTCCATGGCTCGAGCGCAGCCTCGACCGCCATTATGCGTGGGGGCTGGCGTTCATGGTCGTGCTGATCGTGGCCTTTCCCGTCTACCGATGGCGAGAGCCCCATCTCCGGGCTGATGCGAAGGCGGAGCAGCAGGCGAGTTACACCAAGAGCGGCACGGCCCTCTTCGCCCAGAACTGTGCCTCGTGTCACGGGAAGGAAGCGAAGGGCGGCAGCACCGCCCCTACCCTTCACGCCAAACAGTTTCTGAAGGCCACAACCGATGAGCAGATCAACCTGTTGATCGCTGGGGGAGTCCCCGGCACATCGATGTCGGCCTGGAATCTTGAGTTTGGTGGACCTCTCACCGAACAGCAGGTCGCCCAGATCTCGGCCTACCTCCGGAGTCTCGAAGTGGACGCGCCGAGCATCCCGGACTGGCGTATGAGTGCGAAGGCAAAATGACGGCCCCACCGGCCTGCTCGTGACGACGGAACTCGGGGCCCTGTCTTTCGGTAGGTTTGAGGCGGAAGTACGATCGAGGCATGCCTTCGTCGTCGTTGGAGATTCGTTGGTTGGGTCGGGTGGGTTACAACGACGCGTTGGCGCTGCAGCGGGGGCTCTACGCGGGCGACGGAAATTACCTGCTTCTGCTCGAGCATCCGAAGACCTACACGCTTGGCGTGCGGGCAAATTCGGCCAACGTGCTGACCGACGTGGTGGCCGAAGGGGCCGAGCTGATCGTGACCGACCGCGGCGGCGACGTCACCTATCACGGGCCCGGGCAGCTGGTCGGCTACCCGATTCTGTCGCTGCCGCCCAAGCGCGGGACTGGCAGCGGGATGGCCGACACCGTCGCCTATGTGACATCGATCGAGGAACTGCTCATCGAAACGTGCCGGGAACTCGGACTCACCAGTGTTGGTCGACTGAATCGCTGCACCGGCGTCTGGGTCGACCCGGAGGGTCCGCATCCGCGCAAGATCGCGGCCATTGGCGTAAAGCTGAGCCGGGCCCGCACGATGCACGGTTTTGCCCTCAACGTCGACGACGACGTTCTTGAAGGCTTCACTCGAATTGTGCCCTGTGGCATCACCGACAAGGGCGTCACGTCACTGGCCGCCGAAGGCATCGACGCATCGATGCACGAGGTCGTGGAGGTCGTTGCCCGCCGGGCCGCTGCGCTTTGGGGGACGAGCGGCTCGCACCGGGCCGATGTGGTTTGGCGGACGAGTCCTGACGACCTTGCCCCGTTCAGTCGCGGAGCCGGTCCCGGCGCGAAGGCACTCGGGCGGCTCACCGCGGCAGGCGTCGACAGTTCGACTGCGGTCGCGATCTCCGAACGCAAGCCCGAGTGGCTACGCGTCAAGGCAGACATGGGTTCGGAGTACCGGCACCTGAAGAAGACCGTCGCCGACCTCAAGCTGGTTACCGTCTGCGAGGAAGCGGGGTGTCCGAACATCTTCGACTGCTGGAACGAGGGCACGGCGACGTTCATGATCCTGGGTGAGCGCTGTACCCGCGCGTGCGGATTCTGTCTGGTCGATACCCGGCTCCCCGAAGCTCCCGATCCCGACGAACCGAACCGCGTGGCGGAAGCGGTGGACCGCATGCATCTGCAGCACGTAGTCGTCACGATGGTGGCCCGCGACGATCTGGCCGATGGAGGTGCGGCAGCTGTCGCAGCAACCGTGACGGCCGTCCGTGCACGGAATCCCGGCACGCGGGTTGAAGTGCTGATTTCCGACGTGAAGGGCGAGGCCAGCGCGCTCGCCACGATCTTCGCGAGTCGGCCCGACGTGTTGAACCACAATCTGGAAACGGTGATCCGGTTGCAACGGGCCGTCCGGCCGAGTGCATCATATGCGCGCAGTCTTTCTGTGCTGGCTCGGGCCAAAGCCGCCGGTCTCACTACGAAGTCGGGGATCATGGTCGGTCTCGGCGAGACGGAGGAGGAGATCCACGCCGCACTGCGCGACCTCCGCGCCATAGGTGTCGAAATCGTCACGATCGGCCAGTATCTCCGCCCCACCAGCAGCCATCTCCCGACCGCCCGGTGGTGGACCCCCGAAGAGTTTGATGCCCTGCGCGCATATGGAGTTGCGTTGGGCTTCCCACACGTCGAGTCGTCGCCCCTCACCCGGTCGAGTTACCACGCAAAGGCGGGAGCCGACGCGGCCAAGACGGCAAATCCGACGCCGTTGGTGACGGTCTCGATTTCGGCGCGTCGTACTCAGCCGGTATAGCCTGGCGCGTACCCGCCCTTGGATGCGAGACAGTGTCGCAGCCCCACCAAATCACCCACGCGCAGTATCCGTGGTGGTCGGTCGGTCCCGTAGGCTGTACGTATGACCGACGCACTGTTCGCTCGACAGCTCCGACTCACCCGGGTCCGCTCCGCCATGCTCGATGCCGGGATCGACACCCTTCTGCTGTCTCTCGGGGCTGACCTACCCTGGATAACCGGCTACCACGCGATGCCGCTGGAGCGTCTCACGATGCTGGTGCTTCCCGTCGACGACATCCCGACGCTGGTCGTACCCGGCATGGAAGCGGCCCGCGTCGAGCAGATCCCGGAGCTGTTCAACATGCGTCCATGGGGCGAGACCGAGTCGCCCGTGAAGATCGTGGCCGACCTTGTCGGCAAGCGGAAGAACCTCGGCATCAGCGATCGCAGCTGGTCGACGTTCCTCCTCGACCTGCAGACTCTGCTGCCCCAAGCGACGTGGCGGCAGGCGTCCCAGGTCACCGGTCGGCTCCGTGCGATAAAGGATGTCGCGGAGATCGAGGCGCTGCAGAACGCCGCGACGGCCGTCGACATCATCGCCGCCGAATTGCAAAACGGTGACATTCCGCTGATCGGCCGCACCGAGGCGGAAGTGTCCGCTGATATCTCTGCGCGCATACTTTCTCAAGGCCACGAGGTCGTAAACTTCGCCATCGTTGCCGCAGGCGAGAATGCCGCCAGTCCACACCACGAGCCGGGCCGACGCATCATCCGGGCTGGCGAGGTCGTGCTCTGTGACTTCGGCGGCACGATGGCCGACTACTGCTCCGACATCACACGCTGCGTCTACACAGGTGAGCCTCCGGCCGAGTTTGCCGAGCTCTACGAAACGCTGATGGCATCGCAGGCCGCAGGTGTCGCCGCTGGCACGGTCGGCACGCCGTGTGAAGCCGTCGATCAGGCATCACGTCGGGTTATCGACGAAGCCGGCCTCGGCCAGTACTTCATTCACCGGACCGGCCACGGCATCGGTATGGAAGCTCACGAAGATCCCTACATGGTGTCGGGCAATACCGAGGAGTTGCTCGTCGGTCACGCCTACTCCGTCGAGCCGGGTATCTACGTTTCCGGTAGGTGGGGCGCTCGTCTCGAAGACATTGTCGTCGCAACGGCTGACGGTCCGGTGGCCCTCAACAGCGCCGATCACCGCCTGATGGTCGTCGAGGCGTAAGTGATTCGTCTCGACGGTTCAACCGTTCTCCTCCAGTGGGCGACCGGTGGACTGTTCTTTCTGTGGGTGACGACGCGCCACCGGCTTGTCGGTCTTGGCTATGGCTGGTTGATGAGAATGGTGTTCGGTGCGGTGGCCACCGGTTCGGTCATCGCCGGCCGCTTTGGCGAGGCCGACGTCCTGCGCGACGCAGCGGGTATCGGTGTCGCTTTGGCGACCGCCGTCGTGCTGGCCGTTTCCGTTCGGCGCAAAGGTGCCGGCGTTCAAGGGCAACGCATTGAACTGGAGCGCAAGAAAGCACGGGTGGCAGCCATGGCGGGAGTGGCCGCCGGTGGTGCGTCCGGCTCGGCGCCCGAGGAGCCCGCCACTGCATCGATCACGATGCGCGATGAGTTCGGTCGCGCCATGGCCGAAGAGGAAACTCCAACGACCGGTGGCCCCGAATTCCGTCCGGTCCTCGATCTCATCGCGCCCGCCATCGGTGTTATCGGACTGGTCTCGGGCGCGATCTCCGCTGGAGGAACGGTGTGGTTGGGCATTGCCCGCACCGTTGTCGGGGCCCTGTTTCTCGGCGCGGTGTCCGACGCCATGCTCCTCGGTCACTGGTACCTCGTGCAGCCCGGGCTCTCCCGTCGCCCGATCGGTGAACTCAACGACTGGCTCCTCAAGATTTGGCCGTTCGAAGTGGCACTGCTCCTCGTCCCGACTGGCATGTTCTCGGTGGTCAACGGCACGATCGACGATCACTACGGTGGCATGCTCGGCTGGTTCTGGATCGCCTGTGCGATCACCACCGGTGGGCTGGCCTTCGTTACCCGACTCGCCCTGCGCGAGCGGTTCTACTCCGCCGTGATGGCGGCCACCGGCCTGCTCTATCTCGCTATCCTCACGGCATTCGGCACGGACCTCGTAGCTCGAGCCATCCTCGCCGGCTGATGGCGAACCGGCGGGGGACCGGGCCACGCCTTACGGAGGCTGCGGTCGGAGTGGTCGTTGGCATCGTGGTCTTGGGCATTGTGACCGTCGCGTTGGGACCCGACGGTTACGCGGCGGGTAAGTCAAGGGTCACGTCGACCGTTGTGTCAGCTCAGGGCCGTGTCCCCGATTCTCCCCCGATTGCACCACCAACCACGTTCCCGATCGTGACCCCGGTTTCACCGTTCACCTGGCTTCCGGACTGTCCTTCGCCCGAGCAGGCAGTGGCACGCTGGCCGTTGCGTTCGCGGGTCGCTCAACTCCTTGCGATCGGGGCCGACGGTCGATCGATGTCGGCGTCGAAGCGACTCGTCGCCGAGCAGCACGTGGGCGGTCTCGTGGTCCGCTCCGCACCCGGGTCGGCCTCCCAACTCGCCGCCGACATCGGCGCGTTGCGATTGGTCGAGGGGGCGCTGCCGACAACCTTCAGCGTCGATGAGGAAGGTGGCCGGGTCCAGGTTCTTCGCTCCGTCACCGGGTCGTTTCCGTCAGCCCGCCGTCTCGCGGGGAACCCACCGGAGAAGGTGCGTGCACTTGCAGGCGCGCATTATAAAAAGGTACGCGCGCTTGGTATCAACATGATCCTCGGCCCGGTACTCGATGTGACCGCTGAGACCTCAGGCGTCATTGGAGATCGTAGTTTCGGCGCCGATCCAGTGGTTGTCGGGCGACTCGGTTCGGCCACCGCTGCGGGCGTGCGCGACGCCGGAATGGTACCGGTCGTAAAGCATTTTCCCGGCCACGGCGGTGCTACGGGCGACTCGCACTCTGGTCGTGTGTCGACGGCGCCGATCGACTCTCTGCGCCAACGCGACGAGATTCCCTTCCGTATGGCGATGGCCGACGGCCCGGTCGCGGTGATGGTCGGCCACCTCGAGGTGCCCGGCCTGAGCGGCCAGACGCCGTCGACGCTTTCCCTCGCAACGATCACGAACGAGCTCCGCAACTCCCTCGGATTCGACGGTCTTGCCATCACGGATTCCCTCTCCATGGGCGCGGTCACGACCAGGTGGAAAGCTCCGGCGGCGGCGGTCGAAGCGATCGCCGCTGGAGCCGACATCGCCCTTTTCGTGACGATCAGCGAACGCGACGCTATCGGAGTCATCGATGCTCTCGAATTCGCCGTCTCCGTCGGCCGCATCCCCGAAGGCCAACTGAACCGCTCCGTCGTACGGGTGGTCCGGTCGAAGAACATCAACCCGTGCAGCGTCGACCCCGCCGCCCTCCTTCGCGACACGGCCACGGCCGAAGCCGTGTACCAGGCTTCCCGCTGAGTGCCAGACCGGCTCGTCTCCGAGGTTTGGATGTTTTTACCCGCTGAGCGGGTAGAGGTATCCAAACGTCGCGGCGCCGCTGCCCACCGTGGTGGCTGAGCGCGCCTAACCTCGAAGCCCTATGGCAGCGGTGAAGATCTACACACGCAAGGGCGACGACGGAACGACGGGCCTCTACTACGGAGGACGGGTCCGCAAAGACGACCCGGCTCCGGCCGCGTACGGCGACGTCGACGAAGCGCAGTCGGCGATCGGGGTCGCCCGCGCCGCGTGCCGCGAACGCGACGGCACGGACTGCGAGCTCGACCGGGTCTTGATCGCCCTCGAGAAGGACCTGTGGGTCCTGATGGCCGACCTGGCCACGGAGAACGAGAACCGGGGCAAGCTCGTCGACGGGATGAGCCTCGTCAATGATGCGATGGTCGAAGCGCTCGAGAAGCAGATCGACGACTACTCGTCGAGGTTCACCCTACCGGCCGAGTTCGTCGTCCCGGGGCAGACGATGATAAGTGCGCTCCTCGACGTCGCCCGCACCGTGGTTCGCCGGGCCGAGCGCACCTCGCTGTCCGCCGCCGCCAACGGATCGCTCGTCATCAGCTACCTCAACCGCCTCAGCGATCTTCTCTGGACCCTGGCCCGCTGGCAGGAGCACGGTCAGTCGTTGAAGAGTCGCGACGCTTAACGAACCGGCAGGGTCCGACCGGCATCAGATGCCACGGAAGCGGGGCAAGACCCCGTAACCTGGGCGCCATGCCCGCAACTATTTCCGTTGAACTTGCCACCACCGCACCCAAGGGAGCGTCCATCGGAACCGGGGTG
>JANMZO010000277.1:0-11437 GCA_031383405.1 Acidimicrobiia bacterium | reverse complement strand
CGTCGCTCAGGTCGGACTGTTCTCGGGTCGGACTGTTCTCGGGTCGGACTGTTCTCGGGTCGGACTGTTCTCGGGTCGGACTGTTCTCGGGTCGCACTTGTTCTCGAGTCGGACTGTTCTCGGGTCGGACTGTTCTCGGGTCGGACTGTTCTCGGGTCGGTAGGCTCCCAGGCAGTTCAGCCAGCAGCATCGACGAACGTCGAGGCTCCGCCCGCGACAACCCGCCCGATCGAGGCGCACATTTCGCTCGGATCTTCGACGCGTGAGTAGTCAGAAACACCCCTGACCAACTGAGCGTGACGATGTTCACAAAAAACGATGACCGATCGGAACTCAGGATCAAAAATTTGACTGCGCGGTCTAGTAACACGGTGACAGGGGAGATAGGGTGCTGATGTTCGAAACTTCGGTTTTGATGCATCGAAACTTTTTCTTTCGTGTTCAAGAATCTTCGACGGTCCTGATCAGAAAACACGTAGAAGAGTTCCGGTGCACGGCGCGATGGGCATGCTTGCGTGCATGATCGCGCCGACGACGCGTGCTCCGAAAGGGGGCGCTGTTTCCCCGGAAACGGCAAACACGAGTCGGCATGGCATCACCCACTACACGAGCCACAGCCTGGAGGACCACACGTGATTTCTGCGATCCGTAACCACTGGAACGATCTCGATTGGCGCGACGAAGCGACCTGTCGAGACCTTGACCCCGAGTTGTTTTTCCCGGTGGGGGTTACCGGGATGGCGGTCGAGCAGATCGAGGCAGCCAAGTCGTTTTGCCGGGTCTGCCCGTCGCAATCGCAATGCTTGGAGTTTGCGATCACCACCAACCAGGAATATGGAGTGTGGGGCGCAACGACCGAGGATGAGCGTCGGGTACTCCGTCGCCAGTGGCGCGCCGAAGTGCGTCGCCGCCGCGTCGCCTGATTGCGGAGAAGCGTTTCATCCGGTCACACAGTGCGTCGCCGCCGCGTCGCCTGATTGCCGGAGCGTTTCCTCCGGTCACACTTTGCGCAGGGATTCGGTGAGTTGCCCGACGAATCTTTCGTACCCGTCGAGGATCTTCTCCCAGCGGTAATGGGTTTCGACGTACCGGGAGCCGCGTCGGCCAAGTGACTCGCGTAGCGAGAGGTCGTTGGCGAGCGCGTCGAGCATGACGTCGAACTCCGCTCTTCCCCGGAAACACAACCCCCCTCCGCTTCGTTCGACCTGTCCGCGCAGCACTGCGCACTCGTTCCGCACGAGGACCGGAGTGCGATGCTGCCAGGCTTCACAGACGACGATCGAAAAGCTTTCGAACAGCGACGGGTGAATCAACACGCGTGCTTCGGCCAACGCGGCATCGCGATCGGCGTCGGAAACCCGCCCGAGGAACCTCACGTTCTCCGACGACAGCCGGTCGATGCGTCCGCCGAGGTCGCCGCCACCGATCAGCAGCAACTTCAGTGGGCCTGGTTTCCAGCGCTTGTAACGCTCGAACGCATCGACGACCTCCACGAATCCTTTGTTCTCGTCCATACGGCCAAGGCATAGCGCAAAGGGTGAAGATCCAATCCCGTGGCGCGACCTGAAGTCCTCCCGCTGATGAGCCCCGACGACCGGTGCATCCGGAATCCCGACGCCGCTGACGATCGCCGGTTTCTGCGCGATGGCCCCGCCGAATCGCCGAACGACAAGGTCACGCTCCTCCGGGGTGAGGAACACAAATCCCGACGCCTTTTGGAAGACATCGGTGAAGATTTCGAGGGCCAGGGTGACGTCTTCATGGGCAGTCGGGTGCAACACGATCGGCACCGTGCTCCCGCTGGCGATGACGTCAGTTGCCCGCACGGCGTGGGCGAACTGGTACGTGACGATCGCTGCTGCATCGAAGCGTTCAATGTTTTTGCGGAGCCAGTCCTCCATTCCGATCATCGTGGGACCCACGATGCGCATCCAATGGTCCTCGAGTACCTCGGGAAGCGGGCGGCCCAACAGTGCAGCGCCGTGAGCGCGTTCGGTCAGGTAGTAGAACTTCTGGTCACGGGTCACTTCGACGGGGAAACGATGGACGGTTACGCCGCTGATGACCGAGGAACCCGCCGGAACGACGTTCACCCAACCCTGATAATCGACGGCGCAACTCGTGAGTACTTCAATCGCGTGACCGCGGGCGGCGAGTCGTTCGGCGAGTTCGCGGCAATAATGCTCAGAACCTCCAAGAGCTTCACGGCCGTACCGTTGAATGACGAAGAGCAGCCTCATCGTCACTCCCCGAACGTTGCATCAAAGAACGCACCGAGCAGTTCTGCCGAGCGGGCCGGAGCAAGCTCCGAGGCACGCGCCCGACCCAGGTCGATCAGCGTTTGGCGCAAGAGTCGATCGGACGCAATCGCGGCGATCGCCTCCGCAAGGACCTCGACATCATCGGAGACGTCGAGGAGAAGACCTGCGCGACCGACCGTGTCGGCCACGCCCCCGGCCGCACGTCCAACGACGGGCACGCCGGCCGCCATCGCTTCGACGAACCGAACCCCGAAGCCGGAGGAGCGGCCCGCTGAGACCATCATCGAGGCCGATGCCATCAGGTCCAGCAGGTTCGGTTGGGAGCAGTGTCCGGCGAAAAACACGTTGATTCGCAGGTCGCGGGCAAACTCCCGCAGGGCTACTTCGAAGCCTGGGTTGGTTGAACGCCCGACCAGAACGAGCAGCGCGCCGTCGAGCCCGTTTGTAGCTGCAAGATGTACCGCAATGAGTAGCTGCTCGACCTCGGCGTGTGTGTCGAACCGTCCGATGCACATGATTCGCGGCCCGTGGAGTTCGTCGGGCCGAGGGGCTCGTCGTCGTGATGGTCGAAGTCGTGATGGTCGAAGTCGTGATGGTCCAAGTCGTGATGGTCCAAGTCGTGATGCTCCAAGTCGTGAAGGTCGTTCCGGGCTCGTAGTTTCGGCCGAGCTCAGGTGCTCGCGGCGGGCGGCTCCGATGGCGGCAAACTCGTCGTAGGGGAAGAACGGTGGGATGACCGCGATACCCCGGTCGGTTTCAGCGGTCCCCGCGATTGCTGCGACAAATGGCGACGTCGCCAGGATGGCGAAGGGGTGAATGCCGGCGTGCAGAATGACCTCGGCCAACGAGGGCAGAACGTCGAGGCGCGAGACGATTCCGCCCCGTAGCGATAGGCGCTCCGCGACCGTCTTGAGCGGTCGGGTATCGGGAAGCTGCCATCCGTGAACACGGAGCACTATCCGCTCCGGGCGTCCGGCCAGAAAGGTCCAGACCGGCGAATCCGGATCTCGGGTGTGGACGATGATGACATCGTCGGGGGAGCCGGTCGGGATCTCCGAGACGACGCGCATACAGACACCGATGGGTCCACTCGGTGCGTGCAACGCCCAGATCTCCGAGTGCTGACTTCGGGAGTTCCGCAGCTGCGCTTGGATTCCGAGGGCGTCGTTCGTGACCGAGTCGCCACTGAATGCGTGACCGATCACCTGGTGGATCGACCCGGGCCGGGGCGTCATCGGCCCCGGCTCGGCCCGGTTTCCGATTCGTCGGCGAGGTCGTCCAGATCGTCGTCGTTGTGGTCGTCGAGTTCGAGTTCCTCGTCGTCGAGTTCGAGTTCCTCGGTTGACGTCGTCTGACGGTTGTGTTGGAGCTCACGCAGCTTCAGTTCGAGCTGATCGACCCGGTCGGCCAACACGGTCATGCGGTGCTCGCGCCGTTCCAGCTCGCGAACTCGTTCGATCAGTACGAGCACAGTGCGTTCAAGCGTGGTGGCCCGCTCACGTTCACCTCGGTCAAGCCACAGGCCGAGACGGTTGAAGGACTTTTTCGTTCGTGAGTTCCCATCCAGGGTTTTTGGTTGGGCGTGGCTGGGCGACGACATCGACGCAGCCGCAGCGATGAGTGGATCGTCGACATCATCGTCGGGGCGCACGTGTTGGAGGATCTTGTTGAAGTGTTGGTCGATCCGCGCCCCGAAGCGGTCGGGGATTTCTCCGGTAGCGCGTCGGGCGTTCGCCCGTACGCGTAGTACTTCGATTCGCTCCGCGTCTGACAGTCCGGCGAGTGACTCAGTTTGCTCCGCCGCACGGTGGTGTTCGGGTGAATCGGGGGTGGTGGCCATCTTCGGAGGAGTCTACGAGGTGCACGGCAACATTTACGGCGCGAGCGAGATGGGTGACCACGCTCGCGCGGCCCGGTCGTAGACGCACAGCCCCTGCGTCACACCTTTGCGCCGGGCCCAACCCTGAATGTCCTGTTGGTAGGTCGGCAGCGTGGTGTCGAACGGAAACGCGTCGGGAAACTGGCCCGAGTAGCCATTCAGGGTCGGGAGCTGCTTGCTCGATGCGATGACCATCGCATCAATATTGGTGACGTACGCGGGAACGCCAGGCAGCCCGATGACGTAAAAGGATCGACATGACTTCGGGGCGTCGGGCGTGGCGAGCACCAGGCGCAATTCATCGGAACGATCCATGCTCGACGTTGGTGTCACGTTGAACTGCTCAACGACCGCCAAGAGCAGGAGCACCGAAACCGCACGCTTGACCCGCCGGTGAGCCGGGGTAGGACCGGTGGTTTCGGGCTGGCCCCCGCTCCGACGGATCCACGTGTCGAGACCGAACCCGAGCGTCAGGCTGGCCAAGATGATATTGAACACCTGGATACGATCGATTGCTCTAATTACGTTGGCCCCTGGGACCACTGTATACGGCACAATCCACGCGCTTCCGAATCCAAATTTGATGCAAATCAATGAGAGGGTTACCCAAGTCGTGGCGAGACCGAGCACCATATTCTCCCGTGGGGTGCGCACCCTGCGTTTGGTACGGAGCCCGTGGAAACCGATGGCGAGTGTCAGCACAATCACCAGGGGGGTAATGGCCAGAGCGGTTTCGCCGTTGGTCAGGCGGGCTGGATTCCCGTTGAAGACTCTGCGTAGCACCGGCCCCCAGATGACGTTCCATCTGCTTACGTTGATCAGATCGCCCGGTCGGCCGGCAAATCCCATCGCCTCCGAGTACGCGCGCTTGCGGGTTGACCGAAGTGGGGGGAGATACGTGATTACAAACGGGATGAGCGAGAATGCAAAACCGAGCAGCAGGGTCGCAGCTGCCCGTATCTGGGTGCGCAGTTGCGTGAGATATGTGTGATGTCCACAGGTGGCCAACTGGAGAAGGGAGAAATAGATGCCGAAAATGCCAACAGCCAGTATGAAAAACCATCCGATGTAGAACGATGAATACAGCACCAAACCGGTAAGCGCTCCGGACGCGAAAAGCCACGCATACCGCCGCGACCGGGAATCCGCCGACACGTTCAGGCCGAGGACCAACGCAACGCAGACCCACGGAAGCCAGTACACCCCGTACATCTGCGGGTGGCCGGCTTTGATAGCCAGCGAATTTGAGAACGTGAACACTGCGGCGAGGCAGCAGATCCAAAGATCCGGGAGGTGGGTGATGCGGTCGAGAAGCGCGGTCAGACCGAAGAATCCCACTCCGGTGAGGAGAATAAACGTCCATTGGAGTGCCGCGTAGCGGTCAAATCCGATGAGGCGAAGCGGAACATAAAAGATCTCGTTCAGCGCGAACGTGTCGCTGAAGCCGAGGACGTTCTTCGTCGGATAGAAGAAATTGGGACTGGTCCAGGAGCCGGTCCCGCGCATCGCCCGGAAGAGGTGCTCGTGGAGAACCGAGATCAGGCGCCAATCGCCGTTGTCGCCGCTGAGGCCGTCGAAACCGCTGGCAAAGGACCGACGGAAGAAGATGATCGCGCCGACCATCCACGTCGCGAGACTCGAACGACGAACCGGCGACGCGAAACCCATTCTGGTAATCCTACGGCCGACACCTGATGGTCTTTGGAATTACCAGGCGTTCGGTCGGGGTTTCGGCGTTCGGTCCGGCTCGGCCTCCGGATCGGAGTCAGCCTTCGGTGATGGTTCCCTTGGCGACGGTCCAGGTGCGTGTCGTGGTGACGGCATCGAGCATGCGTCGATCGTGGGTGACAAGTGCGAGCGTCCCGTCGTAGTGCCCCAGCGCCGACTCGAGTTGTTCGATCGCGGGAAGGTCGAGATGGTTCGTCGGCTCATCGAGCACCAAGAAATTGACCCCCTCGGCCTGGAAGAGGGCGAGCACGGCCCGGGTCCGCTCACCGGGTGAGAGGGTGGAGGCCGGCCGACGCACGTCGTCGGTGCCGAGCCCGAACTTGGCGAGGAGGGTTCGGATCTCGGGGACCGTCATGTTGGGGAGCGCGCGTCGGACCGCGTCGAGAAGGGTCCCGTCTTCGTTGAAACGTGCGCGGGCCTGATCGAGTTCGCCGATGACCACGCCGGTTCCGAGCGAAGCGGTTCCCCGGTCGAGTGGGAGGCGTCCGAGCAGGGAGGCGAGCAGCGTCGATTTCCCGGCACCGTTCGGGCCGACGATCGCAATCCGGTCGCCGGCGTGGAGGTCGGCGGAAACCGGGCCGAATGTGAAGTCGCCGCGTTGAACGACGGCATCGCGCAACGAGGCCACCAGCGCGCCGCTTCTCGGCGCGGAGGCGATCGAGTACTGCAACTCCCAGATCTTTCTGGGCTCGGCGACGACGTCGAGGCGTTGGGCCTGCTTCTCGAGCCGACTTGCCTTGCCCGCCATCTTTTCCGAGGACTCCGCCCGGTTCTTTGCTCCGACCTTGTCATTGTCGGGCCGGTTGTTCTTCGCCTTCCTGGCACCTTCGAAGGTCCAGTTGCGGACGGTCCGGGCCCGATCGATCAGGTCGGACTTCGTTTCTGCATAGTCGTCGAACGCCTCGCGAGCGTGGCGACGTGCGATATCGCGCTCATCGAGGTATGACGAATACCCCCCGCCGAACCACCTGGCGCGTTTCTCGATCGGGTCGATCTCGAAAATATCGGTGGCGACATTTTCGAGAAAGACCCGGTCGTGGCTGACGATGACCGTGGCAGCTCGGACCTCCCGTACGAGCCTTTCCAAGCGGGCAAGACCGGGCAGGTCGAGGTTGTTTGTCGGCTCGTCGAGCAGGAACACGTCGAAGCGGGCGAGTAGCAGGCTGGCCAGCCCGAGGCGACCCGCCTGACCACCGGAAAGGGTGGCGACTGTTTGGCTGAGGTCGATCGACAGACCCACGTCGGCCAGCACCGTGTCGACCCGCACGTCGAAATCGGCACCACCGAGCGCGATCCAACGGTCGAGTGCGTCGCCGTAGGCTGTGTCGGCCCCTATTGCACCGCTCGCCATCCGTGCAGCCCACGTCTCCATCTCGGCTTCGGCCGTCGCCACGGCGGTGCGCCGACCGAGAAACTCGCGTGCTGTTTCCGGTGCCCGGGTCGCCTCCGGTTGGCCGAATTGGCCGATCCTCCGGTCGGCGTGGACCTCCTGCGGGAGGTAGCCGATCGTGGCATCGGGCGGTGACACGCTAACCGTGCCGGCCGTGATGGGAAGAAGGCCGGCCAGGGTCTTCAGGAGGGTGGTCTTGCCCCCTCCGTTGGGTCCGACCAGCCCGACGACATGACCGGGTGCGATCGTCGCTCCCACCCCTTCAGCCAGAACGACGGGATCGAATCCGAGAGTGAGATCAGAGACGACGATCGTGGCGGCCATCCGCCCACAATGTCACTTCCGTGAACCCCGAACATGCGCGAATTCGACCCTCCTTGCCAGGAGGTTCGGATGTTTGTGTCCGGTGGGTGGGTGATTGTATCCAAACCTTGTGGGTGAGGGCAGCGGGACGGGCGCAGCGAAAACCCGAGGGTCGGTTACCAGCCGCGGTCAATCCATCCCTGGAGCGACGGGCGCTCGGCGGCGATTGTTGTGTCGATGCCGTGGCCGGGCATCACGATCATGTCGGGCGGAAGGGTGAAGAGTCGACGGTCGATCGACTCGATGATCGTTTCGAAGCTGCTCGTTTTGTCTTTGGTGGCGCCCGGGCCTCCCGGAAAGAGCGTGTCACCACTCAGGAGAATCGGCGAACCCTCCAACTGAAAGCACATGGACCCCGGCGTATGCCCGGGTGTCGCGATGGTGTGGAGTCGGAGTTTGCCGATCGTGATCACACTGTCGTCGTTGAGAATCTCGTCGTAACTCGGGAGCATGGCTGCATCGGCGGCCGTGACGCTGACTGAATAGCCTGCGTCTCGCAGTTGTGGCACGGCCTGGATATGGTCCCAGTGGCCGTGTGTCTCCAACACACTTCGGACGTTGAGGGCCCGACAGAGTTCGAGCAACTTTTCGTGTTCGTTCGCTGCGTCGATGAGCACAGCATCTCCGGTGGCCCGGCAACGCAGTACGAACACGTTGTTTTCGTAGGGGCCGACCACGATTTTGGTGATCTCCACCTGCGTGTCTGTGTAGTGGACCTGGGCGGTTGCGAAGTCGGTCATGATCCCTATCGTATGACTGTCGTGATCCCGTTCGTAGACGGTCGTAATACCCAACGCACGAGTCGTCGGAAGAAACTGGATGTGTCGATTTCACCTTGACCATACGGTCTAGTAGAAATGCATGCGTCACACGGCAGCCGCCGTGGAGTAGAAGTCAACGTCGCAAAGGAATCCCGTGAATTTCGCCTTCAGCGAGGAGCAAGAAGAGCTCCGCAAGTCCGTACGTCGTTTCCTCGACGAGAAGTCACCGATCACCGAGGTTCGGCGCCTTATGGAGACCGAGGCCGGTTACGACGAGGCCGTCTGGAAGCTGATGGCCGAGCAACTGGGCCTGCAGGGCCTCATCATTCCCGAAGCCCAGGGTGGATCCGGATACTCCTACGTCGAGCTGATCGTCGTCCTGGAAGAAATGGGCAAGTCGCTTCTGTGCGCCCCGTTCTTTTCCACCGTTGCACTAGCGGCCAACCTGGCCATGATCATCAACGACGACAGTTGCAAGTCCGCCCTGACGTCAATCGCCGGCGGCGCTGTCGCCACGGTCGCGTTCACCGAGGCTAACGGCAAATGGACCGAAGATGGCATCACCGCCACGGCCACCAAGTCGGGCGACGGATGGGTCATCAACGGCGAGAAGATGTTCGTGCTCGACGGCCATACCGCCAATCTCATCGGCGTCGCGGCCCGCACCGACAAAGGTGTCAGTATCTTCGGTGTCAGGGGCGAAGCATCCGGTCTCACCAAGACCCCGCTCTCGACCATGGACCAGACCCGCAAACAAGCCAAGCTGACCTTTGCGAGCACGCCCGGTGACCTTCTCGGTGAAGAAGGCAAGGGTTGGGAATATCTCTTCAAGATGCTCGACCTCGCCGCAGTAGCGCTCGCCGCTGAGCAGGTCGGCGGAGCCCAGAAGTGCCTTGACATGAGCGTCGAGTATGCAAAGGTCCGTGTGCAGTTCGGCCGCCCGATCGGTTCGTTCCAGGCCATCAAGCACAAGTGTGCCGACATGTTGCTCGAGACCGAGTCCGCCAAGTCCGCCGCGTATTACGCCGGCTGGGCGGCGGCCGAGAACAACGACGAACTTCCCGTCGTTGCTTCGTTGGCGAAGGCGTACTGCTCCGACGCGTACTTCCACGCTGCCGCTGAAAACATCCAGATCCACGGTGGCATCGGCTTCACGTGGGAGCACGACGCCCACCTGTACTTCAAGCGGGCCAAGTCCTCGGAGCTTCTCTTCGGTGACCCGACCTACCATCGCGAGCTCCTCGCTCAGCGCATCGGTATCTGATCCACCCCGAGGAATTCGCCAAAAGGACCGGCCGCGGGCCGGTCCTTTTGCTTTTCACCGGCGAGGACAACAGCCGTCACATGGTTTCCCCAACCTGGGGTTTCGAGGCACCCAACCCGGGGTTTCGAGGCACCCAACTTGGCGCCCGGAGCTGTTGTTCACTGCGTTTTGGGCCGGGTTGGGGACCTCGTCGAGGGGGTTGGGGATCTCGCCGGCGGAGTTGGTGACCCGTGCGCCTACCGGGTGGGAACAACTGCTGCTAGAGCGCTTGCCGCCCGCCAGCAGTCTTCGTACGAGTTGTAGAGTGGAATCGGGGCGAAGCGCACGATGTTTGGTGGCCGCTCGTCGGGAACCACATCGAAACCGCTGATCAGCTGCTCGGTGACGTGGACAGCGTTGTCGATCAGCAACGAAAGCTGCGCGCCGCGCTCCGCGGGATTGCGCGGTGTGACGATCGACAGCTCATGGGTCGTCGTCAAGGTGTCGACCAGCGATTCGAGGTAGGCGGTCAGTCGCTGCGACCTGGCCCGCAATGCTGTCATGCCGCCTGCCGCATCGAAGATCTCCAGCGACGATCTTATCGGAACGAGGGACAGAATCGGTGGGTTGGAGATCTGCCAGCCGGCGCCATCGACGGCGAGATCGATGTGTTGGGTCATGGCGAACCGTGTGCCCGGATCATTGCCCCACCAACCCGTTAGGCGCACGAGATCGGTGCGGTTCACGTGTCTCTCGTGAATGAACGCGCCGCCGATCGCCCCTGGACCGGAGTTGAGATACTTGTAGGTGCACCACGCTGCCGCATCGACCTTCCAATCGTGCATCTCCAGCGGCACGTTTCCGGCCGCGTGCGCGAGGTCCCATAGGGCGTATGCGCCGTTGCGTTGGGCGACGGCCGTGATCGTCGGGATGTCGAGCCATTGCCCCGTACGGAAGTTGACCCCCGGCAAAAGTACGACCGCGACAGAGTCGCCGAGTTCGTCCAGCCTCGCGACGATGTCGTCGGTGCGAAGAAGATGCTCCCCGGGTCGGGGACCCAGCCGTACGACAGTTTCGCCCGGATCCAGGCCGTGAAGGCGGGCTTGGCTCACGACGGCGTAGTCGTCGGACGGAAAAGCACCCGCTTCGATGACGATTTTCGTGCGTGATCCTGACGGACTGTAGAACGCGGCCATGAGCACATGCAGGTTGATCGTCAGGGTGTTCATCACCACGACCTCGCTGCTATGCGCGCCTATGATTCGCGCCATGGGACCGGCCAGCTTCTCGGCCATTTGTGACCACGGGTGTTGCCCGGTGAAATGACCGGCCACGGCCCGGTTGGCCCAGCTGTCAAGAACCTCGGCCACCGCGTCTTTCGCAGAGAGCGGCAGCAGGCCCAGGGAGTTGCCCGCAAAGTAGGCGGCCGAGCGGTGGGTCCTGCCCGGGGCAACCGCCTCTGGAAAAATGAACGAGCTGCGAAAGGGGGCCGGGTCGGAGGCGTCGAGAGAAACGAAGTCAGAGTCGATCACAGGGGTCGATCCTAGGAGCCCCCTTGAAGTATCGGTGATGACACGAGCGCTGGCAGCCAACGGGATCGGATGACGAGCAGCGTGTTTCGGCCTGCGCCAGGTCCGCCCTGTCTGATGGCGGCGGGCCCGGCCTCCACTTCGTTTCGGCACCCACCGCAGGCGGCCGTTCACTCGGTCTCAGAGGTTCCATGCCGCTTGCGCAGCACCACGGTGTGATGAGAATCTGGCTGCGGGTCTGGTTGTGCTCGTTGCAGCTTGGTGCGCCCGTGCCCGTCTCAGA
>JANMZO010000181.1:0-16503 GCA_031383405.1 Acidimicrobiia bacterium | reverse complement strand
ACCAACCCCCCACTTACCGCAATAACGGCAGCGTGGACCGTCGCCTCTGTGCGGCGAGGGTCGACGCGTTTCGTTGTCAGCGACCAAGTGACAGGAGCGGCGTGCTCATCTCAGCGCGACGACGACAGCACCGGAGTCGTCCCCCACGGCCAAACGTACAACGACGGTGTTGGACAGACCCCGCAGAGGCGCCTTTTCACCGTGAACGCTGTACGAGTACGCGGGCCCTCCGAGCGACCGAAGTTCGATCTCAACCTTCAGGCCCGACAGCGTCCCTTCGAACTTCCATTTCTTTTGGCCGTCTGCGCGCAACGCTCCCGGCGGGACCACGATCGAGACCGACCGAGTACCGCCAGTGAGTTGCATGCTTAGACCATCGGAAACCGGGTTGATCCCGTTGCTATAAGACGAGAGCGTGAACTGGCCGCTCGCTTTGAACTCGCCGAAGTTCTCATCGCTGTCCTCCACCTTGAGCGTCGAAGTCATGGAGGCGAAGGCCGGATTGACGACCGTGTATCCGACCGACCTCGTCACCGTGTTCCCTGCGTAATCGGTCGCGGTCACCGTCACTGTTTTCGGCCCGAGGGTGGACGTATCGAGAGGCGAACCGTCGGGGGCCGATCCGGCACATGACGAAATCCCCGATACGAGGTCCGCACAGGTGAAATTGACCGTTTGTGCCTCGCCGCGGGCGACGATGAAGCCCGGCGCTGGGCTGGCAATCGAGATCGTCGGTGCAGTCTTGTCGATACTGACGGAGACCGACGTTGACGCCGAGTTTCCGGCGTTGTCGGTGCAGGCACCGGAGACCAGCTGAGCGGACCCTTCAGCCGAAACCGTTTTGCTTGTCGGGGGGCTTCCCGGGGCCAGGCCCGACGTCTGATCGGAACACGCAAACGCCACGGTGACGTCGCTAGTGTTCCAGCCGTTTGCGTTCGCCGGTGGGGTAGCCACGGCCGAGATCGTCGGTGCAGTGGGGTCAACCTTGACTGTCACGGTCCCCGTGGAGGTCCCTCCCCCGGAGATGGCCGTACAGGTACGGGTTGTTCCAACGGTTTCCGCGATGGTCGCCGGATCGCATCCGGATGACGATGTGATCGGGCTTTCGGGATCGGCCACGGTCCACGACACGGCCGGTGTCGACGTGTACCAATTGTCGAGCCCAAGTGTGCCGGTGACGCTGGACGAGATCACCGGCGGCGTCGATGCGCAGGGACCCGTCGCTGGGTGGGCGGCGAGGTAAGACGCCACGCTGGCCGGGTCGCCAAGTACCAGCGAGAACAGGTCGACTCGCTGACCGAGGGCGCCCGGCACGAAGAGGTAGAGCTTGTCACGGAAGATGTTCACGACGGCGGGTTTCGAAAGTGACCAGCCCTTGTTCGTTCCCGGGACGATCTGGTTCTTCACCGTCAGCGTGTTCTCCTGTCCAGTCCCTTGCTGCACTCCAAGGTTGAGTGTGGAAGCGCCACTGGCGCTACACGCGAGTACCGCCCACTGATAAACGTCACCGACGAGGTAGGTCGGCATGACCGATTGGGCAACGCCGGTCACGTATGCGCCGCCGGAGACGCCGGTGGTGTTCCGCAGCACGAGATGACCATCTTCAATCGTCGGCACGTTAACGTAGGGACCGAACTGGCCTGGCGTGAACGTGAACAACGCAGGAACCTGGGTCGGGCAGCCGACAGCGTCGACGTTTTGCCCGGCAAACGACCCGGGGCAACTGTCCTGGACATCGAGGACGCCATCAGAATCGGAATCCGGACCGAACTCGGCCGAATCGATGAACACGTCTGCTCCGCTGGCTACGTCGATGCCGGCGAGGCCCGAGGCGTTGACTTGCTGCGCATCGCTAAAGGTTTTCGTTACGAAGGTGCGCTGCCATGAACCGTTGCCGACCTTGTAGGTCGCAGTCTGGGATCCCTGCTCACCGCCGCCCGCGTTGTAGCCCTTGATGTCGGCGATGGCGAATACCGGCGACGATGTCTTGAACCAGAAGGCGAACGTGTACGGCTGCCCCTGTACGACCGGGATCGTCCCTCCGGGCGCAGAACCGCCGGAATACCGGATGCGCGGCGGACCGCCTCCGACGACTGCGCTGCTGACCAAGTGTTGCGAGCGGGACCCATCGTGGAACTCCAGTGACGACAAGTCGGCACTCGCAATGTTCAAGTACGGGCCCCAACCGTCAGCGAATCCATCGCTGTTTGCATCGGACTCAAACGATTCAAACGAGGTGTTGATCAAATTTCCCGGCGAGGCAGAGGCTGGTCTTACGCCGCCGAACGTCACGATGGCTAACGAAAGCGACGTTGCCAACGCCATGGATAACTTTTGAGAAAAGCGCATGCTTCGGATCCTTTTTGTGTGGTCAGAGCCGCGAGCCGACTGCCCACGCATAGCGTTCAAAATACGAAGGAAGACCGGCCGGACGCATCAGGGGAAACCCGTAAATCGAGAGAAAAAGTGGAGCCGGAAAGGGCCGATCGCTGGATCACATCTCTGCCGGCCAAGTGACGGCGCATGCCGTGCCGGTCGCGGGCCCCATTCCAACGGTGTCGAATCCTGCGTTCCGGTTCCCATAGGTGTCCACGATACGGACCACCTATGACAGAGCCCTTTGGGCTCCGAATCTTGTAGCTGTAGCCGAGCGTGTGTCAGAAGTCTGTCTGCACGGTACGTGGGGTGGTGGTAACGGCTGTGTCATGAAGCGCAATTGGGAGCGCTGACAATTCTTTGCGTGTCATCACAATGCATTTCACACTGGCAACCAATCGCGTCTCGATGCCGACTCCGTGCGATCTCGCGAACGTTCAACGCTGTGACCAGCCAAAACGTCGACGGATTTGGCCATTGCACCTTATGACACATCCGTTACCACCACCTAGGTTGGTTGCTGAAGTAGTGAACAGTTTGAAACGTCGGGAAATTGGTGCTCTGCACGAGCGCCAGAGCGCGATTATCCACAGAGCCGTCGCGAAAACTGGCCGACATTTCGCATTCTTCGTGCACTTTGTTCGACCATGGCCAAGTAAATCAGCAACCACCTAGGACATGTGCGCAGCCAGTTTCGCTTCAACCAAACCCAACTCCGGTGTCGAACGCCCCGGCAACAATGTTGCGAGCGGCGTGAACGATCGACGCTTCAACGAGCCATCACACGGACAGCTCCACCAGCGCGACGAAGCCACGGCGACTCGCCCGTAGAGGCTGCGAACAACCCTCTCAACCGAGCGCCGGTTCATTTTGGGTGAGTTGAGTGATGCGAGTTGATGGTCCGTTACCGTCGGGCGATGGCCGAACTCGACGTCGACGGGGTGGGTGCGGCGGATCGTCGGGTGGCCTGACCTCGGGAGGATTTCCGTTGGGTGGTTGTCCGATTGGGTGGGGGTGCGTGCCTACAAAACGGAAAAGAGGGTCGGCGGCCTACTAACCGGGCGACCGGCACCCCTGAAGTCGTGGTTACCCGACCTGTGGCGCCGTGCTTGTAATGAACTCGACCAGCTTGTCGACTGTGCTCCGGCACAGGCCCATGTCGACGTCTTCCGGAAGGCCGCTCACGGCGACGGCGCCTATGCATTCGCCGCGTAACAGTACCGGGATGCCACCTCCCCAGCCGATGTACCGGGAATCGCCGAAATACCCGATGTCATGGCCCGCTTCGGGGCTCCGAACCCGGGTGCCCACATCTTTGGTCGGGCTGCCCAGGCGAGCGGCCGTGAAGGCCTTGTTCTGGGCGATCTGCAGCGAGCTGATACCCGCGCCGTCCATGCGGAGCACTGCGATCATCTCGCCCCGGGCGTCGGCCACGGCGATGACAGCCGCGTCACCGCGTTGCTCGATCTCGGCGACAAGTGAGTCGATCGCGAACATGGCGTCGCGGAGTCCGAGGGTGTGAAGAGCGTGCACGACGGTCGATCTTAGGTCGGACTCCAACCTGCGTGACGGGTGACCAACGTCGCCCATCCGTTCAACCGCAACCTCCCGTTTGCCCGACGGCCATCTGAACTGAGTACCGTCATGAGGTGCGCATTCTGGTAACCAACGACGACGGAATCGATTCAACCGGGCTTCATGAGCTCGTGAAGGCCATGAGCCCGTTGGGCGAGGTGGTGGTGGTCGCCCCCGACAGCGAGTACTCCGGCGCCAGCGCGGCCGTCGGAGCGCTGCATCTGATCCACCCCGAGGTCCGCAGAACGACCGTCGAAGGCGCAGGTGAGGCCTTCACCGTAAGTGGCCCACCCGCGTTGTGCGTGTTGTTCGCCCGCATGGGCGTATTCGGCGCAGTACCCGATCTCGTGGTCTCAGGCATCAACCCGGGTGCCAACGTCGGCCGGGCGGTTTATCACTCGGGCACCGTCGGAGCCGCAACGACCGCCCGAAACGGCAATATCACCGGCATTGCCGTCAGCCAGGAAGTGACCGGATACGGGATCGAAGGCCAGGGATGGGACGATGCCCTGGCTGGTCAACTGTGGGGCAGCGCGGCGACAGTCGCCCAGGGTGTCGTGGCGGCGATGATTGAGTCGATGCCCACCAAAGCGGTCGTTCTCAATGTGAACGTGCCCAACCTGCCGATCGACCAGATCAAGGGTTGGCGCTACGCCGAGGTCGGCATGACCGTTCCGCGCTCCATCCACTCGGCTGCGCTCGAACCCCGTCCCGGCCATGACGGCTCGTTCTGGGTGAAGATGTCCTACGGAGAATCGGTCCAACTTCCGATCGAAGAAGACGGCGGGGCGGTCGAAGCCGGTTACGTGGCGCTTTCGTGGCTCAGTAGGTTCCGTCACGAGATTGTCGAAGATCTCGACGACTCGGTGATCCGGGGGGCGCTCGACGCGATGGTCGGCGGAGTCGATATCTGAACCCGGTCGCGCCCAGGGGCATTCACACGGTGACATGCGCCACCCGGGGCCGGGATCTCCTAATCCGATCCTCATATGTATTGCCATAGGAGGCGCGGCTTGCATCGCTACGCTCATGGAGCGACCCTGCGTAGATTTGCGCTGCGGCCTTTCATTGGAGAAAACCCATGCCCACACCGTTCCCCCGCTCCGTGCGACCCCGTGTGGTCGCCACCGCAGCAGGCGTTGCGCTTCTCGTTACCGGCGTCATCGGCGCGACCAGCGCCGACGCATCGAAAACTGTGGTTGCGATCGCGGCCAAGAGGGTTGCCGTCGTCCCGTTCCGACTTTCATCCGGTGCGTCCCTCGTTCCTGTTGCGCCCGGAACGTCGACGACGGTGACGATCACCTCCACTCGTGACAGAGGCTTCACCAAATCCATCTATCTCGGCCTATCGGGTGTCCCGCGCGGTGTGACGGTCAAGCTCTCACGCAACCCCCTCACCTCGGGCTCGTCGTCCACGACAGCAACGATTACGCCGTCGGCGACGTTCACTCCACGCACGTTCACCGTTAGCGTTAGCGGTTCGAGCAAGGGCAAGACGGCGCGGGCCTCGTTCCGGGTGGCCGTCGGCGCATTGACCCCGACACCCACGCTGCCCCCGACGATCCCAGCGACCCTTCCTCCCGCGCCCGTCCCGACGCCGACGACATCGACTACCTCGACGACTCGCGCCCCAACCACCACGCCGACCACGCTGGCCTTGAGTGACTACACCCTTGCCGTGGAGCCCACGGCGGTGGCCATCTCCTCCGGTGGAAGCGCCACGGCAACGCTTCGGATACTCCGCACCGGCGGCTTCAACCAGGCACTCGACACGACGATCGAGGGTCTGCCGACCGGCATGACCGGAAGCGTCGACGCCATAACCGGCACCACGATTTCCACGTTCGTCCGTCTGAATGCCTCGACGTCCGTGGCCTCCGGAAATTATGACCTCACGATCCGGGCCCGCGGCCGCAGCGCCGTGCTCAAGGTCAGTGTGACCGGTACCGCCCTGTCGGCGTCGCCTGCGTCGATGACCGTCGCAGTCGGAGGGAGCGCGGCATCCACGCTCACGCTCGGTCGTGCGGTCTCGTCTTCGGTGATCACCTGGTCGGTCGACGTTCTCCCGGTTGGTGTCACCGCCACGTTCACCCCGAACACAACGACCGCAACCGCTACGGTCATGACCGTAGCGGCTTCGGCATCAGCGGGCGCCGGCACCTACATCGCGACGTTGCGGGCGTCAGCCGACGGCGGCAGCGTCACGTTGCCGTTCACGCTCGTGGTCAGCGCTGCCGCCTTTGCCTCCCCGACCGTTGCCCCATCCACCTTGACGTTGCTTCCGGGTGGCAACGGATCGGTCTCGGTTACCCCGCCGACCACGCTCCCCGCCGGCACGCCGAACCTTTCCGTCACCGGTTTCCCGGCGGGCACCGCGGCGGTTATATCGATAAGCGGCACGAGTTTCGTCTACACGTTCAGCCTGCCGGCCGGGGCGGCCGTCGGGACCTATCCGGTGACATTCCAGATCACCCAGGGCGGAGCAACCTCGACGGGAAATTTCTCGCTTGTGGTGTCGACCACCGCTGCGACGACAACCACCACCGTGGTGACGTCGACCTCATCGTTCCAGGTGTTCGCGACTCCAGCGACGGTATCGGTCGCCCGGGGAGCTACAGGCGTGATCACGATCCCGGTCGGGTGGGTGGCCGGTGTGCTTCAGCAGCCAATCACGTTCAGCACGACCGGTGGTCCGGCCGGTAGCACGACCACGTACACGGCCAACCCCAGCTCGATCGGAACCACACTGAACTTCGCCGTCCCGGCCGGAGCAGCCACCGGAAGCTACATCGTGACGGTCAGCGGAAGCGTCGCCGGTCTCGGTACGGCGGTTGCGACGTTCACGCTCAACGTGACCTGACCCGCCCGATCGGATTGTCCAGACGCAAACGGCGGCCGCTTCTGCGGCCGCCGGCTGCTGTTCCGCGCGTGCTTGGTTCCTCGTCTGCTTGGCTCCTCCGAAAGACGTGCTCACAGTTCTGGTCGGCCCGCTCCCGACACTGACGCGTCGGGGAGCCGTAGAACGGTCAGTGCGAGCGCTGCGCCTCCGCCTACGATCAAAAGCGCTTGAGAGCGGCCGGTAAGGTCGCTGAGTCGCCCCATCAGGGGCGTGCCCACCAGAATCCCCAGCCGCGCCCCGATGCCGCAGAGGGTCGCTCCTCCGGGGCCTCCGAAGACATCGCTGGCTCGACGCACGACGAGTGGGTTCAGCCAGGAGCAGCCGATCCCGGCCACCCCAATGCTCCAACCACGACGGCGAAGTTCGAGATGCTGCAAGCGAGCACGAACGCGACTGCGGTCAGAACGGCTCCGGTGCGTAGTGTCAGGTTCGGGCCCAACGAATCGGTAACCCGATCACCCACGAATCTGCCGATGACCATTCCGGAGGCGAAACCGATGAACCCCAGACCCGCCGAGGCGATCCGGGCGGGAAATCGCTCCCCGACCATGAGCGTGGCCCATTCGGTGGCCGGAATCTCCGCGACGATGGCCGCGGCTCCTGCGGCGACGAAGAGCACCTTCACCCGTGAAGGTAACGATGCGCGTCGCCGGTTCGGCCGTCCGCGCCGGGGCTCCGATTCAATCGGGGTTTCCGGTTCTCCCGTGTGGTGGGGGTCTGCCTCCGACGGCAGCAGACCCCGTTCGCTGGACGCGGCAACCGTCATGAGGACGGCAGAGGTGGCGATCAGCTGGACGCGGACCGAAACTCCAGCTGCGGCAGCCCGGCTCGCGACGAGTCCACCGGCGAGTGCGCCCACAGACCACATCCCGTGAAACCTGGTCATGATGGATCTGACCCGTTTGCGCTGCAGCTGCATGGCCTGGCTGTTCACCGAAACGTCGGCGAAGGCGTCGAACGAACCGAAGCAGGCCAATGCTGCGAACAGAAGGGGAGCCGACGGGGCGAGAGCGACCAGCGGAAGCATCCCGGCGAGGGCAATCGTCGAAGTCGTCGTTGTTCGCCGACTGCCGAACCGGTGGATCACGGGAGCGAAGAAAAGGCTCATGGCGAGTGAGCCGACGACGCTGCCGACCAGCGTGAGGCCGAGCCCGGTGTCGGACACAAGCAAGGCACGTTTGATGTCCGGAAGTCGAGGAACCCACGACGCGTACGCCGCGCCGTTGCAGAAGAAATATGCGCTGATGGCCAATGTCGGAGCGGTATCGCCGCGACGGGTTCCGGAGACCCCGGCTGGCAATGGCGCATGCGACATGAAGTCAACGAAGTTAACCGCGAGAGGTGGGCCGCCGGTCAGATGCTCCCGCTCACGTTCATGTCCACACTTTGCACAGCATGGATGTCAAAATGTGGACGTGAACCCAGGCGGACGGGTCAACGTGACGCCACGAGGCGCAACAACTGAGGGGGAGAACATGGAACTGCTCGACTACGCGAACAACATGATCGACACCGGGGAAGTTTCCGGGCCGGTGAATCGGGTCACGAACCAGCTCACCGAAGTGGCCGATGATCTCGCGGTCGTGGAGTCGTTCTCCCACGTCTGGGTGGTCGCCACCGGCGAAGGTCTCGTCTTGTTCGACACGTCGGGCGGCGCGTCGGGGCCGGCTGTGGTCGAGGCGGTTCGGGCGTGGAGGAACGATCCCGTGCACACGATCGTCTATACCCACGGTCACATGGATCACGTCGGTGGGGCTCCCGCCTGGATCGCCGACGCGGAACGGCGTGGTCACGCCCGCCCGCGTTTCGTCGGCCATGAGAATGTTGCGCCCCGGTTGCGCCGCTACCGGTCCACAAACGGTTACAACCTGGCCATCAACGACCGCCAGTTCGCTCCGAGCCGGCTCAAGCTCAACCTGGGTGCGGGGGCAAGATCGTTCGTGCCCGAAGGAACTCCGGATCCCGATCTGGGCTTTCGCGACACCCTCACGCTGGAGGTGGGCGGTGAGCAGTTTGTGCTGCGTCACGACAAGGGTGAGACCGACGATCACGCGTGGACCGAGTGGGTCGGGCGTGACACGCTCTTTGTCGGCGACTTCCTGATCTGGAACTTCCCGAACTGCGGCAACCCGCAGAAGGTTCTCCGCTACCCGGCCGAGTGGGCGGCCGCTCTCCGCAAGATGGACGCGCTCTCACCGCAGTTGGTTGCCCCTGCTCACGGCCTGCCGGTGCAGTCACCCGCTCGAGCGGCACGCGTACTCGGCTCCGTCGCCGATGCACTGGAGGGTCTCGTCCACGGTGTCATCGAACTGCTGAACAACGACGCGACGCTTGACGACGCGATTCATACCCTGAGGGTTCCCGACGAACTTCTTCGCCTTCCGTGGATGCGGCCGTTCTACGATGAGCCCGAGTTCGTTGTGCACAACATCTGGCGGACCTACGGTGGGTGGTGGAGCGGTAATCCGGCGAAACTGTTGCCGACCCGCGAGGCGCTTCTCGCCGAAGAGTTGATCGGCCTCGCCGGCGGCTTGGCCCCGGTCATCGCCCGGGCAGCGGCGTTGGCCGACACCGGTGACCTTCGGACGGCATGTGAGCTCATCGAGTTGGCCGTCCAAGCTTCACCCAACGATGTTGCCGCCAACACCGCAAGGTCCGATATCTATGCGCGCAGACGAATGGTGGCCGCGTCGCTCATGGCGAAAGGGATCTTCCAGGCCGCTGCGAAGGAATCGGCGGAACGCGCCGGTATCGATCTGCCCCCGATGGAGCGACGACCCGCCCTCGCTTGATCAGCCCTGTGAAACCAGAGCCGGCCGATCGAGGTCCCGTCCGCCCGGGGGTCGCGTTCGATCGGCCTGGTTCTCCGACCGCCCCGACGGTAACCCGGGCAAGCCTGAGAAGGCGTCTCATGATTGTGTCCCGGCGCGTGTAATTCTGTACATGGCGCATCGACGCCGAATTCATTCCCTGGAGGACCCATGAGCAGCGAAATCTCTTCGATCAGGCCAGACGGCATGCCCTATCCCGCTCAACTCGACGAGACTGAACTGAAGGCACGGCTGGACCCGTTGTCGTATGCCGTGCTTCGCCAGGCTGGAACCGAGCGGGCTTTCACCGGCGAGTACGCCGACACCGAAACCCTCGGCGTCTACAGGTGCCGGGCTTGCGACGCGGAGTTGTTCAGCAGCGACACGAAGTTCCATTCCGGATGCGGGTGGCCGTCGTTCTACGAGCCGACTTCCGACGACGCCGTGGTACTGCTCGAAGATCGCTTGCTCGGGTATCCCAGGGTCGAGGCGCGTTGTGCCAACTGTGGATCGCATCTGGGTCATGTATTCCGGGGCGAGGGCCATCCGGTTCCGACCGACGAGCGTTGGTGCATCAACTCGGTGTCGTTGACATTGCAGCCGAAGTAGCCGGCGGGCAGGTCCCGGGTCACACCCGGGTCACACCCTCACACCGGGTCACACCCTCACACCCGGGTCACACCCTCACACCGGGTCACACCCTCACACCGGGTCACACCCTCACACCGGGTCACACCCTCACACCGGGTCACACCCGAACGCCTGGGGTCGCGTCAGGTCCCCTACGCCTGGGGTCGCGTCAGGCCACAGCGGGGGCGACCTCGGCCATCAGCATTTCGAGACCTTCCAGACGCCGTTCGGGTCCGCCGCGTCCGGTGATGTCGAGCAGGATGTGCTTATACCCGAGGGATCCGAGCTGCGCGGCCGTGTCGATCATCTGCTGGGCTGATCCGGCGAGCGATTTGGCCGGGTCGGAGTGGCCGTCGAGATCGAGGTACACGCGAACCGAAAGCCCAACGCTTCCAGGGTCTCGACCCACCTCGTCGCAGGCGGAGCGGATACCGTCGCGGTGCGCGATCAGTTGGGCTTCGGTCTGGAAGGCCGCGTGGAATACGTCGCCGAAACGAGCGGTCCGCCGGTAGGCGGGTGACGAATCGCCTCCGACCCAGACGGGAATCCTGCCGGCGCTCGGGCGCGGGAAGAACCCGATGGCGGGAAACGCTGTGTACGTACCTTCGTAGCTGGCCCAGTCCCGTGAGAAGAGAAGCTCGAACGCTTCGAGTTGCTCATCGGCTCGGGCCCCTCGATGGTCGAAGGGCATCTGCAACGCTTCGAACTCCTCGCGCATCCAACCGACGCCAACGCCGAGAAGCGCCCGGCCGTTCGACAGAGCATCAAGCGATGCCCAAGCTTTTGCGGTCTGCACCACGGGGCGGTAGCCGAGGATGAGCACCGTGGTGCCGAGCAGAACCTTCTCCGAAAGCGCCGCTGCGTAGAAGAGGGTGCCGATCGGATCGAGCCAGGGCATGCCGTCGGGCGCGGGGAACTCGCCATTGTCGGTATAGGGGTACCTGGCATCGATGTTGCGCGGCCAGGCGATGTGATCACTGCTCCACACCGAGTGCATTCCCATGCGTTCGCACGACTGAACAAATGTCTTCAACACATCAGGTGTGGCCTGTCGGCCGAGATGCGGTAAGTGAGCTCCCCAATCCATGGACCGCACCCTACCGGGTCGGGCCGACACGTTTCCTCCCCGTCCGATGAGAACCGGGTACGGACGATGCGAAGACGATGCGACATGTCAACGGGACAGCACAACATTCACATGCAAACATTGCTGTCCATGGCTACTGCTTCGCGTCCCCCGCTCCGGTTCGGCCTTGCGTACGACTTCCGTAATCCGCCCGGATCGGCGATTTCGAATCCGGTCCTCTACGCGCAGGCCCTTGATCAGGTGGTTCTGGCCGAGGGGTGGGGTTACGACGTCGTGTGGTTCACCGAGCACCACTTCGTCGATGACGGTTACCTCCCGTCGTGGGTTCCTGTTGCCGGGGCGGTGTTTGGCCGGACAACACGCATGCGGGTTTCGACCGACATTGCAATCCTCCCGTTCTACAACCCCCTTCGCTTGGCTGAAGATGTCGCGGTACTCGACAACCTTTCGGGTGGCCGGATCGAATTGGGAGTCGGAATCGGTTATGCGCCGCATGAGTTTGCCGCCTTCGGAATCCCCGTATCGCGCCGTGTCTCGCTGATGGAGGAAGGTCTCGACATCCTGCGGCTCGCCTGGAACGGCGAGCGGTTCTCGTATCAGGGTAAGCGTTACCAGCTCGACGACGTGATCGTCTCGCCTAAGCCGGTGCAGGCCGGAGGACCGCCGCTGTGGATAGCCGCGATGACCGAAGCCGGGGCGTTGCGTGCCGCCCGCTACGGAGCCCACTTTCTTCCGCAGGGTTCAAGGAGCGTGCTCGATGTATGGCGGGGTGCGTCGGCGGATCCGACGGGTCGGCGGGTCGGGATCATCCGTTCCTGGCTGGTGACCGACGACAGGGAACGTGATTGGCCACCCGTGCGTGCCGCTGAACGGTACCGCATGAAGCTGTACGGACGGTTCTTCGAAGAGGCCGACGTGACGTGGCTCGGGGCAGGTGATGCAATTCCGCAGATCTGGGCCGTCGGCACCCCAGACGAGGTGGAAGCCCAGTTGGCGGACTCCATCGAACGGTTCGGTCTCACCGATCTCGCGTGTTGGGCAGCCCCGCCCGGCCTCGCCCCCGAATCGATGAACCCTTCGCTCGAACGCTTCGCACGGGAGGTCATGCCCCGGCTGAGAGCCCGATTCGACCAGGTGTAGCAGGCGTACCGGGCGCTGACCTGCTTTCGCTCCACAACGCGCTAGGTTGATGGTCCCTTCCTTCGCTTGTGGACGAGGGGCTGATGAATGAGAGGCCGCAATGGCCACCAGTAACGTGACTACTCCTACTTTCGACCGGTGGCGCGGTGGTTCCAATGGCTGATGATCAGCAGTTGATGGCTCTGCTGCGGGTTGTCATGGCGGGCGACGATGCCAATGAGCTGGTGAACAACGCCGTGCTTTCCAAGAAGCTGGGTTGGGACCTGGAGGCGGTTGCCGCATGCCTACAGGAAGCGAAGGACAAGTCGCTGCTGTGGGGACAGCGCAATGGCGACAAACCCGCTCCGTGGTTCAACGATCTGGAGATCACCGTGCAGGGTCGTCGCTTTCTCCGGCTCGCCGACGCCGCCGGCGGTTCCGCCCCGGCTGCTGCTTCGGCGACCAAGCCGGCCCGCGTCGCCAAAGTGGAAAAGGCCGCCAAGAAGTCCTGACCAACGCTCTGGGGGCGTCGTCTCGGCGCTCGGGCGTGTGGCTTGGTTGCGAAGCCAAGGTTCGGTAACCTCTGGCGAATGTCTGAGCGCCGGAGGTTATCGTGAAGTTTGGGATCTTCTATGAGCTGCAGTTGCCCAAGCCGTGGGGACCCGACGACGAGTACCTGCTGCTCCAGCACGCGCTCGACCAGGTCGAACTGGCCGACCAACTCGGCTATGACTACGCGTGGGAGGTCGAGCACCACTTCCTTGAGGAATACAGCCACTCATCGGCGCCCGAAGTCTTTTTGGCCGCGGCTTCCCAGCGCACGAGCCGTATCCGGCTGGGACACGGCATCGTTCAGCTCACAACGAATCATCCGGCGCGTGTGGCCGAGCGCATCTCGACCCTCGACCTGATCAGCCACGGCCGCGTCGAGTTCGGCATCGGCGAGGGTTCAAGCGTCACCGAACTGCATCCCTTTGACCGCAAGTTCCGGGACAAGCGCGATATCTGGGAAGACGCAGTGCGTTGTGTGATGCCGATGTTCACGAAGGAAGGCTGGGAGTACCACGGGAGCTATTTCGATTTTCCGTTGCGCAACGTCGTGCCGAAGCCGTTCCAGAAGCCGCACCCTCCGCTGTGGGTTGCGTGCTCGCAACTCGAGACGATCGAGATGGCAGGGCGCCGCGGAATCGGAGCGCTCGGATTTCAGTTCGTCTCCGCCGATGCAGCCCGGGCCTGGGTCAACGCGTACTACAACGCGTTCGTGCACAGCTTCGACCCGCTGACCGACTACAAGCCCAACCCGAGCATTGCGGTCGTGTCGCAGTTCATGTGTGCCCCGACCGACGAAGAGGCCCGGGCGATGGCCGATGGCAGCACGTTCTTCCAGTTCGCGCTCCGGTTCTACAACACCAACGGGCCGGTGGTTCCCGGCACGTTAAGCCTTTGGGACGAATACCAGAAGTGGAAGCAGTCACCGTCGGGCCAGGCCCAGCAACACGGCGGGCTGATCGGATCGCCGGAGACGATCCGCAAGAAGCTGCACCGGTTCGCCGAGTCCAACGTCGACCAGGTGATTCTGCTGAACCAGGCCGGTCGTAACAGGCATGAGGACATCATGGCGTCGCTGCAGCTGTTCGCGGATGAGGTCATGCCTGAGTTCCACGCGATGGAACCCGCTCATGCCGAATGGAAACGAGCCGTCTTGGCGGGAGAGGTGACCCTCGAAGACATCGATACCGAGGCTTTCAAGATGATTACGAATCAGACGCCGGGTCAGAAGGCCAAGGCCTCCGCACAGGCAGCACTCACCCGCTAACCCGGTAGGTAGCTGTACCCCATGGGGTATCGTCGGTGTATGGAACTTCCCGACGAGACCGTTGCTGACCTCATTCGACGCCTTCGACGGATAGAGGGTCAGGTTCGGGGTATTCAACAAATGCTGACCGATGGCCGTGATTGTCGGGAAATCGTTACGCAAATCTCGGCGGGGAGCAAGGCGCTCGAACAGGCCGGCTTCACGCTGGTGGCCGCTGGACTGACATGGTGTCTACAGGACCCCGAGCGGTCGGCGGCTGAGGGATACAGCATCGGGGATGTCCAGAAGATGTTCACGAAACTCGCCTGACGCTGCCGCCTCAGGCGGTGCCGTTCGCACCCAGACGGTTCTTGTCCACACTTCGACATGTATGACGTGCAAAACGTGGACATGAACCGGGATGGTGCACGAGGGTGGTGCACGAAAGGCGGGACGCGACGCTGTGCGACTACGTTTGGGCGGTGCTCCCACTTGATGGCATCCGCGTCATAGACACCTCGACCGGACCACTTGGTGGGTTGGCCACGATGGTTCTGACTGATTTCGGTGCCGATGTCGTGAAGGTTGAACCGCCCGGAGGCGACCGGTTCCGTGGCCTTCCCGGCAGCCCGCTGTGGCTACGCGGCAAGCGCAGCATCGTGCTCGATCTCCATGACGAAGCCGGCCGAGGTCACCTGCAGAAGCTGGTTGCCGGTGCCGATGTGGTGGTCGTTTCCGGACCTCCGGGCCGCGCGGCCTGCTGGGGAATCGACGCGACGCAGGCCGAAGCGCTGCAGCCCTCGATCATCCACTGCTCGCTGACCGGCTGGGGCGAAGCGGGGCCGCTTGCGCAGATCCCCGGATACGTCGCTACAGTGGCCGCGGCCGCTGGGCGCATGCAAGCTTTTGCCGGGCAGATCCGTCGGCCGGGTCCGGTGTACGCGGCGGTTCCCGTGGCGGTGCACGTGGCTGCGTACGGGGCAGTTCAGGGAATCCTAGGTGCGCTTATTGCACGCGATCGCGGTCAGGGGGCCCAACGGGTCACGACAAGCCTGTTGCAATCGCTGATGCCCTTCGACCTGGTCGAACTGCTGCTGGTCCAGTTGGCCGAAAGGACCGGGGTAACGCTCCCGAACCCCCAGGCGGAAGAGATGCCGACACTTAATTACCACCCTGTCATGGCCAAAGACGGTACATGGATCCAGTGCGGAAATCTTCTGGAACACCTCTTCCTCTCGTTTCTCGATGCCGTCGATCTCTATGGCGAACTGCTGACCGACGAGCGCTTTCTGGAGTCACCGGCCTACTGGTCATCCGAGGCGATCGAAATCGCCCGCGACCGGATTCTTGAGCGATTGTGGGAGAAGCCGGCCGACGAATGGATGGCCATCTTTTTCGAAGACGGCAATGTCGCGGCCGAGCCGTTCCGTGCTTCGGCAGAGGCGCTCGACCATCCCGATCTGATCGAGAACGGCGCCGTTATCACGCTCATGGACCCGGAGCGGGGGCCGGTCACCATGATTGGAGCCTCGGCCATGCTGACGCTGACGCCGGCCCGGATCGTTCGGCCCGCGCCACGAGTTGGCCAACACGTCGACGAAGTTCTTCAGGAACTGTTGCGCGGGCGCGCGGTCGAGGCCTCGGTTGATACAAGATCCACCAGGTCGAAGGGGCGTCCTCTGGACGGGATCACGGTCGTCGAGTTTGCGTCGGTGATCGCCGCTCCGCTCGGGGCTTCGATGCTCGGCGACCTCGGCGCAAGGGTGATCCGGGTTGAACCGATCGAGGGCGATTCGTTCCGTCATCTTCGTCCCAATGGGATCATGGCCGTAAAGACAACCGCGTCCAAGGAATCGATCTGCCTCGATCTCAAGCGGGAGGAAGGTCGGGCTGTCGCCCGGTCGCTGATCGCTCAAGCTGACGTGCTGATCCACAACTACCGACCCGGGGTGCCGGAGCGACTCGGTATCGGGTTCGACGAACTGCACGGAGTGTTTCCGAACCTCGTCTGGGTGTCGGTCAACGGCTACGGCCCGAACGGACCGGGGGCCAACCGGCCGGCCACGCACCCTGTCGCTGGGGCATCGATGGGAGGCGCGGCGTATCAGGCCGGACGGGCGTCGACGACCGTGTGTGCGACACTTGCCGAGATTCGTGAGACAGCGCGGCAACTTATGCGCGCGTATGAACCGTCGCCTGACCCGAACACGTC
>JANMZO010000172.1:0-6837 GCA_031383405.1 Acidimicrobiia bacterium | reverse complement strand
TGTCGCTGCCGCTGGGACACTCGATGCTGGCGGGGTCGATGCCAACGGGGCCGTTGCGAGGATGTCGTCGAACGCGGACTGGTCCGTCGGTACCACGAGAAGTCGGATCAGGTTTCGGGAGGCGGCGTCACCGACCTGGGTCGCGACACCGGATGGCACGGCGAGGGTGACGGTGCGTCGGCCGGAGCCTTCCGTGCCGCCCCACACTTTCCATACCGTTGCGTCGGTCATCACGGAGGCCGGTTCATCGATCACGGCGTTCGGGTTCGACGTGGCCAGAACTTGGACGTGGTCACCGAAACGCAGATCCGGTGACGGCAACGCCCCGGGGTCGAGAACCATGCCGACGAGGACCGTTCCTGCCGGTGCGGATTGCCGAAGTTGCAGTTGTTCGGCGACGATCAACGTCCCGGCCGGGATCGGCACGGCCGCCACCTTGCCGACCAGTGCTGCGAGGTTCGCGGTCGGGGTGGCTCGGAACCCGATCTGCCCGGACACTGCCACGCCTTTCACGTCGGCTGCGGTGAGAACGGTTCCGGCGTCGATCGGGTGCGATGCGACGATCACCTGCTGACTGTCGTGGCCGGAGCCGAACATCAGCGCGCCTATCAACCCGCCGGCCACAACTATCCCGGCACCGGCACCGATCAGCTTCGGTTTGGGCTTGCGGGCAGCAAGACCGGACGAGGCGATGATCGCGTCGAACCGGTCACCCAACTCACCGCCCGCCGTTGTCGGTTTGGGTTTCGTGGATTTCATCAGTACACCTACCTTGTTCCTGAACGATCGGCCGGACACGAAGACGGGGAACCACCGACACACGTGACCAGTGCTTGCAACTCCTCAACCCGAAACGCCGCCTGACCATCAGTGACTACCGTCGCCGTATCAGCAGGCTCACCATCGATCACGGCGTTGACTTCCCACACCACCGTCGCCGTCGCCCGGTACACACCGCCGGACTCGTCTAGCGAAGATTTCATGTACCAGAGTCCGCACGACTCCTGATCCCAAAACGGACGGCCACGGTCATACGGAAACGCCGCCTCGACCGTGCAATCCACACTCGTCCCGGCGCCGCCCCAGCCCGGGTTGAACAACACCTGCACTGCCCGTGCCGTCGCGCCACCGCTGCGTAGCTCACCGGTAGATGACCGCAGGTCGACGGTGATGCCACGGAAGTACTCCGGGGGCAGCCACACCCACGCCGTGCGCTGCGTTACGAACCGGACGCCGTTCTCCCGCTGGATCACCGGATCAGGAACTACCGCTGTCCACACTTCCTCCGCCGGAGGCACCCCACCGCCGCCCGGTTCGTATTCACGGGCAGGTCCGGTCGGACGGCCCGTCGTCGTCGAGAAGCACTGCTTCCAGTAATGCGTGATCGTCGTGGTCACCGGCTTCTCCGGTGGACCGCTCACGACCGTCTCGACCGTCGTCCACCGACGACATGTCACCGAGCCCGGATTCACCCGCACCCGTCCTGGGGTCCGAGGCTTCCCCGCCCGGTTCACCGTGTACCGCACTGTGCTGCCTGAGGTAGTTACGCGCACTCCGGTCGTTGGTGTCTTCGGGTCGCGTCGACCGGCGAGAGCTGGCTGAGTTGCCGTCACGCAGATTGCGCCGGTGAGGATCATGGTGATGATGCGGCGGCGCACGTGCTCTTCCCCTCCACGGTGTTGGTGCGGTCGGTGCGGGTGACCACCCAGCGACCGTCGATTTTGACGAGGTCAACGATGAGATCGTCAACGTCGGGTTCTGTCGATCCGCTCACCACTTCATTCGTCGCACGCTTCCGCAGCACTCCGCCGACCTGACGACAGTCTCGAATCGTGGCGCGGCTCTCGCCGATTGACTGGACCCGTGGCTTTGAGATGATGTCTGCGCGCTTACCGTCCCAGTACTGGGCCTGGGAGATGTCGTAGCGGGCGATGTCGATCAACCGGGCCAACGCGTCGCCAGTGACGCCCGACGGCAGAATCGCTTCGGCACGTTCTGGTTCACCCGCCGCAGCGGCGAACACGACCAAGTACGCCTCGTAGCCCGACAGCACCGCCTGCGCTTCCGCCGACAACCTCGGCGCGGTCGTGCTCGGCCGTGTTGCGGTCGCCAATGTGGTGGTCGCCCGCTTGACCGTTGTTGTTGGACGAGCGGGCGCCTTGCGCTTCGCGGTCGTCTTCGAAGCCGCCTTGGTCGTCTTGGTCGCCGCGCTGGCTTCCGAAAAGCCCGATGAAAGTACCCCGATAGCGAGCAATGCGATCGCCACGCGGGCATGCATGGTCAACCGACTACCGCCTCTGGACCCGGTCGATACCGAGCCCGTCACGCCTCGGCGCACCAACGTCCGCACCCCTCGACAGCCCAGCACGAGGCCACCAACCGGCCGCAGGCTTGCCGCCTCCGCACTTGGTAACCGCACATATGAACACTCTAAGTGGTCGGATTCAGGGTTGAACAGAGCTTCACCTTCGAAGGTCGAGAAATAGTCAATTTGAACTACGGGGCGGTTGGTCATCGTGGGTTCCTCCATCTCTCATTCGCCACGCGAAAGCGTGATGCGACAACAGAAATCCAAAAAGTTCGCAGCGACCCCCCGCACGACGAGTACCTGTTCATGCGAAACCGTGCCGCAGCACTCCTCATCCTGACGCTCACCACGAGTTGCAGCCGAGCACCACGACACGACGAGCGGTCGGCAACACCCCCAACGACACCTCAGACGAAGGTGACGACGACGATCGGCGCCGCGTCGACGACCAGCGCGCCGACCGCCTCGACTGTGGAACCGTCCACGGCGATCGGCGGATCTCAGCCAACGCCACCGGTAGTTGCTATGGACTCGTCGACCGCTGCGACCCGGGTTGTCGATCAGCTCATCACCGGTGTCAGCGCCGGGACCGTTCCCGCCGCGGACCTCTGGTCAGGTGTCGTCGCTGGCGGACACGTCATCCAGAGCACCGTTCTCGCCGAGTCCGCCGACCGAGCGACCGTCGCAGTGTCCCTAGCCTTCGAACCGACTACCGGCGAACCAGACATCGAACCCATCGGTCTGCGCGTCGAACTGTTCCACGGCCCCGACCGCTGGGATGTCATCGCGATCGGGTACCTGTGAAGCGAACCGCCGCGCTCGTCGGCCTCGCCGCCGTGCTCCCGCTGCTCCTCCTCGCCGGGACCGCGCAGCTCGTAGTGCTGTTCCTACGGGGAACCGTCGCCGGCGCCAACACCGGCGACGCGAACTGCATCGTCATCCCCTCAACCCCCGACACGACCGCACCCGGCACCGACACGACAGTTCCTGACGAGGAACCCTCGCCGGAAGGGCCAGGGACCGTTTCGATCGAACTCGTCCTCGCAACCATTCGCCAGGTCGAGTCCGCCAACAGCTACACCGCGCACGCCAACAAAGGTTCCGCATCCGGGGCCTACCAATTCATCGACTCGACGTGGAACAACTACGGCGGTTACCCCTCCGCGTGGATGGCACCACCTGCAATCCAAGACGAACGAGCCCGCATCCTCGCCGAACCGATCCTTCGCCGGTGGGGACTCTCCGGCGCACCAATCGGTTGGTACTACCCCGCAGCACTCGGCGACCCGTCTTGGCTCGACCGCATCCCGCACCCCGAATACGGCAACAACCAAACCGTCCGCCAGTACCAAACGAAATGGCTCGACACCTACCGCCAACTCGCCGGAGGTGTGCTCCCCATCGACGGATGCAACCTCCCCGGAGGCGGAGGAGTCATGGGCATCGGCGGCGAGATACCCGCCGACATCGCACCCGTCATCGCCTACGCCCAAGCACAACTCAGCAAACCGTACGTCTGGGGAGGCTCGGGCCCCGACGTCTTCGACTGCTCCGGACTCACTCTGCGCGCATACCAAACCATCGGCATCAACCTCCCGCACTCCTCCGCCTCACAAGCCCAGTACGGCCGCGCCATCAACTGGCGAACCGAACCAATCCGAGCCGGCGACCTCATCTTCCACCGCGGCTCGGTGCCCGTTCACGACAACGGCCACGTCGGCATCGCCATCAGCGCCACCCACTGGATCGTCGCTCCCAAAACCGGCGACGTCATCTCCCTCCGCCCCATCCCATTCGACCGCATCCAAACCGTCCGCCGCCTCGTCCAACCCCAGGAGTGACCATGCCCAACAAGCGATCTCAGTTAGTCGAAGTCGAACGGCTCTACACGAAGGCCGAAGCGGCGGAGCAGCTCAACGTTCCGTTGCGGTTCGTTGAGCGCTGCGTGTTCCAACGCCGCGTCAGAGTGGTGCGCCTGGGCCGCCACGTCCGGATCCCGGAGAGTGCGTTGGCCGAGTTGCTTACGGATGGCACAACGCCGTCTCGACAAGTACGCTGAGATGCATCTCTTTAAGGAGCTGCGATGACGAAGTTGTGTCGTCGCCGTTGTCAGGCCGGCTCGTTCCTTTCGCCTGAACCTCTGCAGCACAACAAGTTTCGAACCGTTGCAGAACGGAGGCACCATGGCCTCCGTTGAGCCGATGAAGTACACGTGGGTCGTTGACCCGACGTCGGGCAAACGCACAAAGAAGCCATCCCGCAACACGACGTGGCGAGCCCGCTACCGAGACCCGGATGGCGGAACCCGCTCGAAGACTTTCGATCGCAAAGCAGACGCCGAGCAGTTCCTTGCGGACAATCAGGTCTCATTGCGCGCCGGCGACTGGACCGATCCCGAGCAGCGGCGCTTGCCGCTCGCCAACTGGGCGGACCTCTGGTACGAGACCACAGCCCGACTCTCGCCCTCTACACGGCGGGCGTATGAGCGCATGCTCCGGCTGTACATCCTCCCGGGTCTTGGGCGCCGTCCTATCGGGACGATCACATGGATGGACGTCGAGTTGTTCATCAACAAACTCACTGACGAGGAACTGTCCCCGAAGACGATCCGCCACACGGTCTCTGTCCTCTCGCTGATTTTCAAGACCGCGATTCGAGGCAAGGTGCTCACGGAGAACCCCGCCACGCAGCACGCCATCACCGTTCGACGAGCGCGGCCAACCATCCTGACGATGGATCAAGTGCATCATCTCGTGGCTCATACCGACGAATGGTTCCGTCCAGCGGTGTGGCTGCTAGTCCTTGCCGGGCTACGAACGTCTGAGCTCTGCGGGCTTCGCCTTTGCGACCTCGACAGCTTCCGCAAGACCATCACCATCACCGAAGTCCAGATGTGGGTCAAAGGCGAACTCGTCGTGAAGGGCCCAAAGACCGCGAGCGGACAGCGGACGATACCGATCCCGGCTTGGCTCGTCGACGACTTGCTCGCCGGTGCGGCCGCGCGTCAGACCAAGGAGGGAGTTGCGCTCGGCCCCGGCGATCGCTTCTTCGTATCCCGGCTCGGCAGTCCCATGACGGACAACAGGGTCTGGAAGATCGTCGACCGTGCGAGGAGAGCATCCGGGCTTCCACGCTTCCGCCCCTACGACCTTCGCCACAGTCACGCCTCGCTTCTGATCGAGCTTGGCGCCCACCCGAAAGCGATCAGCGAGCGCATGGGTCACAGCGAGATCGGCGTGACGATGAACGTCTATGGCCACCTCTTCGAAGGCGCCCAACAGCGCCTCACTGACCAGCTCGACGAACTCGTCACAGATCGTCGACCAGGGAGCGTCGACGAACCGGGGCCTCGGTCAGGTGGATCGAAGTTGCTGCCGGACGATGGCGACTGATCGAGGAAGACCAACTGTTCGTAGCCGCGTGAGGAGGTCCTCGACTGACATCGGCGGATTCTTCAAGGCGGCGGCTTGGTGGTCGATCACAGTGATGACGCGACCTGGGGCAAGGTCGATGAGGTGAAGCACGAACTCATCGGGCGTCTGGGATTCGATGCCGAACGGGGCCAGCCGATCGGCCGGGAAGTCCTTAATGTTGTTTGTCACGATCACTTGCGCGCCAGCGCAGATCGCAGCGGCGAACACGTGTCGGTCGTCGGGGTCCGGTAGCGAGAGCCCTGCGATGAGAGGCTCGTAGCCAGACACGAGGACATCGTCGATGGCACCGTTCATCAGCTCCCGGGTCCGAACCAGCATCCCCTCTAGTTCTGGCTGGTTCCGAACGATTGCACCGAATGCTTCGTCGAGGATCTGTTCAGTCCATCGGGCGCGAAACAGTCCGGTTTGCCCGAGACGGACAACCAAGTCTCGGAGCGACCCTGGATAGAGCACGTTCGCATCGAACAGCGCGACGAAAGCCACGAGCGTTCGATCAGTACTCGAGACCGAGCGTTTGGGCTTCGAGAGTCAGCTCGTCTGCGATTTCACGTCTAAGCGCTTCGTTCTTCGAACGGTACGTGAGCACATCAGCCAGGAGGAGCTTTCGGCGGTTCCCGACCCGACGGTACGGGATTGCTCGGTCATTCAACAGCTTCAGGAGGAAGGGTCTGCTGACATTCAGCAAGTCCGCTGCTTGCTGGGTCGTGAGCTCGGCTGACACGGGAGCGACCGTTACGGCGTTACCGTTCGCCAGCTCGGTCAGGACGTCAACGAAGAACCCGAACGCGACCGACGGGACCACGATCGTGGTCGTTCCATCCGGCGTGTCGGAAACGAGCTGGACTCGGGTCGTAGGGGTTGGGTGCGAGCGGAGGAAGGCTGCGAGCTGGACAACCGCGTCGGCGGCCTGGGTCGCTTCAAGCTGGTCGGGGAGTTCGATCTCTCGGAGCGCTGTGCGTGTCATGTCCCCATTGTGCCCGAGTCTGGGAAGATTCGCAATATTCGCTTCAGACGTAGCAAACGACACAGACATCTTATTCGTGGTACTATCGGCAAATGAGGCCCGCGGAAGCCGCCAACGTCCTGTCACCAGCC
>JANMZO010000162.1:0-6563 GCA_031383405.1 Acidimicrobiia bacterium | reverse complement strand
AAAGAAAACCGCGTCAGCGATCACCGCATCGGACTCACCATATACAAGCTCGACCGCGTCCTCGCGGGCGAACTCGACGAAGTGTCCGACGCGCTCGTAGCCGATGAGCGGGCCCGTCAGCTGGCCGAAGACCCCGACTGATGCATTTCCGCGCGTTATCCGTTACGCCGGATGCCCCTGGGCCGAAGGATCCGTTGCCCACCGCCTCCCCCGACACCGCCTCCACCCGCACCGTCTCCTGGCGCGAACTTCGGCGGGAGGCTTCGGATTCCCTGGGGAAGGATCTCGGTGGAGACCGCGCGCAGGAGGCCCGCTGGCTGGTCGAACGGGTATCGGGTTACTCGTCGGCCGAGCTGATCGTCAACGATTCCGAGGTGGTAAGCGCACGTAGCGTCGCGTTCTTCGACCATCTCCTGGCGCGGCGCCGAGCGGGTGAGCCGCTCCAGTACGTGCTCGGACGCTGGTCCTTCCGTTCGCTGGAATTGATTGTGAATCCGAGCGTGTTGATCCCCCGCCCCGAAACCGAGATGGTTGCCGGCCTGGCGATCGACGCGGCTCGGGAGGTCGTGGCCGCTCGCACCGCCCCGACCCAACCGGTCACGGCGGTTGATCTCGGTACCGGGTCCGGGGCGATCGCGCTTTCGATCGTTACCGAGGTTCCGGGCGTCACGGTGTGGGCGACCGACGCCTCGGTCTCAGCGCTGGCCACCGCCCGGGCCAATCTGGCCGGACTCGGGCGGGAAGCATCACGCGTCACCCTGGCGGAGGGAAGTTGGTTCGATGCCCTACCTACAGATCTATGTGGGCATATTGATGTACTGGTGTCGAACCCGCCGTACGTTGCACCGGCAGGGGCCGAATCGCTGGCCGCCGACGTGCTTGCCTACGAGCCTCACATGGCGCTGTTTGCCGAGTCCGAAGGAACCGCGCACCTGGCCCACCTGATTGAGAACGCCCCGCGATGGCTGGCCGACGGTGGAACCGTGGTGCTGGAGATGTCGCCCGAGCAGATCGACTGGGCCGTCGCCGAACTGACCCGAAAGGGTCTCATCGACGTGTCTATTCACTGTGATTTCACCGACCGGCCCCGGGCGGTCAGGGCACGAAAGCGAGCGCGCATATGACCGGCCACGCCGAGTACACCGGTCAGCCGAGTGCCGAAGCGATCAGCCGACATCCCCATCTTGCCGAGTTGCGCCCCGAGGGTTTCGTCCGGGTCGACTGTCACTCGCACACGATGTGGTCGGGTGACTCCACAACGACCATCGACGAGTTGCTCGTGGCGGTGGTCGCCTCGGGGATCGACGTGCTGTGCATCACCGATCACTCCACCACCAACGGAGCGCAGGAACTCGTCGACGTGCTTCCCTGCCGGGTCGTCATCGGCGAAGAACTGCGGACCGGGCCCGGAGAGTTGCTCGGCTTGTTTCTCAGTGAACGGATCCCGTTCGGGGTTACGCCCGAGGAGTTCTGCCAACGTGTTCATGATCAGGGCGGGTTGGTCAGCGCGCCCCACCCATTCGACCCGATGCGCCACGCCATGGCGCCCCACGTACTCCGTTCACTTGCCGAGCGCGGCCTCGTCGACGTGATCGAGGTGTTCAACGCGAAGGTCTCGCTTCGTCACCTCAACGATGCGGCGGTCGAATTTGCGCGGGAATTTGATCTCCCTGGCGTGGTCGGAAGCGACGCTCACGTGCCCGAAGCACTCGGCGCCGCCTACCTCGAGATGCCCGATTTTGCCGATGCCCGGGAGTTTCTGGCTAACCTGCGCCGGGCCAGTGTGGTCGGTCACCTCTTCGATCGCCCGCGCGTTTGGACATCCCGCATTGTGCCGTCAGTAAAAACCCATTAGCGAGACGCAAAGAGGATTGGGTGGGATGTCGTAGACCCGGCCCAGGAGATCTCGCCCAATCAGATGCCGGACCCTACCTGAACCCCGCTTGAGGGTGACCGGTATTTCCGTTGGCGCCAATTAGGGTTGACGAATTATGCCTGCCTCCGTACGAGCCCTGGAAACGCCCTGTCGAAAGGTGGGCCTGCTTGCCGGTCTGGGCGCATTGGTACTGCTGACTGTCATGATCGGCGAAACTGCGGCGAGCGCGGCGATCCACCACGCCGCCACGGTCGCGTCGAACGAGCTGACGGCGCTGAAGGCTGTCGTTCTCGGCGCCGTCGAGGGGATCACCGAGTTCTTGCCGATTTCGTCCACCGGTCACCTCCTTGTCGCCGAGCGGCTGCTGCACGTCGGCCAGAAGACGGCCACAAAGGAGGCAACCGACACGTACACGGTTGTCATTCAGCTCGGCGCGATCCTGGCCGTGCTCGTCGTGTCGTGGAAGCGGGTCCTGACACTGTTCCAGGGCCTCGTCGGCAGGAGTGAGAGCGGCCGAAAAATCCTCATCGCCCTCGTTTGTGCCTTTGTCCCGACGGCGATCATCGGCCTGGTTCTCGATCAGCCGATCCAGGACCACTTTCTCAAAGCCGGAGTCGTCGCTGCGGCGTGGATCGTCGGTGGCCTCGCCATCCTCGCCCTCACGAAGCGCTACCAAAAGGCGCAGACCACGGGCCGAGCACTCGAATCCATGGTGTGGAAGCACGGTGTGATCATCGGCTTGAGCCAGGCCATTTCAGTCGTCTGGCCCGGTACCAGTCGGAGTCTCGTCACGATCATGGCAGCGGTGTTGCTCGGCTACAGCCTGTCGGCCGCGGTCGAATTCAGCTTCATTCTCGGACTTGCGACCCTCGGCGCCGCCTCGTTCTACAAACTGGCCAAAGATGGTTCGGTTGTCGTCGACACCTTTGGCGTCGCCAACCCGGTCATCGGCATGGTCGTTGCGTTCGTCACGGCGCTGGTTGCCGTGAAGTGGATGATTGCGTACCTGCACAAGAACAACCTCACACTGTTCGCGTTCTACCGGATCGCGGCCGGTTTGCTCACGCTGGGATTGATCGCCGGCAACCGCATCTGACCTGCTGCCGCGAACGGGATCTGACCGCCGCACTCCATTCGACCTTCGCCGTCTGTGACCGCAGCCGGTGCCCAGCAGCGCATGTTCTCGAAGTTCGGGCGCGTGCGCCCTCCTGACAAACAGGGCGCACGTCAGGGGAGTGCAGTTCGGCCAGCCGCGCCCGAACTTCGATTCACTGCACTAGGCCCAGTACTCCCGAAGCTGATGTCCAAGCGAGCAGACCAACTCAGAACTACCAGCCCGGTGTGCCTCTACATGATTATCACTGCCGAACTAGTGCGCCCTCCTGGTTGATCGTTTGGGGCGTGTCTCGGTGACGACGTGTGCGGTGGACGCACCGGTGCCGTCGGGTCGATACTTTCGGGATGCCGAGGATTGATGCCGCCACCGTCTCGACCGTTCTTGATGTGTATCTTCCTGAACGGACGCGCCTCATCGACTTGCTCGGTATGTTGGATGCCGACCAATGGGCGTTGCCGACGGAGTGCCCGGCGTACTCGGTGAAGGGTGTCGCCACCCACATCCTTGGTGATGACCTCAGTCTGCTCAGCCGACAACGTGATGGAGCCGTGCAGGGCCTGGCGCTGATGGCCGAGCGGATGCCTGGGTCCGATTTCCGCTCCCTGCTCAATGGGTTCAACGATCAATGGGTCGAGGCGGCACGGTTCATGAGCCCGCAACTGCTTCTCCATCTGCTCGACCTCGCCGGGCAGTGGACCGAGCGGTACTACCGCGAAATCGATCCGAACGAACCGGGTGAGCCGGTCCCATTGTTTGGCGTCGCCTTCGGCGATTCCTCACCTTTCTGGCATGCGATCGCGCGCGAGTACCTCGAACGCTTCGCACACCACTCCCAGATCCGTCGAGCTCTTGGACTGGGCTCGCTGGCCGACTCGCCGTTCCTCGACGTCGGTCACGACATCATCGCCACCGTCGCAGGTGCGCCAACCGGTGACCACGCAACCGGACGCGGCATTTCCGACCAGCCGTGGACCATCGGCCCACTCATTCTCGGTGCACGACAGCAAGCTGCTGGCATTCTCACGCTCGGCCATACTGCCGCCGAGGTAGCCGTTCTGGTCGAGGGACCGCGAAACCTGGTCGACCAGTTCGCGGAGCGAGTCGGTCGGCGGTAAGGCCCCCGGCTGATGCATTGGGGGGCACCCGGCAGGGGCCGAAGTGGTGCGGCGACCTATCGCCGTTTCGTTGCGAACGCGATGGGAGGACGGGTCACCCAGATGGCATCGAGTTCGTGATGGCCGGCAAGTAGCTCGGCGTACTGCTTTGTGTCCTCGGCCCAGGTCGGACCGGCGAAGGCAGCCCAGTTGTTTCGAGGCTGGCCGCTGAGCGCGTCCACGAGCAAGAACCAGTTGACCATCGTCAGCAAGCCACCGGGCCGGAGCAGGCCGATCATCGCATCGAGGTGGTCTGGAGTCTTGGCAAACCAGGCGTCGTCGTGGATCATGTCGAATGGACCTTCCAGCTTCGGGAGGACGTCAGCGACGTAGCCGGCCAAGTACGTCACCCGTTGTCCGTAGCCGAGGCGGTTGGCCAGATCCGTTGCCTCGGCGACGTGGCTCGGATCAACGTCGATTCCTAGAACGCTGGCGTCTGCTTCGAGTGCTTGCGCTATCCACAGCGTTGAGTATCCGAGCCCGGAACCGAGATCGAGAACCCGGCGCGGAGCTGCGGTGCGCGCGAGGGCTGCGATGAGTTGCATCTGGGGCGCACCGGCATTGTGGAGGCCGCAGCCGTGCTCGCGCTGGTGGGTCTCGCTTCGAAGACGCACATCGACAAAGGGATCACCGCCAGCAAGCTCCATCAGCCGGTCAGCGACATCACCCTCGTTTTGCGCTTCCTCCACGCTCCGAGTATCGCATTTACGGCCGCACCACACACGGCATCCACCTCATCGCTCACCGACTCTCGACATCAAACCAGCATCGCAGAAACCGAATCGGATCACCCGTATATCATGCGTTATGCGGCGTCTTTGTGGTCTTGGTTCGTGTTTGGGTCGTGGTGGTTTGGCGGCCTGAAAACGGGTTGTGGGTGTGCATGTTGACGGGGTTGGTTAGAAGAATTGGCCTGGTGGTGCGCTGCAGTAGTGGTCGCCGTTTGGTGCGATGAAGGTGAGTGCGTTGTTGGCGTTGCCTTGCACGGTCCAGGGTTGATCTTTGGAATGGACCATGCGGTGGTGGCGGTAGCAAAGCAGGAAGCAGTTCGCCATGTTGGTGGGGCCACCGTGGGCCCAGTGGATGAGGTGGTGGACTTCGGTGAATTGTCCGTGGGCGCCGCATCCTGGCATGCGGCATTTGCGGTCGCGTCGACGGATTGCTTTGGTCAACGCGACGGGAATGTTGCGGGTTTTGCGTCCGATGTCTAGTACTTCGGATGTGCCTCGGGTGACGATGCGGGTGATGTTGCAGTCGCAGAGGATGCGGTGTATGTCGTTGATTGTGAGCCCGTGGTTGGAGTAGCGGGTGAGCCCGATTCCTCCTACGCGTTCTTCGAGCACGTCAAGGTTTACTTCGACGTGGACGTCGGGTCGGCTGCCGTTGGTGGTTCCGATGTTGTTGTTGTGATCGAGAAAGAACCGTACGATCAATTCGAGTGCGTCAGCGCGTTCCTCGGCCCGGTTCCTGGTGTCTTGGGGACCTTCGTCGTCTGGTGGCTTCGTAGATGTCGATGCCTTGTCGTTGTTGTCGTCTTCGAGTGTTTCGCTATCGACCGGTGTCTCGTTGGGGTTTTCGCCACGGACCAACTTCCGGGCCAACTCGATCGCTGTGCGAAGCGTCTCACCCAACGCCGGGGCGAGCGACCCGTTTACGATGACTTGACCGTCTCCGATTTCGTTCACGAATAACTCTGATGTCGGTTCCCGATCCGGATGATTGTCGGAAGGCTTGTCGTGGTCGGGGTTTTGTGTTTCGGTCTCTGCGTCAACGCGTGCGGCCCATGCGGCCATGAACACTTTGCAATCATCCACCGTGAGGCGGTCCGCGTGGCTGATCAACATGTCAATATCACGTTCGGCGTACTCGGCACGGGGCTTCGTGAAACGCTCCAGGATCACCTTCGACTTATCGATGGACAACATGCCATCAATGACTGCATCCGCGAGTTCGACCCGTTCGCACAAACCACGAGCCAACTTCAACAACATCACCGCATGACTGTGACTGATCTTGAGTCGATGCTTTAACCACGCGGCTGGTGACAGGGCGCCGTCAAACTTCCACGTGTCACGATCGTCAAACGTTGCGACTGCCGCGGCCAGTTTGATCTCCGCAGCCTGGAACTGTTCCCATGCCGCTAACACGTGATCATTCGCAGAGCGGGCGTCTAACTGGCGGGTACGGGTGCGGCCCATGAAGCCGAGTATGAACGGGTTGGCGATCGGGCCCAGCGGATCCGAAATCGGTGTGCCTTCACGCGCGAACATGTGTGTGATTATACGAAAGGGGGTATGACAGAAATCGGCCTTTCACCAAAAGAAGAAACGAAGATTTTTGGTGTCGACTTCGCACGTTTGCGACGTGAATGCTTCGGTATTGTTCCCAGGTTGGCAAGCCAATCGTGAATGTACCC
>JANMZO010000037.1:0-36660 GCA_031383405.1 Acidimicrobiia bacterium | reverse complement strand
CCCTTAGATGGGATCGTGCGGGTAGACAGCCGGCGGCTGGAGAAACCGCTGCTGGCGGGGAGTGCAGAGGTCGCGCAAGACACTGCTCGCCAACTCGTACTCGTAGTTGCGCCCCCAGGCCAGGTATCCGGGCGCGTACTTGTAGAACAACGACACGCGCTCGTACGGGGCTCGCCACGTCGATGTGCCATGGGTCAATGCCTCGGTGAAGAACACGACATCGCCCGCCGACATTGCCACGTCGATCGCCAGATCCGATACGGCTGCGTCGGGCAATTCGAAGTTCGCCTTATGACTTCCCGGTACGCACCGGAAACCCCCGAAGCCGGGATCGTGATCGACAAGTGCCCACTGGACCGCGATGAGACCGTTGAAGATCTCGCCGTCGCGGACCGAGTAGAACTGCGCTGGGTCGTGTGGGGTTGCGCCACCGTGAAGGCCGAGCCCGTCGGTGCCCGGGGCCATCACAATGCCGTAGGTGTGGTCAAGTCGAGCCGTGGGTCCACATAGGTTCACAATGACGTCGACCGCCGCCGGGTGGTCAATGAGCGAACGAAACGCCGGATCCGACTCCAGGTAGTTCTGGAACCGTTGCGAACCAAGGTCGCGTCCAGGCGGCGGATAGTTCCGCTCCGTGATCGCGGTGTGGAGCACCTGGAGTTCTTCGGCAGCCAGGGCCCCCCGGCGAATCAGAAAGCCGTTGACGTCGAACGAATACCGCTCGGCGTCGGTCATGGGCCCACGGCTACCGAACTGCTCTACCCGCTTCAGACGAAACACTAGGCACCTCTCTGCTCCCGGGTCGTCTCGTTCGATCGCCGACGATCTCGGCCATCGTAGCGAGGTCAGTCGCGAACCGGGAGTACCGCAACATGCCCGGCGGGCAGGTCGACCCCATACAAGCGTGCCCGGTACAGATCCCGAAGGGCTTCCGGGTCCAAGACAACCCTCGGATCGCCCTGGGTTACAACGCCACCCTCGTCGAGGAGGACCAGTCTGTGCGCATACTGTCCGGCCAGGCTGAGGTCATGCATCGCCGAGACGACGACGAGCCCGTGCTCGATCCGTAGCGAATCGACCAGCTCCAGTACCTGCTGTTGGTGTCCGACGTCAAGGGCACTCGTTGGCTCGTCAAGCACCAGAACGGGAGCCTTCTGCGCCAGGGCGCGCGCGATCACGGCCCGCTGGCGTTCGCCGCCGCTCAGGTGGAGAACCTGACGATGCGCAAAGCGACCAAGGTCGAGTCGGTCCATCAGTTCCTCGACCACCTGCCGATCCTGGCGGCCTGGACCGGCCAGAAAGCCGAGATGGGGTGTCCGGCCGAGCATGACGTAGTCGGCGGTGGACACGCCAAGCGGAAAGATCGGACTCTGAGGAACGACGGCGATGAGCCGACCGAGGGCGCGCCTCGACTGTCGGCCGATTGAGTGCCCATGCACCGACACCTCGCCGCTGACGATCACACGACGCGAAGGTCGGAGCGAACCCGACATTACGCGAAGCGCCGAGCTTTTTCCCGCCCCGTTCGGCCCGAGCAGCACAATCCATTCTCCTGCCCGCACGTCAAGCGTCAGGTCGGCCAGGACGGTCGAGTCGCCGAGTCGCAAGCCAAGCGACCGACATCGAAGGACGACTCCCCCCGCCGCCGCGTGCCCATCGGACGTGCCGGGGGTGAAGCCCGACTCAGCAGCTCCAACACCCGAACCGGGAACACCGATCGCTATCATGCCTGTCTCCGATGTTGACGGATGAGAAGAATGGCAAAGCCGGGCGCTCCGATGAAGGCGGTGATGACCCCGAGCGGAAGTTCAGCCGGAGAGATGATCGTGCGGGCCACCGAGTCGGCACCGACAAGGAACGCGGCCCCGACGAAGAACGAGACGAGGAGAACCGTCCGGCTTCGTTGCCCGACAACCGCTCGCACGGCATGCGGAACGATGAGCCCGACAAACCCGATGAGACCGGCAACCGATACCGCGGCTGCCGTGGCCAACGAAGCGAAGAGAACCACAACCAGGCGAATCCGGCCCGGCGAGACACCAAGCGAGCGGGCCTCTTCATCACCGACCGCCATCACGTCGATCGCCTGGGCAAGAACCGTCAGCACAATGCCTGAGACGAGGACATACGGAAGGATCAACCTGACCTCGCTCCACCCTGAGGTAGTAAGTCCACCTAGGATCCACGCATACACGAGGCGAAGTGTGTCGCTCCGGCGCTGCTGAAAAAAGGTCTGTACCGAAGTAAGGAACGATGCAACGGCGATCCCGGCAAGAAGCAGCGAGCTTGAAGGCAGGCTCGTTCCCATCTCCGAACCCGACCCACCGACGGCTGTCGCCAGCAGCCCGGAAAGGCCAACAGCCATGAGCGCGCCTACGAATGCGGCGACCGGAAGCGGGTTGACCGGCCATGTCGCAAAGACTGAGGTGTACGAGAAGACAACCGTGGCCCCGAGACCTGCTCCGGCGGCGGTTCCGAGAAGATAGGGGTCAACGAGCGGGTTCCGGAACACTCCTTGAAACGCCGAGCCCGCGATCGAAAGGGCACCACCCACGAGACCGGCCAGAACGACCCGGGGAAGTCGAATTTCGAGCAGTACCGTTCGGTCGACGCCTTCGAGAACATGGCCGAGGTGTACGCCCGGCGCCAGGTCAACCAGCGAACGTACGACATCGCCGAATCCCAGACCCGCCGCTCCGACGACCAATGCGACCACGCACGCGCAAAACAGGATGACGATCGAAGCGCCGATCGCGACCGTCTGGTTCGCTCGTATGGTCACGGCTTGTCCAACGCAAGAACTCGGCCGGCGACGACCAGGTAGGCATCGTCGGCCGAAAGCGAAACGATGGCATTCATCCGCCCAAGCGTGTCGCGGAACTGCCGGCCGAGGGGTGAGCCGGGCACGAGGCCCGAGCCGACCTCGTTCGTGACGACTACCGAGGTCGTGGGGTGAAGAGCCAACACACGGGTCACCTCAACGAGCTCACCGGCGAGCCTTTCCTCGATGAACGGCCAGCACCCGCGGTCATTGCCATCGTCCATCAACCGATTGGCCACCCAGAAGGACAAGCAGTCGAGCACCACCATCGTGTCGGACCCGTGACTGATCGCCCGGTTTACTCCACCGAGCAGATCCCTTGGCGACTCCACCGTGAGCCAATCGGGATCGCGCTCGAGCTGGTGACGCCCGATGCGCTCTTCCATCTCGGTGTCTCCGGCCACACCCGTGACGACGAACGCGACCCCTCGTCGTTCAGTCCGACACTCACCGACCTCCGAACCACGCCGTTCAACCGAGATGCGGGCCGGGTTCGACCACGCCCGGGCGCGAGCAACTGCAAGCGAAGACTTACCGCTACGGGCCCCTCCGATGAACAACGTGAACGGCATCGGCTCAGACGCCGGCTGGAAGCGGGGTTCCCGTCATCGAGGTCGTTTTCGACGCAACCAGCTTCATGAAGTCGACGATGCGTGGACCCCAACGTGAGGCGATGTCGTCATCCAATTCGACAACGCGGCCGCCAGTTACAGCCGACAGCGATCCAAACCCGGGACGGCCGGCAAAGGTCGTGGGGTTCTGGGCGCAGCACTTGGTATCGGCCAGGAACACGACATCGGGGTTCGCCTTCACGAGGTATTCGGCCGAGATCTGTGGGTACCCGAACCCGTCTTTGTCGGCCGCATTTGCGATGCTGGTTATGCCGAGTAGGGAGTAGACACTGCCGATGAACGTCTTCGACGTGATCGAGTACAACGTGTTATCGAGCTCGTGATAAGCGCGCAGAGGAGTTGCGCGTTTGGGAACCGAAGCGACGATCTTCGCTATGTCAGTCTGCATGGTGGCGACCACTTTGACCGCGTTGGCCAGGTTTCCCGTGGCGGCACCGAGCTGCTCGATTTGCCTGTAGACGTCGTCGAGTTTCTGCGCAGCCGACATCACCAACACGGGGAACCTGAGCTTCTTCAGAGCCTTCACTGCATCACCCGTATCAGAGAAGAGAATGAGATCCGGCTTGTACTTGACGATGGCCTCGACATTGGGAGTGAACCCGCTGAGCTTTGTGGCCGGCGCGTTGGCGGGGTAGTTCGAGAACTCGTCGACGGCGATGACCTGGGGGCCGGCACCGATGGAAAACAGCATCTCGGTCGCGGTCGGCGACAACGAAACAATCCGGATCGGCTTCGCTTTAACAGTCACGACACCATCGGGTTGAGCGATGCCGACGGGAAAGCCCTTCGGGCCTTTCGCCGGAGGTTTGGCCGAGGTCCGCTTGGTGGTGGCCGACGCGGTGGGGGTCGACAACGGGGCCGAAAGAGCAAGAAGAGAGCAAGCCACGATGGCGACCCCTCCAAATGTCACAAGGCGACCGCCAAACGAAGCGGGTCGCGAACGGTGGGTACGTGGTTTCATGGATCATCCTCCGAAATAGGGAGGAAGGATCAGCGTGCCGCCGGCCGAAGCCAACGAACCGCCCTTCCTTCGAGGGTCAGATACGTCGAAAGGGGCAGGCGACCTGACTTGTCTTCCGTTGGCGGTCGCCTCGGGAAGAACCACAGTTGCGGGACAGTGCCGGGGTCTCACCGGACTTCGCTGCGTACCTTCGGCTGACCGAGGTCAGCTTCCGAACCCTACTCGATACCACACGGCGTTCCAAGTGTTACGGACCCCAATCGACGACCGGTTGCCGCCGCCGTCGCTCTGCGGCGTTGCTCGCACGGCGCTGCGGTAGAAGCGCCTCACCCGCCGCAACGGGGTCGGCGTGGCGTACTGTGGAGCATGATCGAATCAATGGAGTTTGGCCGGACCGGGCACCTCAGCACACGAATTATTTTCGGCGCCGCCGCGATTGGAGGGGGAAGCCAGGAGTTTGCCGACGGGGTGCTCGAAACCGTTCGCGCTGCGGGGATCAACCATATCGACACCGCGGCGTCCTACGGTGAGTCGGAGTTGCGACTCACAAATTTTCTGCAGGATCACCGGAACGCGGTGTTTCTGGCAACCAAGACGGGCGAGCGCACTGGAAGCGGGGCGCGGGCTGAGTTGGAGCGGTCCCTGACGCGCTTGGGTGTGGATCACGTCGATCTGATCCAGCTACACAACCTGGTCGAAGATAACGAGTGGGCGGTGGCCCACGGTCCTGGCGGAGCGGTAGAAGCGCTTGCGGCGGCCCAGGCCGAGGGCCTCGTTCGCCACCTGGGTGTGACCGGCCACGGTCTTCGAATTCCGGCTATGCACCTACGAAGCCTGGCCGAGTTTCCGTTCGCGTCGGTACTTTTTCCCTACAACTTCACGCTGATGTCCAATCCCGGCTATCGACGCGACGTAGAGGCCTTACGCGCCGAATGCCAGGTGCGCGGCGTCGCGATGCAAACCATCAAATCCATTGCGCGCCGACGCTGGCAAAACGACCACGGGAGGAAGTATTCGTGGTACGAACCGCTCGAAGACGAAGCAGCCATCGGCCGGGCCGTCCGCTTCGTCCTGTCAGAACCAGACCTGTACCTCAACTCGTCCAGCGACACCCGACAACTGCCGTCAATCGTTCGAGCGGCCACGGCAGCCGACGCGGCGGTGGCCCCGAAAACGACGGACCTTGAAGCCGACGTAACCGCGTTTGCGATCACTGCGCTGTTCGATGGTCGCGAACTCGAACGCATCTGACCCCTACCGTTTCACACCAGAGGGGTCTTGGTGCGCTGAGACCGCTTTCGTCCTCCTCGGGGTTTACGTGGTCAGTTCAGCCAAGGTCACCAGCAACCCGATGTGGTCCGATGCCCGCACCCTGATCTCGGGTATGTCTTTGTCTCCGACCGGCGCCATCGACGTGGCCCGCAGCTCTGGGCCCACCCATACCCGGTCGAAGCGGGCCTTCATGGTATTCATGAACCAGGTGTAGCGGGTAGCCGTCGGCCCGCCGACCGCCTCCCATGCATCGACCACGACAGCATCGGCTTTCACGTCGAGCCACTCCTTGTTGCGGAAGTTCGCGTCGCCACCGAAGACGCCCCGGTCCCCGATTACTCCTACGACCTGCCGCAGCTGCGCTTGGCGGGTCAAGCCCAACTCAGGACCGCTATCGAAGTGTGCGGTGGCAACGCGGATTGCGCCCAGAGGACCGGCAACGTCGACCGAGTGGAGGACTCGCCCAAAGACAGAATCGACCAATGGCCGCTCCGTATGCGCGCCTACCGTGTAGGGAGCGCGAACGGCGATGACCTCGAACGTCTGTCGCTCCGGAGCGAACCCGGGCAGCACCGTGTATCCAACAGCCCGGAGGTGGGGTTGGACGTGGGCGCGGAAGGTATGTGCAGTGACTTCCTGGAAACAGACCACATCCGGTGGGGTCCAGGGATTGGCCCCGTTCGCGATCCGGTCCAGCGTGGTGCCGGCGATCGTGGTGAAGACGGCGCCTTCGGTGCGTTCGTCGAGACAGGTCGGGTCGAGTCCGTTGATGTTCCAGGTCAAGAGCCGCATGCGATCTGTCTAGCGCGTTTGCCCGGCGCCCGGCCGCTTCGGGTTCGAGTAAACGCACAACGCTCGTCTAAGGTCGAACGGTGGACCTTTGCATGCTCTTCGAACCGAAGAGGTCGGTGCTACGCGCGCGTATCTTCAGGTACCCGACCTGTAGCGCAAACACCTCCTCAAGGACGGACCAATGAGAATCATCATCTTCGGAGCAGGCGCCGTCGGAAGCGTCATTGGTGGCCGTGCCGCTCAATCCGGCGTCAACGTGGTGCTCGTCGCCCGCCCGGCCCACGCGACGGCGATAACCGCGAAGGGCCTGCTGCTGCGAACGGGAACGGGTGAAGACCGGATTCCCATCCCGGCGGTCGCTTCCGTCGACGAACTGACCGCACAATCCGATGACGTTGTCATCATCACGGCCAAGACTCAGGACACCCCCTCCATCCACGCCGCGCTCCGAGCCTGGAACCCTGACGCGGCAATAGTGTGCGGTACGAACGGGGTCGAGCACGAGCGCACCGCGCTGCGAAACTTCCGACGGGTCTACGGCATGGTCATCCAACTCCCGGCAACGTTTGAACGTCCCGGCGAGGTCACGGCACTCTGCATGCCTACGAATGCGCTGATCGACGTGGGTCACTACCCGCGTGGCCAGGACGAAACAGCGAGTGAATTGGCGGAAATTCTGTCCACCGCTCCCCACATCCTGTGTGAGGCCGATCCCGACATCATGGTCAAAAAGCACGGCAAAATCCTGCTGAACCTCGGCAACGCTGCGGAAGCGGCGTGCGGGCCGGCCGGCCGGGGTTCGGAGATCGTCCGATTCGCACAGGACGAAGCGCGTCGGGTTTACGGCGCAGCGGGCATCAGGTTCGAACCATCGGAGGCCGGGGAGGCCGCCCGCTACAAGGCGCGTACTGCGACCATGGGTTTCTCAATTCCGCAGGGCCAGACGTTCCTCGGCGGGTCAACGTGGCAGAGCCTCGCGAAGGGAGCCACGTCAGTCGAAACCGACTACTTCAACGGAGAGATCGTCTTACTCGGCCGACTCCACGGCGAACCTACGCCGGCCAATGAGTTTCTTCAGGGCCTGGCCGTCTCGCTACTTCAGGCGGGAGCCAAACCCGGTCAGTGGTCTCTCGACCAGCTTGACACGGCATGGAACAACACTAAGCGGTGACTACACGAAGCGACACGGGGCCGGTCAAGGGGAGGCGACGCTTGTCGTCCCAGGTTCTCGGTGTCCTGATAGTCCTGGCATCGATCACCGGGTTGTCGTTCAACAGCACCATTGCCAAGTCGTCGAAACTCCCCGGACCGGTGTTTGCGTTCTGGAGGATGGCGTTCGCGTCGATCGCGTGGCTCATCATCATCGGGTTTCGTCGGGAACGGTTTACTCGGGCCGAACTCATGAAGGTCGCCCCGGCCGGCATCCTTTTCGGAAGCAACATCTGTCTGTTTCTGACCGGTGTTCAACGAACTCGAATCGCCAACGCTGAATTTCTCGGGACACTCACGCCGCTGCTCGTGGTGCCGTACGCGGCCTTCCGCCTCGGCGAACGCGTGAGGCGCCAGACACTGATCCTTGGCGCCTTCGGTCTCATGGGTGTGTCCCTCATCGTGCTGAACACGCCGTCGCGGGGCACGCACCGCTGGAGCGGCGATCTCATGATCCTCGGAGCCATCAGCCTCTGGGCAACCTACCTGGCGGTCACCCGCCCGATCCGTTCCCAACTCGGAACGACCAAGTTCATGGCCGGCATGTCGGTTTTCGCGCTGCTCACGATCACTCCAATTGCGCTCCTGCACGGAGGCGTAACCAAGCTCGTCTGGCCGAAGGGATGGTTGCTGGTGCTGACCTCGGCGATGGTGGCCGGCGTCATCTCGCACGGGACCCTTGCGTGGTCGCAGCAACTGGTGCCTCTTTCGACGATTTCCCTCCTCGGCCTGGCCCAACCCGGTTTGGGAGTCACGTGGGGTCGGGTCTTTCTGCACGAAACTGTGAGGCCGATACAGGTCTTTGGAATGGTGTGTGTACTTATCTGTGTTGGCCTCATCGCCCGAAGTGAGTCCCGCACCACACCGGCGGTCGGCCCCCCGTTGAAGGAGTGACATGGCAACCCCGATACGACCCGAGGCCCGACCGAATGTCCTGTTCATCACGCTCGACCAGTTCCGGGGAGATTCCCTCTCCTGCGCCGGGCACCCGACGGTGCGCACACCGAACCTCGACCATCTCGCGTCGCAAGGGGTGCGACTCGCCCGCCACTACTCGCAGGCCGCGCCGTGCGCTCCCGGTCGGGCCGCCCTCTACACGGGCACGTATCAGCTGAACAACCGGGTCGTAGCGAACGGCACACCCCTCGATGACCGCTTCGACAACGTTGCCCGCATGGCAGCGCGTGTCGGATACCGACCAACGCTGTTCGGTTACACCGATCAGGGCGTCGATCCCCGGACCGTTGAACCCGGGGATCCGAGGCTGTCAACCTATGAAGGGATCCTGCCCGGCTTCACGTCGGCGCTTGATCTGACCGGAGATCAATCGCCCTACCTCGATTGGTTGAGATCGTTGGGCCACGATGTCACCGACGCTCAGATTGGACTGGAGACTGAGCACCTTCGACCGAGTGACCATTCCCACAGCGCGTTTCTCACGAATCACCTGATCGGGTGGCTCGAGCGGCAGCGCTCACCTTGGTTCGCGCACGCGTCGTATCTGCGGCCGCATCCGCCCTATTGCGCAGCCGGCAAGTTCGCGACCATGTACGACGGGGCCGACCTCCCCGCTCCGCTTCCGGCTCTCGCCAACGGCAGCCGCCATCGCCTCTACGAGTCGTTTCTGAACAACGCGGAGGTGGCCGCGTCGCTACACCCCATGACGGTCCCGGAGATTCAAGCGCAGTACTACGGGATGATCTCCGAAGTCGATGCACATCTCGGGCGGATCTGGAACTCCCTCAAGTCGTCCGGGGCATGGGAACACACCGTCATCATCGTGACCGCTGATCACGCCGAACAGCTTGGCGATCAGGGACTGCTCGGCAAGGCCGGATTCTTCGAGTCGTCATACCACATTATCGGCCTGATACGTGACCCTTCCCAGCCCCGAGGTCACGGACGCGTGCTCGACTGCTTCACCGAGAACGTTGATATTTTTCCGACGCTCTGCGAGGCAATGGGCTCCCCGGTTCCCGCACAGTGCGACGGTCTTCCGCTCACCGCGTTTCTGAGCGGCGATGAGCCACCGTTCTGGCGAGATGCGGCAACCTGGGAATGGGATTGGCGCGACTCCTTCATAACTCATGAGACTCCCCCGTGGCCCTGGGATCAACGCCTTGAACGTCAGCATCTGGTGGTCCGGCGAAATACTTCGCACGCATATGTTCATTTCGGCAACGGAACGTCGCTGTGCTTCGACCTTGCGGCTGACCCGACCTGGCAGACCCAGGAACGCGATCCGTCGGTGGTCCTGACTCTGGCCCAGGACATGCTCACGTGGCGTTCGACACACACGGAGCGGACCTTGACCGGAATGCTGCTGGAGAGCGGCGGGATCGGTCGCGTCCCGACGCGACGTCGAGGGGTGTGAGCCCGCGGTTGACCGGTTCCCGACCGCGCTAACGCCCGAGAATCAAGGTCGCCAGCCCGGTCACGACCAGCCCCGTAGCGAGGATGCGTCGGGTACCGACAGGTTCCTTCAGCCGGTGCCAGCCAATGAACGCGGCGAGCACCACCGAGCTTTCCCGAAGTGCAGTCACGTAACCCACGGATGCGCGCTTGAAGGCCAGTTGAACCAATGTATAGGTCACGGTCGACGCAATGCCGGCAAGCAGCAAGCGCCGCCAGAACGCCAGAAGGACCCTGCGCATTTCCTTGACCCGACCGGTCAGCAGGCCGTAGAGCGACGTTGACGTCGCTGTGCCGAGGTGTGTAGCCAGCGCATAGGTGACCGCGGTACCGCTGGTACGGACACCTTTCGCGTCGGACACGCTGTAGACGCCGATGGTCAGGGCCACGATTAGTGCGGACCCGACGCTTCTGCCGTTGGCCCTGCTCAGCGGCCCGGCGAGAAGGGCCAGCCCACACCCGCATACCGCGATCCCAAGCCCGCTTATCCCTGAGATCTTGTCGGAAAGAAACAGCACGCCCCCGATGGCGGCGAGCATCGCTCCCCCTCCGCGTGCTATCGGATACACCTGAGAGAAGTCACCGTGATTGTACGCCTTGGCCAGGAAGATGCAGTACGGCAGGTGGACCGATCCGGACAGAGCGACCCATCTCCACGATGAAAGTGGAAGGCCCCCGGAACCAAAGACGATAGGCGCGCATATCAGTGCGGCCAGGAAAAACTGACCCCACAGGAGGAGAAAGCGGTCGTCGCCCCCCTGCTTGACCAGAAGATTCCACCCGGCATGAAGCACCGCGGCCGAGAGGGCCAATAGGGTGGCGGTCAGCATCAGAGCGCCAGCCTACGGGAAGTTGCACAGCGTAAGACGGCAACTACAGTCGGTCTCCATGGGTGCTCCCTACCTCAACAACAAACTGCAGGGTTTCGGCGCGTCGATCTTCGCCGAGATGTCAGCCCTCGCCGTCAGCACAAACTCGATCAACCTCGGGCAGGGATTCCCCGACACCGACGGCCCGGCCGAGATCCTTGAGGCGGCCATAGAGGCGATCCGGGAGGGTCGGGGCAACCAGTACCCGCCGGTGCAGGGAATCCCTGAACTCCGACGCGCTATCGCTGAACATCAACGCCGGTTCTACGGGATTGAACTGGACCCCGACCACCAGATACTGGTCACGGCCGGTGCCACCGAAGCGATCGCCGCAGCATTGCTGTCGTTGCTGAATACCGGCGATGAGTGCATCGTGTTCGAACCGTTCTATGACTCCTACCCGGCTTGTGTCGCGATGGCCGGCGCCCGATCCGTTCCCGTCACCCTCCGGGCGCCTGATTTCGTCGTCGATCCCGATGAGCTCCGCTCCGCAATCACGCCCCGGACAAAAATGATCGTCCTCAACTCACCCCACAATCCAACGGGTACGGTCCTCGGTCGCGAAGCGCTTCAAGCAATCGCCGACATCGCCATCGAGCACGATCTGCTCGTTCTCGCCGATGAAGCATACGAGCACGTCACCTTCGACGGCGCCGTTCACATTCCTATTTCCACCCTACCCGGCATGGCTGCGCGGACCCTCACCGTGGGTTCCGCCGGGAAGACGTTCTCGTTCACGGGCTGGAAAGTGGGGTGGGTGACAGCAGTCCCCGAACTGGTGACCGCCGTGCGCACAGCCAAGCAGTTCCTCACGTTCGTAGCCAGCGGACCCTTCCAGTACGCCATCGCCCGCGGCCTCGCGCTCGACAACTCCTACTTCACCGGGTTCGCAGCGCAACTGCAGGCGAAGCGCGATCTCTTGCTGGCCGGCCTTGAACGTGCAGGTTTTCGCGTGTTCACGCCGAAGGGGACCTATTTCGTCACCACCGATATCTCCCCGTTTGGCGACGACGACGCATTGGCGTTTTGCCGTTCGCTGCCAGAACGTTGCGGCGTGGTGGCCATTCCCAACTCGGTTTTCTACCTGAACCCCGAGCGGGGCCGTTCGTTCGTGCGGTTCGTCTTCTGCAAGAAGGAAGCGATCATCACCGAAGCAGCGGCTCGACTTCGGTCGATTCCGGGGCGTTAGGATTCCTGATGGCCGGAAGACATGGGGATCGGCGAAGCTCCCGGTTGGTGACGGGGCGCGACGAGCCTGTAGCTACTGGAGACGCTGCCGGTCCGGTGCCACCCGATAGATGATCCGGTCGTCGGTCGGGCCGAATGCATACGCCGCCCCGGTGTACTTGTGGCTGAGTTTCTCGATACTGTCGGCCGCCTCGGCACCGGCCGTCGTACCAACCACGTGTCCTCGAATCTCGGCATACGAGTACGGGTTGTCTGCGTCCCAGATCGCTACCGTCACGCGGGGGTCGGCATCCATCGCCCTGGCCTTTGCCCGACCGATCACGGTGTTGACGAGAATGTGCTCGTCGTCAGCGTCGATCCACATAACGTGGGTCATTGGATGCCCCGACGCAGGGATCACCGTCAGTGCGGCGAAGTTCTTGCCCTGGGCCAAGTCTCGGATTGCTGGTTCAAGCATGAAGGGGATCATACCGACGAACCACCCACTGGCTTTTCAGCCGGTCAGGAGGCGCATCCGAGAAACCCTACTCAAGAAAACCACTCTAGGTGCCGATGGATCAGGCAGGAGGAATTGAGGTGGACCTGCACATCTGGATAGATCCAATCTGTCCTTGGAGTTGGCTCACGTCGCGTTGGCTGGTCGAGGTGGCCCCGTACCGCGACCTGAGGATTACCTGGCGGCCGATGAGCCTGCTCCTCAAACATCGACTCCCGGCCGAGTCTCCCCACTTCGGCCGAACCAGCCATGCCCTGTCGTTGCTCCGCGTCCTTGAAACGGTGCGGGTCAAGGAGGGCGATGTAGCGACCGGACGCCTTTACGCCGAGTACGGCAAGCATCTGCACGACCAACGCAACTCGGTCATAGACCCTAAGGTTGCCTTAGCCCGGGCCGGTCTTGACACGTCCTACAGCGAAGCGTCCTTTCACACGTCACTCGATACGACGATCCGCGCCCATATGGCCGAGGGACAAGCTCTCGCGGGGGCCGATGCGAGCCTCCCGCTTCTGGCCTTCACGACGAAAAACGATCTTCGCGTGGGCTACTCCGGACCGATCGTCAACCGACGCCTACCTCTCGGCGACGCGCTCGACCTCTGGGACGGCTTCGTCCTTATGGCGGGTGTATCGGGGTTCTGGGAGATCCGCCGGGCGTGTACCGAGCCGACCGACTTCAGAGACCTCGTTGAATACGAGAGCCAACGGACTACTAACTGACGGCCCCAGGGGCTGACAAACACCGAGCGTCGAGCCGGACTCCTGCCGTTCCGAGCGATCATCTGCGCTCAGACCGTCTCCGAGGAAGGGGTCTTCGGGGCGTCGAGATAATACCCGACGCCACGCACGGTCGCTATCGGTGCGCCGCATCCTGCCTTGAGCAACTTGGCCCGGAGGTGGGTGACGTGGGTGTCGAGGACGTTGGGAGCCCCGTACCACTCCGAACCCCATACGTGTTCGATCAGCTCTTGTCGGCTGGCGATTTGTCCGGGCTGTTTCGCCAACGCCGTGAGGATTTCGAACTCGGTTCTTGTGGTTGGTATCTCGTGCGACGCGACAAAGACCTTTCTGCGGCCCATGTCGATTCGAATGGTTCCAACCACCAGTTCGACCTCAAGCTTTACGGCGATTCCCGCGTCGCGATTCGCCGCCAACTGTTCAGCCAACGGGCCGTAGCCTTCGGCCACAAGGTGCAACGAACTCACGCCGATCATGTTGGCCCGGGCGATTTCGTCTTCGGACAGACCGGCACACATCAGGTGGATCGACGCGTTCGTGTGCACCCTCATCAATCGACAGATCTTCAACGCGTTGGAAGTTCCACGGTCAGCCTGAAGCACGATGTCCAGGGTTCGAACAGTTCCAACCCACTCAAGAAAATCCACGAGATCGGCGTGAACGACCATCTCGGGTACCAATGCGCGGAGGTCATCCCAGGTGAAGGGCAGATCGACATTTCCCGGGTAGCCCACTACCGGACTCGGCTCAGTTTCACGTTTCACGGGCACCTCAGACAGCTACGCTAAGCGAGTGAGCTCTGGGCTATCCCAACCACAAAAATGTCGTCGTGATCGCCCATGGTGACAGCCAAGGTTTCCGCCATGGTGACCGCCAAGGTTTCCGCCACGAAGAGTTGATCGTCAACAATCAGGACTTTGATCACGTGGACCCCCAAGGATGATCGTGACACAACGGCACGCCCCTGTCCACGACGCGAACCGACCCGCGTGCGTTTCCCGAGACGATACATTCCTGGGATGACCGCAGAAGCCACGGAACCTGTCACAAGCCTCGCGGCCGGTCACGACAGGGCAACCGATGCCAACAAGGTCTTCGGGATTCGAGCCCCCGCGGTTCCCGTCGCTGAAGTCGAAGCCATCGTTCAAGCGGTATTCGGGATGATCGGTTCGGTCAGGCCTCTGGTTTCGGAGCGGGATCAGAACCTGGCGCTCACAACGTCCACCGGACGCTTCATCGTGAAGTTCTCGAACCCCGCAGAACCCGACGCCACCCTGACGCTTCAGGTTGCCGTGCTCGATCACCTGGCAGTTGCCGATCCAACGTTCCCCGTTCCGCGCATCGTCACGGCGGTCAGCGGGGACCGGGTCCCAACGGTCATGACGACGGAAGGTCCGCTGCGGGTTCGACTCGTGTCGTACCTCGAAGGTCAACCGCTGGCCGACTCTCCGAAGACGCCCGAAGTGTTCGAGGACCTCGGGCGCTTCATCGGTCGGCTCACGAGAGGATTGGCCAGTTTCGGCCGACCGACAGCGCACCGACCCGAGTTCCTCTGGAACCTCGACAACGCACAAACCGCGCGTTCGATGTTGCATTTCATCGAGGACCCCTCAAATCGGGCGGCCGTGGAGGGTGCGTTGGACCGTCACCGTGACCGGGCCGTGCCTCAGTACCCGAAGCTGCGGGTCGGAGTGATCCACCAAGACGCCAACGATTACAACGTCCTTATCACCGACGGGCACGTTTCCGGACTGATTGACTTCGGCGACATGGCCCACGGGCAGGTCGTGAATGAACTCGCCATCGCGTTGGCGTACGCCCTTCTCGACGTCACTGACATTGTCGCCGCATCCAGGCTTGTCATCAGCCGATTCCATGCCGAGTATCCGCTTCAGGAAGTTGAGCTTGCCGTTCTGTTCGATCTGGTCGCCGCCCGTCTCGCCATGAGTGTCGCCATTTCATCAAGCCGGGCCGCCTCGACGGACGAAATTGACCCGTACTCGGTGATCTCGCAGGGTCCGGCGCTACGACTCCTTCATCGACTGATGGGAATGCGGCCCGACTTCCTCCACTTCGCCGCACGGGACGCGGTCGGCCTCGAAGCAGCGCCCCGATCAACAGAGATCCAGACGTGGCTCGTGTCCGACGCGTGCCGACCGGCTTCAATCTTCGGCCGGGACCTCACTCGCGAGGCGAGGATATTCGTACAGTTGCTCGAAGGATCACCCGGCACCGAGTTCATCGGTGACCCGCGGCGGTACTGGTCGTGGCTGCGGCAGATACTTCTCGATGAGGGTGCCACGTTTGCGGTCGGCGCCTACGGGGAGGACCGCAACGTCTATCGGGGCGATCAGTTCCGTACCGATGCCCCGGAACCGCGTTCAAGGCACCTCGGCATCGATCTCTTCTGCGAGACGGGTACGCCGGTGCACGCGATGCTCGACGGATCGGTGAAGTTCGTAGTCGACAACACCGCCGCGTACGACTACGGACCGACCGTTATACTCGAACATCAGGCTGGACCGCAGGGGCCAACATTTTTCGTTCTCTACGGGCACCTGTCGAGACAGACCCTGACTCTCCTCGAACCGGGACAGCGTGTGGTCGCCGGGGAGGTCGTCGGTTTCGTAGGAGATGACACCGTCAACGGAGGATGGGCACCCCATGTCCACGTGCAACTCATCACAAACCTGATGGATTCGGTCGGTAACTTCGAAGGCGCCGGAGAACCGAGTCGGTTCGCTATCTGGCAATCGCTCTCGCCGGATCCGAACGCTCTGCTGCGACTCAGCCCCGAGTCCTTTCAGTTGGAAATCGAGTCCGGGTCGGTCGACGCGCTGATGAAACGCCGAACCCAGCGAATCGGCCCCTCATTGTCGACGAGCTACCGCCGCAAGTTGCACATCGTGCGCGGAGAAGGTGCGTATCTCTTCGATCACCGCGGCCGTGGCTATCTCGATCTCGTCAACAACGTATGCCATGTTGGACACGCCAACCCGAACGTGGTGAAGGCGTTGGCCGAGCAGGCCGCGAAACTGAACACGAACACACGGTATCTCCACGAGAACATTCTCGATCTGGCCGACCGGCTGGTAACCGCGTTTCCCGACCCGCTGTCGGTTGTGTACTTCGTGAACTCCGGATCAGAAGCCAACGAACTCGCTCTCCGGATGGCGCGTACGGTCACGGGTCGGAATGACATCATCTGTCTCGACTGGGCCTATCACGGCAACACTGCCGCGGTAATCGACGTCAGCCCGTACAAATTCAACCGATCAGGTGGCAGCGGGCGAAAACCATATGTTCACATAACGCCACTGCCCGATCCGTACCGGGGCCCGATCCGCGGCTACGAGCCGGCGACCGGAGCGGCCTATGCCGAGTTCATCCATCAACATATCGAAGCTTCGCAGCGCCATTCCGGGCCAGACGGCCGGGGTGGACCGGCCGCCTTCATCGCCGAATCGATCAGCGGGTGCGGCGGACAGGTGGTGTACCCGGAGTCATTCCTCCGCCACGCATTCGACGCAGTACGAATCGCGGGAGGAATCTGCATCGCCGACGAGGTTCAGGTCGGACTCGGGCGCGTCGGAAATGCTATGTGGTCATATGATGCCCAGAGAGCCATCGCAGACATCGTCACGATAGGTAAACCGTTCGGGAACGGCCACCCTCTCGGTGCCGTGGTAACTACGCCGGAGATCGCTGCGAGATTCAGCAACGGCATGGAGTACTTCAACACATTCGGCGGTAACCCGGTTTCATGTGCGGTCGGTCTGGCTGTTCTCGACGAAATTGACACCAACGATCTGCAGGCCAACGCGCTCAACGTGGGTTCCTACGCACTGGAGTGTCTACGTCGCCTCCAGACGCGCCACGAGTGCATCGGCGACGTGAGGGGCGAGGGCCTCTACATAGGCGTCGATCTTGTAACAGATCGGGAGTCGAAGACTCCGGCCACTGCACTCGCCTCCGACGTCGCGAATGAGCTCCGCAACCGGGGGATCCTTATTTCGACCGATGGCCCGGCCAACAACGTGTTGAAGGTCAAGCCACCCATGGTGATCACCCGATCCGATATCGACGTGTTCATCACGGAGTTGGATGCGACCCTCGAAACGGTCCGGTAGAGATGGTCCGGTAAGTCGGTCCGGTAGAGACGGACATCCAACGGGCGAACGGTCAGGTCGGCAGCGCCCTCAACGGGGCGGAAGCGCGAGAAAGGCGTTCCGGTCGCCCGGTCGCCCTTCCCGGCCGGACTCGCGTCCGGAATGGAGCCGCTCCGTATTGAACGCGATCTCCCGGTGCCATGCGGCCAACGACGTGGCGTCGAGGTTGCGGGCGTTCGGGACATGCGCGTCGTGGTCGAGCGATTCCGTATGCACGCCTATTGAACCGTCGGCACCTTCCACGATGGCGACACTGCGGATCTGGCAGGGGTAATCGATCACGGATGCCGTGGTGATCTCCCACAACCCCGGCTTGGATCGGTCAGGGTTGGCCAGCGGCCGTATCCGGTTCACGTGGCGGTGCCCGACCAGCCACGCGACGACGTTTCCGTAGCGCAGTAGCACTTCCTCCATGTCGGCTGCGAGGCGGCGATCCGTCGGTACCGGGTCTCCGAACGTGTTCTCCAGCGCGACGCTTCCGTGATGGCTGGCCACCACCACCGGCCGACCGACCCATTCTCGCAGCCGATCGTCGAGCCAGGCCAACTGCGTCAGGCCGACACTCCCCTGGTAGTGACCGGTCGGATGATTCGTATCGAGCAGGATGATCCGCACGGGTTCGCGGTCGACGGTGTAGTCGGGCGAGTCATTCGACCCGAATCCCCCGGCGCCTTTTTCAATATGCGCACGTATGAACTCGGCACTGGTTATGGCTCGTCTGCCCGGAACGGCGTTGACTTCGAAGCGCGGATGTCCGCTCGAAAATAGCGTCGGGTCTTTTAGGTAGAGTCCGATCGGGTCGTCGGGGTCGAACCCGACTGGGGCCCCAAGTGCACGCCAATTTCCCGTAGCGATCGCCTCCAGTTCCGCAGTAGTGAAGACGGTTCCCTGCCGCATCACGTCGTGGTTGCCCATTACGCTGATCCAGGGCACACCGACCCCGCTCATTGTCACCGAAGCTGCGGCGGCGTCGATCAGGCCAGGAACGGTTGGAAAGCTGTGGGAACTGCGGAAACGGTCGGCCACGCCACCATCAGGCAACCAGAAAGGCCATAATCCGTCGGGCGTGCGGTACTCGGACCCGGCGGAGCGGGTGTCGGCGGCCCAGGTCGAGCGTTGCGGACCTTCGTACGGAAACGAAAAGTCGCCGCCGCCGGCGATCGCCAAATAGGCGTCGAGTTCGTTCCGTTGTGCATTGTCGATGTTGTCTCCCGTGAAGATCACGAGATCCGCAGGTTCGTGATGCTCGGCGATCGCCCGGCCGAACGCGACGCTTCCCCAGTTGGCGAGCAGATCATGCGGGCGCGCCATGTGTAGCAGCGGAAGCCACTTCCGTTCAGACGCACGGGTTTCAACCCAGTCCGAGCGGGCCGGCGACCCGGCGTCCATAACGTGCATATCGGTGACGTGAAGGAGTCGCAACAGGGTGCGACCACTACCGGGTGTCAACGCTCCGGGATCCCCACCCATGTCAGCACGCAGAACCTCGGGCTCGCCGGCACCCGGAACGAGTGACGTGTAACCCGAGGCCGAAGATGGCAGCAGCCGCTGACTCGTGGTTCGGACCAACCTGGACATTGGTTCAACGTACCGCAGGCGGGCACCTCATTCGACCATGCGATCCTGTTCCGGGCCGGTGCCCACCCCGGTAGATTCAGTGTATGAACATCGCATCGGTTGAGGTCTATCAGTACCCGCTCGGGTACCGCTTCGGAAACTACGTGATGTCAGGTGGCCGCGTCGTCACGACCCTTCCGAGCACGGTCGTGCGCCTCATAGGCGACGACGGGATCGATGGGTGGGGTGAGACGTGCCCACTCGGCAGTACCTATCTCAACGCCCACGCCGAGGGCGCTATCGCTGCGCTCCAACTACTTGGCCCCGCCGTCGTCGGTCTTGACCCTACGAACCTGTTCGGCATCCGGGCGGCGATGGATGGCGCCATCATGGGCCACAACTATGCCAAGAGCCCGATCGACATCGCCTGTTGGGACCTGTTCGGCAAGGCCGTCGGCCGACCGGTGGTCGACCTTCTCGGCGGACGCATCAACGACTCGCTCCCGATGTACAAGGCCGTCCCACTCGGCGACGCGCCGTCCATGGTCGACTTTGTACTTGCCCAGAAGGCCGGGGGAATCCACCGGTTCCAGCTGAAAGTCGGGGCCGACCCCCGCCAGGACGCCGCCCGGTGTCTGGCCGTTGTCGACGCAACCGACGCCGACGACACGATCCTGGCTGATGCCAACGGAGGTTGGCGTCGCCAGGACGCGATCGTGGCGGCGCGACTCATGGAGGGAGCCGATCGGCTGTACCTCGAGCAGCCGTGCCCGACGCTTGCGGAGTGCCTCCTCGTGCGGCAGAACACCAACCTGCCGATGATCCTCGATGAGGTGATCGTCGATGTGAACACCCTCGTCGACGCGGCGCACGCCGGAGGGATGGAAGCGATCAACCTCAAGCTCAACCGGGTCGGCGGATTGACACCGGCCAAGATGATGCGGGACACCGCTGTCGCTCTCGGCATACGGCTTACGATTGAAGACAGTTGGGGTGGCGATCTCATGTCAGCCGCCGTCAGTCACCTCGGGGCCAGCACTCCACCACACGCGTTGTTCGCCGTCTCGTTCATGAACGACTGGACCGACAACCAGATCGCCGGTTACCACCCGAAGTCGGTCAACGGAATCGGGGCGGCACCGCTCGGTCCCGGGCTCGGGATCGAGGTCGACCGTTCGAAACTCGGAGCGCCGTTGTTCAGCTGGAAGCGGTGAGGCCCTGAGTTCAGTTACTCGGATCGGGTCAGATCAGCCCGGTCACGACGAAGTGCCGATCGGGTCGGACCTGATCGAGCCTTTGACGAGCAGCAACACACCGTAGAGCCGGCCACCGAACATTCGCAACGCAGCTTTAGGGTTTCTCGGCAGAAGGAACACCAAATCGAGGAGCGCGTTCACGGCGAAGAAGTACCAAAAGACCGCTCGATCGCGGAAATTTCTCGGTCGATATGATACGAAGATATAGAAGAAATTTCTGGTCGACATCATTCCCACTCGAAAAAGATTGGGTCGGCCCGATGGCGCGTGAAGGTGAAACCCGAAGGCATCACCGACAACTTGGAGAACCCAACGTTTGGCGACCTGAAGCGAGAAGTGCACATCCTCACCAAATCCATACCCTTCAAAAAAAGGAGAGTACTGCACGTGATCGAAGACTTCGCGCCGGTAGAACGCCACCCCCTTTAAAAAATCTACGTGCCGTTCACCTTCGAAGGGTAACTCCAGACCGAAGAAACGGCACCGGCTAGGAGAGAATGTGCCAGGAACCGGAGTCTCCATAAATACAATACGTTCCAGGTGACTGCGAACCCACTTCTTCCATCCATCGACTCCACGGTAGACGAACCGCTGCATATGCTCCGTGAACTCTATTCCGTTAGGATCAGAAGCAAGAAACCCATCTATTAAAACGATGTTCGACGGGTCGACCTCGGACACGAGACCGGATACTCCACCAACGGTTGCCGATGCATCTCGTTCGAACACGTCAAGAATCCTCTCGAGAAATGTCGGTTCAAATAGGCAGTCATCGTCCGAAAAGCCAATCACCGGATACCGGGCCTGCGCGACCCCGAAGTTCCTCTGCCGGGTCAGACCCTTGGAGTGACGAAAGTATCGAATGGGGTAGGAAAAGCGGTTGGCCACCTCGTTGACCATCACTTCAGTCGCCGTGGAATCTGAGGCGTCCACGAGAATCAGTTCCGTGGGAAGTTTCGTTTGCAGGTCCAGATTCGCGAGGAGACGGAACAGATCCCCTGCCCGGTTGTACGTGGGAACAATCAAGGAGAACTCGATCATGATGTCCCTCGATCTACCGGTCGGAGCCAGCCGAGTATTCGTCGTCGGATCCGACGAATGCCCGGCATCGCCGCCGAAAGAGCTACAAGTGCCCTGACTCTCAACGCTTCTGATGAATGGGGATCGAAGTACCCATCGAACGACTTGAGAAGTTCATTCGCCTGTGCTTTTTGTCCGGTCTTCGCGTACATGGCGACCTTGTTCAGAGCGAGATATGACAGGTGGGACCGCAAGAGCACACGCAACCGAGGCGGGCAGGCTTCGAGAAGCCCGTCGGGTTCGCTCAGGTACGGCTCAAGGTCCTGCATATGACCGGTTACAAGATTGGTGAGATCTGACGCGTCTGTGTGATAGACCGCCAACGCCTCCCCAACAATAGCAAAACGCTCATTGAACAGAAGTCTGAGAAAAAAATACTTGTCCTCTCCAAGGAGACATCTGTCGAGGTCGTAAAATCCTCCGTGCCGGCGAGCGATTTCCGTATCAATGATGGTCGCACACGTCGATAGTGAACTGGTCAATTGGTTCACGCTCGCTACAGGAGTTGTCGGGAGCAACTCGTGGATTCCCCGGAGGTGAGGCGCAACGCCCCTGGCGACGCCGCTGCCGGGGAGCATCCGGTAGCCCGTCCATGCAAACGCAGGCTTGACCGGGGAATTCTCCAGAGCCTCGACTCCCACCGCCAGAAAGTCCGGCAACCATTCGTCGTCGGCATCGAGAAACGCAACGTAGGTGCCGACGGCCAACGCAAGCCCACTGTTGCGAGCAGCGCCAGGCCCGCCGTTTTCACGCCTGACGAGCTTTACACGCACGTGTGCCTTAGCCAAACGCTCCACGACATCGGGACCCGAATCCGTGGATCCGTCGTCAACGACAATCACCTCCACAGGGGCGAAGCGTTGCTCGAGCGCCGATGTAATCGCCCGTTCAACAAACCTTTCCTTGTTGTAAAGCGGAATCACGACAGAGACCGTCGGCGCGACGCCACGGTGCGACCGCGGCCGCTCCTGATCAATTGGGGATTTGTCCATGATACTCAACGCGTTTCTCACAGCGACCTGTCGATCCAACGGTAATCAGATCACAATGCACCGTTCGCCGAGGCGATATAGGGCGCCCGTTGACCAACCGCTCTCAAACGCATTCTTCACACCACTCTTTCGTCTCCGGGACCATAAGCCTTGAGCGATAGTTGGGTCCAGGCGCCTCACAGGCGGACCGGATGGCGTGTGAACTGCGATTCCACGTTGGCCGCCAGCCGGGCAGCCTCGGTGGCAACCGAGCCACTACTTCGATCATGCCTGGTTCCGGTTCGCCTTGATCCGATCCACCACCTCGGAAAGGCAGCGTTCAAAGGCCTCAACCGAATAATGGTCGCCAACCACCTTCAGCGTCCGACGCACCATGCGGTTGTACGAAAGTTCGTCCGAGAGCGATTCGTAGGCGCGAATGAAATCCTTCGCCGAAGAAAACAGCAGGATCTCGTTTCCGTCCTGTAGCGCCAGCCCTTCAGCGCCGATCGGTGTTGAGAGTACCGGCCGCTGGGCCAGCGCGGCCTCCAAGATCTTGATGCGGGTCCCACCGCCCGCCAACAGCGGAACAATCACCGCTCGACAACGCAGATAAAACTCGACGAGATTCTCCGGATCGGCGTGCAGCGTGACCGCCTCATTCGCGTGGCAGACCGAGCGTATTTCTGACCCAGGGCTCCGACCGACAACGGTTAGCGTCGAGTCCGGGAACCTCTTCTGAAACTCCGGGAAAACCCACTCGATAAACCAACAAAGGCCATGAACATTGGGCGAGTAATTGAGTGTCCCAACGAACAGAAGGTTGTGCGGTTCCGTAAAGCCGTTCCCCATCTCTCTGCCGTCGAAGTACTCCGATCGATAGATATTTGGCAGCAGTGCCGGCTTTCGACCGTCAGGCGCAATGAGACGCTCCTGGTCGGCTGGGGAACAGACACTGGTCGCACCGAGATTGAGACAGCGTTTCTCAAAGGCCTTAAGGCGTGAACGGTTCTTTTCCAGCAGGTACCGCAGGATGGGATTGGTCGCGCCCCCGATCATCGTAGAGTCATACAACGACGCTGTTATGTCATCGTCAAGGTCGGCAAGAATGCGCCTTCGAAATGACTCGGGAACCGAAAGTACGAGGCCCGCCATGTACGCGTTACGAACGACGATAACGTCATAGTCTTCCCGGGCGACATGATCGTTGAAGCGGTCGACCTCGCTCGCCGAAAACAGGAAGACAGGCAATGGCGCCCCGTAAACCAGACCTCTGACAAAATCAGAGCGGAAGGACTTTCCCAGCGAGTGTGCCAACGGGAGCACAGCCCTAAATATGTTGTCGTCGTCGGCTTTCTCATCTGGCGGGCCGCAAGAGGCGATGTCCACGGAACCTTTTTTCGCGAAGTAGCGAGCGAAGTGCATCGTTCTCATGTCTCCCCCGCTTACTTCCGGGAGCGGATATCTCGGAGTCACGATGAGGGTCTTCACCAGGTCAACCTCTTCTACCGTTCACGATGGGTCTCAGCCGTCCGCCCGACGGCTGCCCTTGCCTCGTTGCAAAACCCTTCGACACCGCTGCCGGACCGCTCGAACAGCACTCCGTACGTGCAAGGCATCGAGAAATCGCGTGATTGCCGTCATGTAGACGAACTCGTAGCGTTGCACGAGTTGCAGAAAGGAAAAGATGTCGCGATGTCGCCACCAGAATTTCAGGTTGTCATCCAGACGCATCCACGATCGGCGTGAGGTCAATATGTTCAGGAGTTTTCGAGGACGGATCGACAGTCCGGCCGAAACTCCGGTTTGGTCGCGGTCGTTCAGGACCAGTAGATCCGAAATCACGCGTAATGAGTAGCCAAATCGCTTAGCCCGAAGCGAAAAATCGGCATCCCCGAAGTACTGAGGAAAAGCCTTGGCATCCATCATTCCAACCTCGGCAAAGATGCCAGCGGGGACGAACATCGTGTGACCCGGGAGCCAATCGACTTCAGTGGTGGTGGCCCCGCTGGCTTTCTGCGGTTCCAGCCAGTAGTCGCACATCTTGTACGAGAACTTCCCGCCAAAGCAGACCGGCTTGCCGGTCTCAAGGTCACCGATCACCGCACTGAGAATCGATTTCGGGAACGCCTTGGATTCGTCGAGAAACCGTTGGAAGGCTCCGTTGCCGAGCACACAGTCATTGTTCAGCAGGAGCACGTAGTCAGGTCGCTCGGCAAGCGCGAACTCCACACCTTTGTTGATCGCTCCAGACCACCACAGACTCCCGTCGGACGTGACGACCTTCGCTTCGGCAAAAGCGCCTCGAACCGCAGCGTTGGTTCCATCGGTTGACCCGTCGTCGACCACGACCACGTGCACGATGACATCAACCAACCCTCCTGCGTCAGTGCGAACACTTTCGATACATCGCAGAACAGAGTCCTTTTCGTTGTGACACGGGATGATGACGGAAATAGAGATCATGAAAGCCTTGCGGGGGAAGAATTGCCGGATCAACCGACACGGCTACGCAGAAATAGTGGCAGGTCTGGTCGCTCCAGCGGCGAATGGGGTGAATCCGTGCGCCCGAACGACGACCGGCCGAGTCAGCTTCGTCCTCGAAGGGTCTGTTGATCGCAGAACCATTTATACGTCGAGTTGATCCCCTCTTCGAGATCGATCTGCGCCTTCCAGCCGAGGTTGTGGAGGCGGCTCACATCGAGCAGCTTGCGGGGTGTGCCGTCGGGCTTGGACGAATCGAATTCGATCCTCGTGTCAGGAGCGACGCAATGCTGCACCAGGTGCGCTAGGTCGTGGATCGATATATCGGCACCCGTTCCGACATTGATGTGGCCTGCTTCGTCGTAATTCTCCATGAGGAACAGGCATGCATCGGCCAGATCATCCACGTGAAGAAACTCGCGGCGCGGTGACCCGGTACCCCAGATCGTCACATTGCCGGAAGGCCTGGCCTCGTGGAACCTGCGCATCAGGGCCGGAAGAACATGGCTTGAGTCGAGGTCGAAGTTGTCATTCGGGCCGTAGAGGTTGGTCGGCATCGCGGAGATGAAGTTGCAGCCGTATTGACGACGGTAGGACTCACAGAGCTTGATGCCGGCGATCTTCGCGATCGCGTACGGTTCGTTCGTCGGTTCAAGTTCGCCTGTAAGCAACTGATCCTCAGACATGGGTTGGGTGGCCATACGCGGATAAATGCACGAACTACCGAGATACAGGAGCTTGCTCACTTCGTACACATATGATGCGTGTACGACCGTCGCGTGGATCAGCATGTTGTCGTAGAGAAATTCTGCTGGCCGGGTCGAGTTCGCCATAATTCCGCCAACCGTCCCGGCCACAAGGAACACGTAGTCCGGTCGGTTGGCCCGGAACCAGTAGTTCACGGCGGCCTGGTCCCGCAGGTCGAGCTGTGAGCGGGTCGCGGTGAGGACCTGGGTGAACCCCATCGAGTCGAGCTTGCGTAGCACCGCCGACCCGACGAGGCCGCCGTGTCCGGCGACGAATATCTTTGCGTCTTCATTCATGGTTCAAACTCGCTTGCTGTCGTTGGATGCGATTGCGCCTGGCGGGACACTGAAGTGGAGGTTTCGGTCGGATCTGGTGCCTGCACCTTTCTTGGACGATAGCTCCACCGGCCCGGCGTGCTCCTTCCTCCGAGTTACCATCGTTGTCTCGAATGTGTTCCTATCGTCCAACGCGGCTTCGATGGAACGGCTTCAAGCGTACCGAACCGATCGGGGCCGAGAAATGAGCACGGCGAACCATTTCCATGCGGATGCGCTCAACCGGAGTACGGTCAGCCCCGATTACTTGAACGAAACTGAAAACCAGCCCGATGGAAGCCTGGTTCAAGGACATCGCCTTCACGCTCGTCCCGCTTGAATTCGGGGTCAAGGACCGCGTCCTCCGTTCCCCCGGGCGCCATCACGCTGCTCGGTGACCGGACCCTGGCGTTTCGACGCAACGCGGCGCGTCGGGCCCGGCGAATCTATTTCGACGCGCTACGGCAAAGGCATCTTCCTCTGCCCGCCCGATGGAAGCTCGCGAAAAACCTCACCGAGTTCTCGGTTGCGCTGCACCGACGGACCTAGCGTCGGGTCGCAATCTGCTTTTGCCGTATCGGGCCGATCGAGTACGCCACCTTGTGTGGTTTTTTGTTCAGCCACCGACGCTTCCCACCCGTTTCACCACGACACACACCGTGGTTGCTTCTCAGTGATGTTCACTCGGAGAACGCGGGGGTTTCTCGAAGTCGCGCCCAAACCGCGACGTGAAACCGGCTGTTTCAGCGAATCGTCATGCTGAATGCGCGGTAGTTTGTGCAGGTGAAGCGGTATTTTTCAGATTCTCGACGAACAATTCGAATGGCCCCTCCCGACCTCAAGCTTTCCGATGGTTCTGCCGATGAACTGGACATGCCCCGGAAAAAGACTAGGTCAGCAGCGACGGTTGGGCTCTCGACGATATTTGTCGCCGGAGCACTCATAGCGTCCGGAACAGTAGGCGGGGCTGCGCTCCATCTTCAGTCCCAAAGTCGAGACAATCTTGCCCCTTCTGCGTCGGTGCAGGCGTCTTCGGAGTCGCCCGGAACACTCCAGTTCGCCAGCAAGGTGGCCGACGGTTCACCGTCGGGCTACCCGGGCGACTACACCCGGGAATGGGCGAGTTGGGGAGAGCGAGCCGGAAGCTGGGTGGAACTTCGGTGGGCGGCACCGCAGTCGGTGGACCAGATCGTTCTCTTTGACCGTCCGAACCTGGCCGATCAGATCACCGGAGGGACCCTGGTTTTCTCTGACGGTTCAACAGTCGCGGTTGGCACACTCGACAACGACGGATCCGCCGTCAGCGTCAACTTCCCGGCACGTGCCATCACCAGTGTCCGCCTGAGCATCACAGCCGTCAGCCCCGGCACCATCAACGTCGGCCTTGCCGAGTTCCAGGTCTTCGGTTCTGGAGCGGTGACGGCGTCTTCCGTTCCGGCAACTTCGCTCGCGCCGGTCGTTACGGTTGCCACCACAACCACCGCAGCAACCACAACCACCGCAGCCACCACAACCACCGCAGCAACCACAACCACCGCAGCAACCACAACCACCGCAGCAACCACAACCACCGCAGCAACCACAACCACCGCAGCAACCACAACCACCGTTCCGGGCACGACGGTCCGCAACCTCGGACCCGGAGCGTTGATCACCGCATCGTCAGAGAACACGATCACACAGCAAACTGCGCGGAAGGCTGTCGACGGCTCAGCCTCGGGCTACCCGTTCGACTTCACCCGGGAATGGGCGACAATCAACGGTAGCGTCGGAAGCTGGATCGATTTCCAATGGACGACTCCTGAAGTCATTGACCGAGTGGTCCTGTTCGACCGGCCAAACTCAAGTGACAACGTCACGTCGGGGACAAACAGGTTCACCGACGGCTCCACAGTTGCTGTCGGCGCTCTCAACAACGATGGTCTGCCATAAACGGTGGTGTTCCCGGCTCGATCAGCCACCGGTCTTCGTTTCACTGTCAACTCGACCAGCTCGAACACGGCGAACATCGGGCTATCGGAACTTCAGATCTGGACCTCACCCGGCCCGGCGGTCCCGACCACCGCGCCATCTTCGACCACGGCCCCAGCGACCGTGGCCACCACAACGCAGGTTTCCACAACGGTCGCCCGCACCACCGTTCCGCCATCGCCGACCACACCGACCATTCCGGCCACCACGATTGCGCCGGCACCCGTCCCGCCGACCGTCAATTCGGTGACGCCGCTCAACGCGAACCCCTCGGTGACCGGAACCAGCGGCTGGGGAGTATCTGGAGCGACCTACGACGGCACGATGTCGCGTACGGCGGGCAGCGGCTCATTTCGCTTCTCCGGCATGTTCGGACAGGTCACCTCGAGTCCGGTCAAGGTGACTCCTGGGCAGCCCTATACCCTTACGGCCTACATACGCACGGCCAGCTGGCCTTCTGGCAACGTAAGCCTTCTTCCGATCGAAGTAAACGCAGGTGGTGGCTACATCAGGGTGATGCCCGAATTCGGCACCAACGGCGCTCCAGGCCTTGTCAACGCCTGGCAGGAGTTCTCAACTGTTATCGTGCCCTCCGGAACCACGAATTACATCGCACTCGTCGCCAACCGGGCTGAAGAGCAGTTCCCCGGCAGTGGCGACATGTGGCTCGACGATCTGGCTATTGTGAGTGGCGCGACGACTCGGTCTCCGGTGTCCGCAAAAACTCCGTTCAATGGAACGAATACCCGAGTGGATTCGGCTGGAAACTGGGAAGTCTTAGAGAAAGGTTCTTGGAAACCTTGGTTCCCACTCTGCCTCTCGGCCAACGGAAACCGCCCTTCCTTTTCTGGACTAGCAGCTGCCGGTTTCAATTGTGATATGTGGAACGGACATGAACCCATATTTCTGGAAAAGGCCAAGGCTGCCGGAATGAGGAGCTTCTTCCAGTTGTCACAATATCAGCAACCAGGTGGCTGGGCATATCGCAGCTGGTCTGACCTCGAAAGCAAAATCCGCACTGTGAATGCCAGCCCTGCCGCTGACTACCTGGCTGGATACTGGATGGACACCGAAGCCCCATGGGGCACGTTCACGGATTATGAACAGGTGTTTCGTACTATTCAACGTGTCGATAGACTGAACGGCGTCCGACGTCGTCCGATCGTTCAAATGTTAAATTCCTCTTACCTGAGGGCGTTTTCGAACAATGAAGGTCCCTTTTCGGACGTACTTGCGGGATATTCGCCCCAGGCTGGAGTCTGGACGGCATGGCCCCGCTCGGGCGAGAGATTGATCATGAAACAGCTTGAGGGGATCTCGCAGCCGCTTAGCCTTTGCCACGTAGCTGACACTGGTGTTCATTTTCGAGCGACGTTGTATGGTTGTTTGGCCCACGGAGGTACCTCGCTCAACTATTGGGCCGACAGCATCGAGCGTCCTATTGAAACACACGGATTCTGGTCAGAGCTTCCGGCGATTAGCCGAGAGGCCAACGCACTGCTCCCGGTCATTCGAGCGTCTGATTCCGGGGCGTGGAACATCGGCAACTCGCTTGGTAATCGAGTGTGGCCGGTGGCCATGTCGCAGGTGCGTGAAGTCGGCGGCGTCGGTCACATGATCCTTGCGAACATGACCCCCTCCGAGAAGGTCGTGACATTCCGTATCGACGCTTCGAGCTACCAGGCGGGCGAGATCCGCGACTACTTCACCAACCAGCTTCTCGCTACTGTTAGCGGCAACACGTTCACGCTACGGATACCGGGATCGGGTCTGACGACCGGATCGCTGGCGATCCGACTCCTCCCACGCTGACCCGGACAGACCATCTCTCCGTTCTGCTGCATGTGTGGTCTCCAGCCGAGAAACTGCTTGATCCGCCACGTCATGTGATCTGAGGAACAACGAAAGCAACCGGGCCCTTCGCGGTACCGGCGCGTCTGCGGGCAGCGTTTTTCGCGGAATCACCCTGGCCGTTCTCGACCGCGGTTGCGGCGTCACTTCCCGAAAATCCTGCGCGGGCCACCGCGACCCGTCGGTCAATTTGTCGGAGAGAGTTCGTCGTAGATCCGGTTAAGCTTGTCGAAGACTACCGGGGCGGAGAACTTGGTCTCTGCTATAGCGCGCCCATTGGCTCCCATTGTCCAACGCGCTGCTGCATCTCTCGACAACCGGGCGAAAGCATCGACGATGGCCTTGGAGTCGTCGACCGGAACCTTGAACGCAAACGGAGCATCGACACTTTCCTTCACAAGATCGCCCATCCCGCCCACATCAGTGATCACGCAAGGCAGCCCGGTGGCCATGGCTTCGAGCAGTGAAATGGGAAGCCCTTCGTTCCAACTGGGAAGCACAAACACGTCAGCGGTCCGAAGGGTCGCAGCAATGTCGTCGCGCGACAGAATCGGCATCTCGCGATAGCGCCCCGTGGCCCGAAGTTCGCTCAGCATTGCCTCAATCAACGAGCTATCGACGACCGTGCCTTGAGGCTTGTCTCCGATCGAGATGAGGATCACGTCGGGTGAATCGATGACAGCTCGGGCGAGACTTACAAAGCCCTTTTCCTTCATGAGCCGACCAACGAAAACAGCGGTCAACGTTCCTCCGCGGGCTGCATCCACCGTTGCCGCCGACTGTCCCCCAGCCGGAAAGAACTTTCCCGTATCGACCCAGTTTGGAATCAATTTGATCCGCTGATTCGGAAACTGCGTGGACAACGCCACCTGAAGTTCCTCCGAAAGCACGGCGAGGACATTCACGGGTCGAAGCCATAATCGGAGAGCGAACCGTTTCCAGAGCGGCATGGCCGAAACAGAAGCGACGACATTGGTTGCCGCATGGATCTGCATGACAACAGGCACCCCGCGCAGCCGACACAGCCACCCCAGCAACCCGTCGCGCGCTAGCGACCAATACCAGGTCGTCGAGAGATGAGCAACATCGGCCCCGGGGAGAGCACCCCAGATGTCTCGGACAGTGGTCATCATTTGGCCGATACGCGCTAACCGTATCCGACTGACAGCTTCCACCCGATCCCCCCCCGGGGACGTATTGATAAGCTTTATGTTCAAGCCAAATGACCGTGCGCTCTCGAGGTATTGCGTTGTCCAGACCGTTAATCCCCCTAACGGCGGCGGAAGCGGCGAGACCAGGACAACTTCATGCCGGAAGGGTTGCCTAGAAAGATCATCATTCATGTTTCTCTCAGAAGCGTCGATGTCACAATGGAAATGATCCCACGTCGAGCGAGATCAACGGGCTACCCCGGCCCCGGAGGCTGTAACCAGTGAGCGTAGACAGACAATTCATACGACGGGTTCTGGGTCCGACGGCCGCACGTTACGCCTGGCACATCGTGGCGATCCCAATTGTGTTTGCCAATGCCGGGTATTTGAAAGCCTCTACCACGCCAAGCACGTATTTTTCGCAAACTTCCGCAAGGGTAAGCGGAACCTCGGTCGAAACCGCTCTGGGGCAGCCCTATGACTTCTCCAGCCGACGCGTGAATCGAGAGATGGAAATCGCGACTTCGACCGGAACCTTCAGCCGCCTCGCTATCGCGGGCTCTCCTATCCTGACCGCCCGACTCGACGCCAAGGCCGACCTGATCTTCTTCGAGGCGAGAGCTACGAGCCCCAAACTCGCGCAGGTCGCCGCCGATGCCTATTTTCAGGCATACCAGGCCCAATCGCTACAACTTCGGAAAGATGCCAACGACAAAGCCACCGCGATCCTAAAAAAGGCCCTCACGGTCGCCGAAGCCGATCTGCGCGTGGCTGAACCCGTAGACCGCCCGTTCCTTCAATCCCGGATCATCGATCTTCGCAGCAGGATCTTCGATCTGGAGACTTCGATGTCGAAGATCTCCGAGAACATCGTGGAACTCAATGCACCGGCTTTTCTTCCGTTCGCTCCGACGAACCGGTCCGCAGTGCGCTCAGCAATCATTGCGTTCATATTCGGTATCGGCATCTGCGCGATCGCCATCACGGTGTTGGATTTCGGTGAAAAACAGCGGGTGACAATCGATGACATACAGGAGCTTCGGCCGGCAATGCGGATTTTTGGGACGGTGCCGCTTCGCCAACTCGACCAGGCTTCGCTGTTCGCCCATGCCGTACGCACGGCATCGGAATCCACCGGAGCGACGGTAATTGCGTTGGCTTTCGTCGGGCGACGCACCCGGCCGACAAAGATCGTAAAGGCTGTCGTCACCGCGCTCACCTCGCTCGGCCTCAGGGCCGTTCAACTCCGGATCCGACCCGACTCGGAGCTTCGCGAGATCGAGATCGTCAACAACACAACGCTCATGTTCCCGACCAAGGCACTCGGACCTCACGGTCTTACGGCACTACAGGATTCGATGAAGGAGCACGACGTGGAAATAATGGTCGTCGAGGGCCCCGAACTCAGCAACCCTAAGGCCAACCCGACTGCGTTCTCGCTGTCTGAAAGCACAATTCTCATCGTCGATTCGGCGTCGGCGACGAAAGAGGGCGTGTCTGAAGGGATACGACTCTTGGAGTCGTTCAACTGCTCCATTCTCGGCGCACTTTTCCTTACCCGGTAAGGATCCATCCCATGATGGTCCTGACATCAACGCGCTCCAGGCAGTGGGTTACGACGCTCGCAGTCATCGTCGTTGGGATGGGCGCAATGTATGTGCTCAATCCCATGACAGATCCGATGGTCGGGATGCTACCTCTCGTAGCGCTGGCTGGAGCTGCCACGATTCGGAAGTACCCGGCAAAGTCGGCCGCCGCGCTTCCTATGGTGTCAATTGCCCTTGATGGGCTCCTCGTCGAACTTCACCTCCAAACAGCCCTACGGTTCAGCACACTCACGTTACTGGTCTTGTTGAGTTCTGTACTCGTCCGGAAAACCACCATGGATCCGCAACTCACGGTCTTGGTCGGCTGGATTACCGCGCTGCTCGTCGTGAATTACGTGATCATCGCGCTTCCCACCGGTCGGCAGATCCCATATCTTCTGCTGGCAATCATGTTGGAGGGCTTCGCTCTCTCAGCGATCGTTGCCTCCCTGGCCCCGAACCCTACACATGTGTTGATCGCCGTTGGATGCGCAGGGCTTTGGGTCGCCTATTTCTGTTACTTTCCGCTGAATCCCGGCAACGGTCGTCCAATTGCACTCGGCCTTGACTCAAACTATCTGGGAGCAATACTCGCGGCGGGAGGTGTCGCGTTCTTGACGCTCGCTCGAGTTCGCCGCAACTGGTTAATCGCTCTTCTCGCCATTCCAACGGTGTTCGGGATGGTTCAAGTGCAAAGTCGCTCCTCTGTCTTCGCTGCTGCGGTGGGAGTTGTCGCCGTCATCTCACTCAGCTCAAGCCGTCGCAACGGGCTGCTCTTTCTTTTCGGGGTCATCACGATCGTCGCCGCTGCCCACCTCGCTGATTTTTCACCGGGCTACGGACCGTTTACGTCACGACGAATTGACACACGAGAGAGCAGCGACGTGCGCCAAAAGATTAGAGATGCCAACATAAAAGCGCTCAAAGACAACCCCCTGGAAGGAGTAGGCCTAGGGGTCGGCGGAGGGTTGACTTCTGACGCGCTGAACACAAGCGCAAGCGGCGCAGCCGTGGCCCACAACGAGTACCTCCGGTTTGGAAGCGAAAGCGGTGTTCCAGCGCTTCTTGGTCTATTGACGCTGGTCGGGGTTCCGGCGTTCATCGGAGTATTCGGTCGCGATCGGATCGGCCCAGCCGCGTATATGTGGCCCCCGCTTTCGACCATTCTGGTAAGTATGCTGTTTCTCAACATTCTGGATAACGCACAGATGGCCACACTCACGATGACGATGGCTGGAATGAGCTGGAGCGGCATCAGCCTGCAGTTCACTAGGTTCCGATTTCACCGACGCTCGCCCTCCGAGCATGAGTGACTGCATGCGCATTCTGGTGGTAACGCAGTATTTCTGGCCGGAAACGTTTCGCATCAACGAGCTCGTCGAGATGTTTGTTCAACAGGGCCATGATGTGACGGTACTGACCGGCGTGCCAAACTACCCGTCGGGCAACGTGTTTCCCGACTTCGCACGCGATCAATCTCGATTCAGCAACTGGAAGGGCGCAGCAGTCAAGCGGGTACCAATGACGGTTCGCGGCACCGGTCGGTTGAAGCTGGTTATCAACTATTTGACCTACGCCATTTCTGCCTCAGTAATTGGGCCGTGGAAGCTCCGCGGGGAGTCTTATGATGTAATTTTTGCCTACGAACCATCGCCAATTACAGTAGGAATTCCCGCGATGGTTATGCGGTTTATTAAGCGGGCTCCAAGTTGTCTTTGGGTGTTGGATCTATGGCCAGAAATACCACATGCACTCGGAATGTTAAACAATAAATGGCTGTACCGAACGGTCGAATTCGGAGTCAAAAAGATCTATGGAGCCACCGACCTGCTGCTGGTTCAGTCGCCCGGTTTCGAGAAGGCGGTCCGAAAATACGCTCCGACAAACGCGACGGTGCGGTACTTTCCGAGTTGGGCCGATGCGGTGTTCGACGGACCTCTCCCCGGCGCGGCTCCGGAAGTCCCCACTGTCGAGGGATCGTTCTCGGTGCTGTTTGCGGGCAACATCGGAGAATCGCAGGACTTCGAGTCCATCCTGCGCAGCGCTGAACTCTTGAAGGATCGGCCCAACATCCGGTTTCTCGTTATAGGCGATGGCCGGCAGTTGGAGTGGGTCACCCGCGAGATCGAAATCCGGGGACTCAAATCTAGCGTGCTGTTGCTCGGCCGTCACCCGGTCGAGCGCATGCCCGAGTTCTTCGCCCACGCCGACGCCCTCCTCGTGACGCTAAAGGCTGAACCAGCGTTCTCAGCGACCATCCCGGCGAAGGTCCAGGCGTACATGGCGGCGGGCATTCCGATAGTGGGACTGCTCGATAGAGAGGGTGCCGATGCGATTCGACGCTGGGAGTGCGGCCTGGTCGCGAGTTCCGGTGATGCCCAGGGGCTCACCGATGCGATCACCAGGCTCGCTGACATGCCCGTTCAATCCCGCCAGGAAATGGGTAACAACGGACGTCGCGGCGCCGAAACTGAGTTCAACCGCCATCGTCTTGTTGAACAGCTCCTTGCGTGGATGACGCAACTTGTGGACGAAAAACAGACCCGGTGATTTCAGGCTGGCAACATCTTACAAGGGGGCAGGTGTGCGACCCCCTAGGATCGACCTTGAGCATAAACGCGTTTGGCGACACCGCTGTCATCGAATATCCGGCCACACCCGAAGGCCATGAACGCTTCCGCGCACGCTCGCGCTTTGCGAGCCACCCTGCCGTTCGGATCGGTACGAGAGCAACACAGCGTGGTAACATCGTTGACTTCAATTTTTTTGGCCCTTGCCCCTTCGCACCCGGCGTCCCCGACGCATACCTTTAACGTCAGCGATCAACAGCGCTTTTTCGCCACCGACTTGATGCGAATCCTCGAACGCGCCTTGAACAGAAGACTGCCGTCGGCACCCGTCCCCGAAAGGGATCTGCGAATGGGAACCGACTCATCGGGCCAACGGAATACATCGACCGGCTCACAACCAACCTCGAAGTCGGGTTCTCGTCATGCATAAACGTAGTTGGATGGGTGCCGCCCATACTGGCGATCAGCTTGCCGATTCAGTACATGAGTCCACTCCCAGTTCGACGACTGTCACCCTGAAGGGATTTCGATCGAAGCGCGCTTTCGACTTGGTTCTCGCCGGCATTGGCGGCCTCGTTCTGCTACCCGTGACGGGTATCATCGCGGCCGTGGTGAAGCTGACCTCGAAGGGCCCTGCGGTTTATTGGTCGAACCGGATAGGTCAAAATAACGAGATCTTCGCGATGCCGAAGTTCCGCACCATGAAGATCGGCACGCCCTCGGTCGCGACGCATCTCCTCGACGACCCGTCGAAGCACCTCACGTCGATCGGCGGATTTCTGCGCACCACGAGCCTCGACGAGCTACCCCAACTCTGGAGCGTCATTGCCGGCCACATGAGCCTCGTAGGACCGCGACCTGCGCTGTTCAACCAGGGCGATCTCGTGGCGCTTCGCACCCAAGCGGGCGTCCATTCGCTTCGGCCGGGCATTACGGGATGGGCGCAGATAAACGGACGCGATGAACTCTCGATCCCCGACAAAGTCCTTCTCGACGCCCAATATCTCGAGCGGCGAAGCCTGATGTTCGATGTGAAGATCCTTTGGTCAACCGTCGTTCGGGTACTCAGGCGCGACGCCGTTTCCCACTGACCCGCCGAGCCCCGTGACCCACTACGGTCACTCCGAGATATCGTCGAGACCGTCCCAGCGACGCCTCAGATACGACAGACCGGTGATCAACCGCACGACCCTCTCCGAGGTGTTCGTGACCGCGTACTCTGGCGGTGTGGTCGAAACGATTCCTTTGGCCCCCACGACGTGGCGCACCGCGGCGGCCAACGCCTCGGGCTTGGTCCCGCACAGGATCGGGCCGCCGCCGTCGAGAGATTCGGGCCGTTCGATCGCGTTGCGCGGCGTAACGGCTGGGAAGCCCAACATGATCGATTCTTCAGAAATCGTGCCACTGTCGGAGATCACACACTTCGCAGCCATCTGCAACGCGTTGTAATCGAAGAACCCGAAAGGTTCCGCAAACACCAGTCGCGTTGATGGGTTTACACCCATAAGGTCGAGCCGTTTACGTGTTCTCGGGTGGGTTGAAATCAGCACATCACAGTCATGTT
>JANMZO010000152.1:0-1775 GCA_031383405.1 Acidimicrobiia bacterium | reverse complement strand
CTCGGCCAGCTTCAGAGTCGCGAGCCGACCGCCATTGTGGAAGTGGTCGGTGACGGCTAAGTCCTCGACGTCGAGATGATCAACGTCCTTACCGGCCGCTGACAGCGCATCAAGAACTGTTTGGAGTAGTTCAGTGCGGCCCCAATAGTCTGCTGCTGGGGTGTCGTGTTGAGACCCGTGGTTCATTCTCGGGACACTACAGCAATTGGTGTTCGATGCTCCGTTGCGGTCAAATTCGGATGAGCAGGCGCGCGGTAGCCGGTGGGACGAAACCCGGCGCGTCGAGGTAGCGATGTTATTCGGCGCGTCACGTGCCCCGTCAGGCTCTGGTAGGCCTCCCAAGCACTTCGCTCCACCCAGTTGTGCAGCAGCTTGCCATCCGCGCTCACTGCCCATACCGCAGTGCGAGTGAACGCAAGGGGGCGCTGATCTGGCGCGGTGCCGAGGAAACCGTTGTTGCGGCGAAGCGACTCATCGCACGCGGCCACTGCTTGGTCTGCGTCTGACTCGGCAAAAGGTGATGGCGCCGCAATGAGGCGTCGCCGGTAGCGCGGATTGCACGGTCTGATACCACAAGTCGAGAGCCACCACCGAGGCCACCCCCACGGTACGTTGCTTGTCAAGCGTTCCAGCGAACTGGTGCGCGCGGCCCGCCGGGGTTCGCCGGCTATGTGCGGCAGGGCTATTCGTCCAAGTCGAGCTGAGCAGCCTCCTTGGTCGCATGCCACAGTGTTGTGATGGAAGAGGTGGACTGGTGGGACCTTGGAACACTGGTTTCGGCGACCGCCGGTTATGACGACGTTGGACTCTGGTGCACGCTCGTGCTCGGGTTTTCCGATGGCCGAGTCCGCTTCGACGCAATCGGTGCTGACGACACGATTACGGTTCGGCCGGTCGGTATCGATCACCTCAGCCCTGGGGAAGCGCCCGAGACGATGGTTGATGTGACCCGTTCGGCACCGTGGTCGAACATGCTCGACGACAAAGTGGTGTGGGCGCGAAGCATGACGGGTTCGGCGATCAGGTTGCCTTCGGCGAGGTCGGCGAGGAATCGGACTTCCGGTTCGACTCCCAATCGGGTCTCCAACAGGTACGCCACCTCCGCGATGACCAGCGTCGGCACGAGCAGCGGACCGGGATGGGTCTCGAGCAGTTCGAGCACGCTTGGTGATGTCGATCGTCTCGATCGATATAGGCGAAGAGCGGCCCGGCGTCGACGATCAGAGCGATGAGCCGAACTCCGCGGCGAGGATCTCCTCGATCCGTTCCGAGATATCCTTGCGACCGCTGGCACCGGCCCCAGCGGCACGGAGCCGCCTTCGACCAGTACGCCCGCCGAGATGCGCTTCGATCGCTTCCCTCGCGAGCTCGGAGATTGTTGTTCCCCGGCGTTGTGCTTCGTGGCGCAGGCGAGCGTCAAGGTCCTCAGGCAGCTTCACCGTTGTCCGATTCATGTATGCCAGCATATCGGGCTCCCGCCGCCAACGCCGCGCCAGACAATCAGGCCCCTCTGCGTGCTTGCGATACGCACTGCATCGCGCCGGTTACGAGCGGGCGGAAGGGAGTTCCGCGGCGCCGGTTTCGTCACACGGGATGAGGGTGAAGCGCCGATCGATACATGGCTGCCCAGGTGCGTATGAATCGTTCTCGGTTCGCCCCGTTCGCGTGCCTGATCGGCAGGAGGAGCTGGCCTGGAGGTCCCACCCGCGTTCTCCCGTGGGTAGTCGACCGAGAATCGATCGAAGTCCACGTCGGTGATGTCGTCGTGTGGAATG
>JANMZO010000140.1:0-4605 GCA_031383405.1 Acidimicrobiia bacterium | reverse complement strand
TTCAACTCGATCCAGCTTGCCCGCTTCGCCCGCGAAGACCCGGATATGCGACGTGCCGAGCGTCTCCGCATGGTCGATCCACTTCTTGACGTAGGCGATTTGCTCGTCGCGTTTTTTCCCCTTTGCCACGGTGAAGGAATTGCCGACCGCCGTGCCGCTGATCGGCACGCCGCGCAAAAAGGCGTGCCGTTTGATTTGGACGAGAAAATCGGCGGTCACCTTGGGCGGAAAATAGTAACTGGTCAGTTCCGCGCCCACTCCGTGTTCGGTGGTGGCGATGAGGTCACGATGAACGGCGGCTCCAGCGAACTGAGCCAGTCGAGGTGGGCCTGGCGGGCATCGGCCGTGTCGCGAACGTCGGTCAACGTGCCGCCGATCAAGCCCTCCACTTCGTCGGTGAACAGCAGGCATATGTCTCGCGGCTCCAGAAGTTCGCCCCGCGCGACGGCGCGTCGGCCGATCTCCCACACACTCATTCGCACCTCGTGCAGGGCCCGGATGATGTTGGTCTTGGAGCGTTCGCGTCCGGCCAGGAACGTCGCGGCCGACGCAAGGGCGGCGTTGAACTGGCCCTGGGTTTCCGGATCACCGGCGAGCTTCGCGGAGATCTCAGCCCCGAGCCGGAGCCGTTCGGCTTCGGCGGCCGCCTGGTGCAGGCCCGGTGCCGCGGTGTCGTCGGCGAAGCGCATCCGGTCAACCGCGGCAAGTACGAGGTCGGGGTTCGTCTCCCACGTGTGGGAATGGATGTCCCATTCGTTGGGCCCTCGCGATCCGAACTCGGCCAGGAATTCGTCAAGCTCTTTCACGAACGCGGCGACGCCCGGTGACGTGTCGGCCCGGAGCCGAGCGGTCAGCCCGTCGAAGCCGGCGTCGAAGGCCGCGCTCAGCTCGTTGTTGTTGCGCACGGTGCGCGAAAGCTCCCACATCGCCAACGACGGTGCCGCCGAATCGACCCCACCGACACCTCCCAACAACCGCATTGTCGCAGTCGGGTCACCGATCGCTGCACACACAGCCCCGAGCACACCCGGGCCGATCGACGCGGCGCCGGACTGGTTGATGTGCTGGCTGAACAGATCACGCAGGACCGGTTTCAGGGAACGGGCCCGAGTGAACAGCTCGGTATCGGAGAGCGCGGAAAGATCCGGGCGGGAGGAACGCAGGGCTCGGGCCGCAACACGGTCGGCTTCGAGTGCGTCCTGATTGCGGTCGCCCATGACCCACCCGAGCCAATCACCCATGACGGCCGTGGTCGCGGCGTTCTCGTGCCACGGTTCGGCCACATACGGGGGGATGCCCGGATGGCCGGCGAAGTAGGCGGCGTCGAGCGCATCGGCCGTGAAACCCGGTGTACGTTCCGCCCACACCCGCAGCATCGTGATTCCCAGAAACGCGTAACCACCGAACACGCCGCACACCTCGGGTCGGGTCGGGTGAACTTCGTCGTCTCCGACTCCGAGACGCTTCACCATGCAGTCGCGCCATCCCAGAATGCAGCCACCTTCGAACACCAGGTCCCAGCCGAGCGGGCTGGGCGGATCGGGTAGGACCTCCCCGACATTCGCCCGGCTCCAGAACCCGAACTTGGGGTCGTACACGTTGTCTTCGATCCACCGAAGTGTTTCCACAGTCATGCTCCTCCGTCGATGCTGCCGTCGCGATGCGACGGTCAGCAATCGCACGTTATCCGACGTCGGGCAAGGCGTGCCGAGCGCCGTCGTGCGGACTCTCGCTCCGGAGTGACTTGGTGCCCGTCACGAATGTGGCTGGGGTGTCACGATGCGGCTGGAGTGCGGCACTCTGGCGACATCTTGTCGCTGTGGCCGCATTCGTCGGGTGAAGGTGGGTGTCGGCTTGATTTCGTGGTGAGGTAGCGGGGGCTGGGAAGGTGAGTCCGCCGTCGTGCGGACTCTCGCTCCGGAGGCGCGCGAAGCCGCTCAGCCGAGTGCGCTGTACGCGGCGGCCACGATGCGCTTGCCGCGTAGGTCGCCGGTCAGATTCCCATCCATCCGGTTCATGACGTAGGCGATGGAGACCTTCGCGTCGAAGTCGACGATGGCGACAGAGCCACCCCAGCCACCCCAGAACATGATGTTCGGGTTTGGACCCGACACCCAGTTCTCAAGCTCCAGGCCGAACCCGAGTCCGTGCCGCATACGCAACTGCAGTACCTCGTCGACGTTGTCGATCTGCTGCTCAAGACCGCGCCGGGCTCCTGCTTCCGACATCAGCCGAATGCCGTCGACGGCTCCTCCGTTGGCCAGCATGGAGTGGACCCGGGCCATCGACCTCGCGTTGCCGATACCACCGGCCGCGGGAATCTCGGCGGCCCGCCATTCCCGGGTCTTGGGTTCGGTGGCGTCCAACGTGGCGCTCGTGAGGGTCCGAACGGCGATCGAGTCGAACGGAATGATGACACCGTTCATTTCGACCCCCTCCTCGGTGATGTTCATTCCACCGTCCGGAGGAATCAGTTCGGCGACCCGATGGTCTTCGCTGGCGGGGAGCCCCATGTGGAAGTCGGCACCCAACGGACCGGCGACCTCGTCGCGAAACCATGCCCCCATACGTTTGCCCGTGATGCGGTACAGGATCTCGCCTTCGAGATTGCCCTGGGTCACCGCGTGATACCCCGACTTCGTACCCGGTTCCCACCACAACGACTGGGCCGCCAGCCGCGAAGCGATCGCGTCGAGATCGTAGAGATCGGTCGCCACCACCGGTGGATCGAATCCGGGAAGACCGGCGGTGTGCGACATCACGTGGCGCACGAGCACGCCCTCCTTGCCGTTCTGCGCAAACTCGGGCCAGTACTGCGCTACGGGTGCATCGAAGTCGAGTTCACCCCGGTCGGCCAGAATCAGCATGCATGTCGCGGCCATGGTCTTCGTCGACGAGTACACGTTGACAATCGTGTCTTCGGCCCACGGCGTACCCTGCGGGTCGGCGTCACCGGCCCAGATGTCGACCACCGGCACGCCGTTGACCGTCACGGCCGCGGCCGCGCCAACCTCCAACCCCTCATCGAAACTCTGTGCGAACGCGTCGCGCACCGCCTCAAAACCCGGTGCAACTGTTCCCTTGATGTCCATGTCTTCCTTTCGACGTTCATTGATTAACGGTCCGGGGGCCTCCCCGGTGCCGACCTGCAAAACTATGTACCTATACGATCCCGTCCCAGAGCACGCGCTCTTCCGCGGCCGGATCGAGGACCAGCATGCTCGGAAGGTCGAAACGCATGGTCGGACGATCGGCTGTCGTCCATCGCGGCCATTCGGGAAGGCCGGGGTGCGCAGGGCTGCCCGATTTGGCGAACGCGACCCAGGCGGCGTGGACGGCGTCGGCGAGTGCCTGCGGTGGGTCACCGGCGATACCGCGGGCCTGGTCGTTGTCGAGTTGATCGAACGCGAAAGGAACTTCGAGGAAGTGGCAGGCACCGAACGTTCCCCCCGCCGCCGTCGAGCGCCATGCGAACTGGTACATCCAGACATTGGGGTTGTGCTGCGCCTGCGCATCGGCCAGGCGAATCGCCGGGATCCGGAACATGCGGTCGGTCTCCACCGCGGCCGCCAGCTCATGGGCCTCGGCGCCCGGCCGGTTCCCCCGGTAGACATCGAGCACATCCTTGCCGGACCGACCGGTGCCGGTCATCACCATGTCGAGCGTCGCCTCCACCAGCGGCTCGTTGAAGATGTCACGGAGATCGACGATGAAGATGAGCGCCTCTTCGAGCGTTGTGCCCACGAGCACATCCACCCCGGCGGCGGATCCCGCGACGATCGCGTCGATCGGGCGCGTCGGAAGGACACCCGTGCCGTAGGTGGGCTGGAACGCCATCGCCGACGACGCGGCCTCACCGAACCGCGCCGGGTCACGGGTCGCGCCGAGCTCGTCGTTGAGCTTGATCTGGACCGCCAGCACATCTTCGGCTGAACAGGCCAGAAACGCGTCGAGGTCGCCGGGCGCCACGCCGAGTTCCTGCAGCACGAGACCGGCCAGCATCGTGCCCGTGGTCGTTCCGAGACCGTTGTGGCCGGCGCCGCTTTCGGGGATCGCCCGGTGGAACAGTCCTTGGGCCCGAGGCGTGGCGAGAAGCGTGCCGACGCTCATTCCGCCCGCGCTCTCGCCCGCGATCGTGACGTTCGACGGATCGCCGCCGAACGACGCGATGTTGTCGCGTACCCATTCGAGCGCGGCGATCTGATCGAGCAGTCCGGCGTTGCCGGACTCGGCGAGTTCAGGGAAATATTCCGCGAAGTGACCGAAGCCCTGGATGCCGAGGCGGTAGTTGATCGTGACGCACACGACGCCGTCACGGGCGAAGTTCGCACCGTTGTAGACCGCGTCGATTCCGCTGCCGGCAAAGAAGGCCCCGCCGTGGATCCAGACCAGGACCGGGAGGCCCGATGCCGATGGGTCGGGTGTCCAGACGTTGAGATTGAGACAGTCGTCGCCGGGTGGATTGGGAGGTGACCCGATCTCGCCGAACGTACCGGGCATCGGCGCCTGCAGGCACACGGCGCCGAAGGCGGTGGCGTCGCGCTCGCCCTCCCAGGCAACCGCCGGTTGCGGTGCCCGGTAGCGAAGCGGGCCGATGGGCGGCGC
>JANMZO010000086.1:0-38996 GCA_031383405.1 Acidimicrobiia bacterium | reverse complement strand
GTAAACGTACCGCCATACGCCCGCGACTTTCACGTACGTTTCGTCTACGAACCATCGACGACCAGCCCTATGACGACACGGCCTTGCGGCGTCGATCAACAGCGGCGTGAAGCGTTGAACCCACCGGTACAACGTGACATGATCAACGTCGACGCCTCGCTCGACGAGAAGTTCTTCGAGGTCACGGTAAGAAAGGTTGTAGCGGAGATACCAGCGCACCGTAAGCATGATCACCTCCGGCGGGAACCGAAAACCCGCGAACGCCGACAAACCAACCAGACGAACCCGACAACCACCACGATGCTTCATCACGACAGCCTTACCGACAACCAACAGCCACGCCCAATGCAACAGAGCCCCTCGACCTCAACGAACAAGCCCGAGAGTTCATCGTGTAACTACTTTGCCATCTGTGCCGCAGCCGGTGCCCAGCTGCCATCACACGCCGATGAGGGCGATGTACACCGGTCCGCCGGCCATCATTTTCGCCAGGTTCGCGGCCTGATCGTTGTTCACGGCCAACGTCACAAACCGGTCGTCGAAAGCGACGACGGTACCCTCGACCGAGGTGGATCCTGATCGGGTCTGCGCGTCTGGTGAGGCGATGACGAGAACGGAACTGCCGTTTACCAGCTCGGGCCGAGCCGGACCGGTCTCCACCGTCACCCCAACGCGGCCGCGTCCGACCCGCAGCGCCGTCGGTGATGCCGTGTGTGCGGTGATGAGGCCGGGCGTGAGGATCTGCCCGGCGACGATCGGCACCAGGGCGACCTGTCCGACGAACGCCTCGACTGATGTTGGCGCCCCGTCGGGTACGACAGTCTTCGGAAGCGACCGGACGGTGAGATCGCTGGCCTGGATCCTCCGACCCGATGTAATTCGGCGCCCGGCCACGACGGCGGGCATCCGGACGCCCCATCGAGCGCGATCGGCCCGGGCCTTCTGCACGGTCATGTTCACCGGTGCGGCACTGGCCAGAGCCAACGCGACGGCAAACGCCCGCGATCGCACGATACGAGCCGCACCGCGTGGAAGAAACGGCGGGGGAACAACAGCGATGGCCACCCGCCGAGCGACGCGTCGACGCCGCCGGACAAACGACGGGGTTCCAGGGGCCATGTCCTTCGTCGGTTGGGGGTTTTCCGTCTGTAAGGGTCGAGCGGTTCGAGGCGGTCGAAGCATCGCGCAAGCCTGGTGCGCCCGGCCGCGGTCGGGGGGACGCAACGGCGCGCAACCCGTGTCAGTGTAGGTGTCGGCCCGCCTCGAGAGGCGTCGGTTCAGGCCGGCCGATGGTCCCGACGGTCAGTGCGTGTGGGTACTCGATCCATGGCTGTGGCTGTGCGACGAACCACTATCAGGTGAGCCCGATGAGCCTGATGAACTCGTTGAACCCGGGGAACCCGTTGTACCGGGGGAACCCGTTGAACCGGGAGAACCTGGCGAGTCGCTCGATGACGGGCTATCCGACTTCGGCGAACTCTCGGTTGTTGTGGTCGTCGTGCTCGAGGTGGCCCCGCGACTGTCGTTTTTGTAAAAGCCGCTCCCTTTGAACGTGATTCCGACGTTGCCGAATACTTTGCGAAGCTCTCCACCGCCGTTTTGCGGACACGTTATCGGGGCCTGGTCGCAGGTCGTAAAGGCGTCCTCGGAAAACGACTGGAAGGCGTCGAACCGGAGATTGCAGGTTTTGCAGAGATATTCATAGGTAGGCATGGCATCACCGAAGGGTTTTTCGTCAGAAGAATCTGTCGATCGAACGAATTAGCACTCTCATAGCGCGAGTGCCAGTCTACTGCAACGAAGGGGAAACACCTTCACGGCGCACGCCAGAAAACCTCACCTTTCACGGTGGGCCGCGGCCCGGGTCCTGCGGTTTGTGGTCGACGCTTCAGCCGGAGCCTCCAACGTCCGACACACTTGGGGTCATGCGCGTGCGAAAAGTTGTCATACCGGCGGCGGGGCTTGGCACCCGATTTCTCCCTGCCACAAAGGCCCAGCCGAAAGAGATGTTGCCCCTTGTCGACAAGCCGGCGATTCAGTACGTCGTTGAAGAGGCGGTGAGCGCGGGGTTGACCGACGTGCTGGTCGTTACGGGCCGATCGAAGCGAAGTATCGAGGATCACTTCGACCGGTCAATCGAACTCGAATCGACCCTGCGGGCCGGAAACAAAACCGCCGAACTCGACGAGGTCATCCACATCGCCGCGCTTGCGAACATGCACTACGTGCGTCAACCCGAAGCGAAGGGACTCGGTCACGCGATCAGCTTCGCCCGTGACCACGTCGGCAACGAACCCTTCGTTGTGATGTTGGGCGACGACATCATGATCGACGACACGGTGCTTCAGCGGATGCTGAAAACCCATGAGAGGTTCGGGTGCTCGGTCGTTGCGTTGAAACGGTTTCCGCCCGAGCAGATTTCCGCCTACGGGTGTGTTGGCATCGACGACAGTGGCGTCTCGGCCGATGGCCTCGTGAGGATCACCAAGCTCGTCGAAAAACCTGCCGCCCCGGACGCGCCGTCGGACCTGGCGATCATGGGTAGGTATCTCTTCACCCCGAAGATCTTCGACAAGATTGCGCTGACCCCACCGGGTCGCAACAACGAGATACAGATCACCGACGCGATGTCGCTTCTTCTCGAAGACGAGCCGATCATGGGCGTCGTGTTCGAAGAGGGTCGCTACGACATCGGCAACAAACTCGACTTCCTGCGGGCGACGGTGGAGCTGGCACTCGCCCGCCCCGATCTCGGCGAAGCGTTCCGCGCCTACCTCCGCACCGTCGTGTAGCCCGTCTTCTCTGGAGTGATTTCGGAGTGATTTCGGCGCTCGGACAGCGCCGAAAACACTCCGGAGATCGAGGCGGCTACCCTCGATGTATGGCACAGGTCGGTCTGGATGAAGCGCAGAGTTGGGTAATTTCGTGTTGCGAACGGCTGGCACCGCGACAACTCCTGCTGCGCGAGGCGCTCGGATGCGTGCTCGCGGAAGACGTCGTGTCGAGCGAGGTCGTGCCGCCGTTCGCGAACACCGCAATGGACGGCTTCGCGGTCCGGGCGGAGGATGTCGCCCGCGTGCCGGTGGACCTGATCGTGAAAGCGACCCTGCCGGCGGGCGCGAGGCCGACGGCGGATCACCACGTCGGGCCCGGTGAAGCAGTGCGCATCATGACGGGGGCGGCCATGCCATCGGGGGCGGATTCGATCGTGCCGATCGAAAACGTCGACCGCTCACGAGGGCCCGAGGCGACGGTCGTGACCGTGCTGAAATCGGCCCGGTTCGGTGATGCGGTGAGAGCCGCTGGGGAGGACATCACCGCCGGACAGAGGATCTTCGGCACGGGAACGGTGCTCAACGCCGGACACATCGGCATGCTCGCCAGCATCGGCCGGGCCGTGGTGCTCGCGTACCCCCGCCCCCGGGTGGGTGTCTTGTCGACGGGCGACGAACTCATAGCGCCTCCGACGCCTCTCGACGTGGGTCAGATCCGCGACTCGAATCGCTACACCCTGTTGGCGCTGGTCGAATTGGCCGGATCCGAAGCGGTCGATCTGGGCCTGGCCCGAGACGACGACGGCGCGATCGATCAGCTTGTCCGAAGGGGTGTCGAGACCTGTGATGCCCTGGTCACGAGCGGTGGGGTCAGCGTCGGTGACTTCGATTTCGTGAAGGTCGTGCTCGACCGTTTGGCCAAAGCCGACGGCACTCCCATGCGGTGGATGCAGGTCGCCATCAAGCCAGCCAAGCCACTCGCGTTCGGCGTGATATCGGGCAAGCCGGTGTTCGGGTTGCCCGGCAACCCCGTGTCGTGCATGGTCAGTTTCGAGCTGTTCGCCCGCCCCGGTCTGCGTCGACTCATGGGTCATTCGGAACAGTCGCTCCATCGCAGTCCCGTGCGGGCGATCGCCGACGAAGGACTTCGTCGCGAGCCCGACGGCAAGACCCACTTCACCCGGGTCGTGGCCGCGTTCGCTGACGATGGTCGCATCCATGTGCGTTCGACCGGTTCGCAGGGTTCGAACCTGCTGAGCTCGATGGCCTTTGCCGACGCACTGGCCGTCCTGCCCGACGGGCCGTCGGTGACGGCCGGCGGCGAGGTCGATGTGCTCCTGCTCGACCGTCGGACGTAGCCGCCTACGCCTGTGGCGCTTTGTTAACGACAGCGGAGCAACTACCGTTGTCGCATGTCTCCTACACCCCTGGTCGACAGTTTCGGACGCACGGTACGCGATCTGAGGATATCGGTCACCGATCGGTGCAACTTCCGGTGTACCTACTGCATGCCGGCCGAGGGAATGAAGTGGCTGCCCCGGGAGGACCTTCTGACCTTCGAAGAAATCGAACGGATCGCCAAGGTCTGCGTCGAACGGTTCGGAGTCGACGGAATCCGTTTGACCGGAGGCGAGCCGACGGTCCGGGCCCATCTGACGGTTCTGGTTGAGCGCCTGGCCCGCCTTGGCGTGGACCTGGCCATGACGACGAACGGCACCACGTTCCGGCTCCTGGCGGAAGACCTCCGGGCGGCGGGTCTACGGCGTGTGAACATCAGCTGTGACTCACTCGACCGAGACCGATTCTTCCTCATGACCCGTCGCGACGACCTGGTGAAGGTGCTCGACGGCATTCAGGCAGCCAAAGATGCTGGCTTTGATCCGATCAAGGTCAACGTTGTGTTGATGCGGGGTGAAAACGACGATGAGATCGTTGACTTCGCCCGTTTTGGCCGCGAGAACGGCGTTGGCGTTCGCTTCATCGAGTTCATGCCGCTCGACGCCGACGACGCGTGGTCTCGCGACAAGGTCGTTCCGAGCAGCGAGGTGATCGAGCGGATCAACGAGGTCTACCCGCTCGTCAAGCTTTCCCATGGAACCGAACCGGCCGCAAGATGGGCGTATGCCGACGGCATCGGCGACGTGGGCGTAATCGCCAGCGTCACCGAACCGTTCTGCGGAGACTGTGACCGGGTTCGTATAACCGCCGAAGGTCAGTTCCGAACATGCCTCTTCGCTACCGACGAGTTCGACCTGCGGGCCATCGTCCGATCGGGTCTCGAGGGCATCGCACTCGACGATGCCCTGGCCGATGTGATCCGGCGCGCTGTCGGTTCAAAATGGGCCGGCCACCTGATCGGCAACGTGACGTTCATCCGGCCGAAGCGCTCGATGAGCCAGATCGGCGGCTAGCCGGGCCTTCCGCATCCGGAGTGATTTCGGCGCTCTGAGAGCGCCGGAACCACTCGGGAAGGTTTTGTGCGGTTTCCCGTCCCTCGACGCCGCTGCACGTAGGCTCGGCACATGCCTGAGCGTGAACTGACCCATCTCGATCCCCTCGGACGCGCCCGGATGGTTGACGTCACGCCGAAGGACCCGACCCACCGGCGGGCGATGGCGCGGTGCAAGGTCACGATGCAGCCCGAAACGGTGAACCTGGTGGCGAGCAATGCCGTGTCGAAGGGCGACGTGCTGGCCGTGGCCCGGATCGCCGGAATCCAGGCGTCGAAGCAGACGGCGCACCTCATCCCGCTGTGTCATCCGTTGCTGGTCGGGGCGGTGCTGATCAACTTCGAGTTGGGTGATGACTGCATCGAGGTCGAAGCGCACGTCGACACGTTCGACCGGACCGGAGTGGAGATGGAAGCGATGACGGCCTGCGCCGTGGCGGCGCTGACCATCTACGACATGTGCAAATCAGCCGACCGGGAGATGGTGATCGGCGAGTTGGCCCTGTGGGAAAAGACCGGCGGCCGGACCGGTGTGTTTCGCCGCACACCTCGCGTCGACGCCAAACTCGACTGACCGGTCGGAACGCTCCGCCTTCGGGCTCCGAAGCGAGCATCCGCTGGCTGCCAACGGTGACTCGTTAGTATTTCCGACACCTCTTAGCGCCAGACCGGACAATTGAGGGCCACACGTTTTCAAGCCGTTGGTTGCCGAAGTATCGGACAACTGCGACGAACCGGATTGAACGCGTCATCGGACAGGCAAAGGTTTTGTTTTGGGCAAGCTACTCCTCCTCGGGCTCGCAATCGCGTGGATCGTCGTCCTCGCTCCAACGCTTTTTCGCCGAAACGACGAACGAGGCCCGAGCAGCTTGGATGCGGCCCGCGAGCGCCTGGCCACGATTCACGAAAGCCGGAGAGGTGGAGGGCGTCATCCGTCGGCCGAAGATCACCGGGCACGATTATCCGTTCAAGCGGTCGGTGGAGACCTTCACGGATCGTCGCGAGTGACGAATGCCCTGTCGCCGGACCGTACGTTGGCTTCGACGTCACATCGCAAACGCCGGCAACGTCGCCGCACTCAGGTTTTGCGGATCCTTCTCAGTTGTTGCGCCCTCTCCCTGCTCTTGGCAGTTGGTACCTCGGATGGCACGGTATGGCTCTTGAACCTTGGTTGCGATGCCGTGCTGCTCGGCTATATCCTGTCGCTACGGTCGGTCAAGAACCGGTCCGGTCGCCGTCGGCCGCATCACGTTGGTGCTACCGATCCCCGCAGAATACGGCCGTCGGGCGTTCTTTTTGACGAAGATCGCGGTAGCGGTGGAGTACGCGACGGCGGGTATTTCGATCCCGAAGCTGTGGACGACGATCATCTCCATGTCGATTCCCTGGGATGGGATCGTGGCCGGTATGCAACGGTGACCCGGCGGGCGGTCAGCGCCTGAAATCCGGGGACCGAGGCCCCGAAAGACGTCCCGCACTGGTTCTGTCGTTTGGACCCCCGCACGGTGGCGCCCCACGGGGTTTTCCGCGGTGGTTTGGGGTTACCCTGCGCGGGGTTACTCGGCGCTGCGTTTCTGGGCAACGGATTTGACCGGTGCCTTCGCAACTGAAGTCGATACGGTCCTGCTCACGGCCGACGGTGTCTTGAGGCCGACGAACGTTGGTTTTACAGCCACCTTCTTCGCCTTGGTGGTCGTCGTGACCGGACTCTTTGGACGGGTCTTGCCGGATGCACCGGGTTTCGCAGTCAGAGCCAGTTTCGCCGGAATGCTGTTCGAAGGCGCCGTCACGCCGGTGCCCGGGGCCTTGGTCGTTGACGTCTGAGTCCCGGCTACTGCTACGTCGCGTTCCGGATCGGGGCCGACGGTGGAGCCGAAAATGGTTGTCGGAGGAATATTCGGGCCAGCCGATGCCGGAGCGACTGTGGTAGCGGAGGGATTGGTCGTACTCGGAGGAGCCGTGGTCGGTGCGACGCCCGAGCGCGTCCCCGGGGTCGGAGGCGCTGTCGTCACAACGATCGACGGCACAACAGTCGACGGGACAACGGTGGTGGGCGCGACATTGGTCGGAGCGATGGTGGTGGGCGCGATGGTGGTGGGCGCAACGGGCGCGACGGTGGTGGTGGGCGCGACGGCGGTCGTGGGGGGTTCAGTGGCGGTCGGTGTCGTGGTGGTCGGTGTCGTGGTGGTCGGTGTCGTAGGGGTGAGGTTGATGACACCACTGTTATCGGTGGTACCGGTCAGCTTCTTCCAGAGTTGTTCGGCCGGCAGTCGATCGAAGGGATTGGGGAGAACATCATCGGTGATGTACGCCCATGTGGCATTCCGCTGACCGGCGGTCTCCAGCAGGGAGGTGCCATCGAACAGACCGGCGCCGTAGATCACATGCCAAAATGCGGTCGACGAGGACGTCTGTGTCCACGCCGCCGGCTGCCAGGTCTGGTACGTCGCCGCGCTGCCCTCGAAGTTCACCACCACCTCAGCGACGCCGGACCAGCAGCTTTCCGGGTTCATTCCCGGGTTGAGAATGACCGTGCCGCCCTGCTGGTGAACGGCTGCGACAATTGAGCTGTAATACGGAATTGTGTCGCACTGGTAGGGCGTTTCGTCGAGGAAGATCCGCGTTATTCCATACCAGGTCCGGTAGTTGTCGATGTCGGTCAAGACCTGCTGAAGCGGTCGATTGCCGTATCCGGTGTGTATGTACCCGGCCAGCGGAATGCCGGCGGTCAAGGCCGGTAGATAGGCCGCGGCGATCCAAGGAGCCTTCACCGTGCCGGGGCCCGACGAAGGGTTGGCGACGACGAACCCCGGACGGCGATCTGCTGATGAAATCTGCGCCCAGCTCGGGGTATCGGAGAAGTAGGCGGGTACGGCTGTTTGCGGGACAGACGCACTCGACGCACTTGGTGCGAACGAACCCAGGAAAGTCGGAATCGCAACAAGCGACGAGACGGCCGCGCCGATTATCCTGCTACGGAGAGTAAAGTTAGCGAGTTGCGCTTTCATTGTTACGCCTAAGATCTGGGAAGATGACCGACCAGGGTGGTCGTTTCCAGAACATCGCCACGTAAAGTGGTGAGCTTAAGCGAAAATCATCACGTTCTGTGGTTTCTTTTCGAGGTGGAGCGACCCGCTATTGTGATGGGCCTCGGGGATGTAGCTCAGTTGGCAGAGCGCTTCGTTCGCAATGAAGAGGTCGTGGGTTCGATTCCCATCATCTCCACCCTGTGATGTCGCGAGACATCGGCAATGACCCGAGCCCACGTCATGGGTTTGGGTTTTTGTTTTTTCGGGGTCCGTAGGGGCCGTAGGGGCGTGATGGTCCGCCGCGTTTGTTGCCGGTCGGTTGTAGGTGCGGGTGGGGTCGAGGGTGAGGGTTCGGAGGATTTCGCCGGTGGCGGCGTGGATGATGCGGATGTTGAGGTTGTCGATGAGCATGATGATGGGGCTCGGGCGTGGGGTCGTCCGATGCCGATGTGGTGGAGGTGGCTGTTGTGGCGGAGGGTGACTTTGCCGGTGTTGTCGATGCGGTCGTAGCGGACGCGGTATTCGTCGTTGGTGGTTGTGGTCACGCCCCGCGTGGTCGCCCACACGTTGCTCGTGAAACGCACCGTGATCGAACTGCCCCTCGGGCTCGCTATCGACCCCGAAGACGACATGGATTCGTTGACACGTCCCTCGGGACCCACCGAGCCAGAAGCGTTTTGGGCGGAGTTCCTCACCGGACTCGTGCTCGACGATCCGAACCAGCCGATCCCCAAACCAGTCAACCGGGGCAACCTCACGTTCAGCCTCCCAATCCCCGGGGGCACCGCCTGGCTGACGGTCTACCGGAACGCCACCAGGCCCCTCGTCGGGGTCTTCTACGGCTACCGGCGCGGCACTATCGGGGAGGAGATCGCCCGGCGCCTCCACGCCGACTTCGATGAACTGAAAGAACAATTGGGAACGGTCGGCGTCCACGAGACCGACGGCAAGATCTTCATCGATGACACCCTCGACGTGGCCAGCCTGACCGACCCGGCCGCACGAGCCGCAGCGTTCGAATGGTTGCGAGTCAGGACGAACGAGTTCCTGAACGTGCTGCGGCCCCGTGTGCGCGCACTCGTCGCTGAACTCGACACGTAAAGCGGGACGGGGCGGGACGTCGACGAGCAACCGGAGCGATCGACCGGCTCCTCCGAGAGCGAATTGCGCACCCGTCACCGAGTTCGTGTCGGACCGGGTTCTCTACGAGAGAAAAAGTGCGCAGCCGCCAACAGCGTGCCTCACAGCCGTGCGAGGGTGTAGCTCAGGTTGTAGGTGATTGGCCCATCCGACTTGGATACATCCAACCTCTCTCCGCGCTGGGAGAAGATGAGAAAGGGGTTCGAGGTACTTGAGTTGGCTAAGGCCGCCACCGCTAGCATCCCGCCGAAGACCAATTTCGATGTGCTGCCTCCGCAAGGCACGGAGGGGCCCTCGTCGAACTTCGCCGTGGGAAATCCGATCAAAGAGAAGCCAACCTTCCCGATCCCCACGACAGGCTTGCGAGAGGGCAACCCGTCCAGTTCATCGTGCTGCTCTCCACTCACAGGATTCTCGGGAATAGTGGTCGGAGGCGATTGCGACATCAAAGGAATAACCATCACCTGAATGACCGCCACGCCATTGGCCGGGGTTTTGCATGGCGGCGACATCTGCAGCGTTTCGAGAGTGCCAGTCACCCGTCCCTGTCCGGTACCCGTCGGCGTCGATACCCCTTGGACGGTGACGACCTGAATCGCGATCTTGGGAACTGAGATGGTTCCCATTTCCTTGCCGAGACCGTCCGTGGCGGTGTACGTACCGACCACGGTTAGCTGATACTTCTGAATGGACGGGCCCCCGACGGTGATGATCTTGCCCCGGCTCTTCGGCTTGGTCTTCGCAGTAGCCGTTCCGGCCGACAATCCACCTGCGATCGACCCGATCGTCACCAGAACCGCAGCGAACAGAACATGGCGTCTCATAAAGTTCCTTTGTCCTGTTGGCGAGTTGTCGATGAGTCTAGTGTCCGGCCGTCGACGCTGTCGGCGACGCCGGGTTCAACCGCCGCGACGGCCTCAATGGAAGTTCGCCCAAAGCAGAACCACGATGAAGATGGGCCAGATAGTGGCCGCGCCGGAGGTCTAGCCGATTGACAACCTCCGTAGCCGTTCTCCTCGGCCAGGGAGGCGGGCGGACCGTCGAGCTAGGCCGAAAGCCAGGGCTCCGCTGATCGGCGACCAGACCAGCGCCACGATGATCCAGTGGAGATTGATGAGAGAGATAAGGCACTGTTGCGTTGTTGTCGAAGCGATATTGCGAACCGTTCCATAATGATCCGTGCACTTACAGTTTGCTTGGGAGCTCATCAAATGCTGCGGCAATACGCAAATGACTGCTCGAACTTGCAGTTCCGAGTTCGTAGTGTCCGCGTCGAAGGTTCTGAATGAACATGTGACCTCGAATGACGACTCTCGCACCACGATCCGTTTTGAGTCCACGCATTGGTCGTAAGCGCGCTTTCAATCGGCCATGGTCACACTCGACACGATTGTTCGCGTACTGCTCCGTGTTGTGGAACACGTTCGGCAACAGCTTGTTGATCACGTTCGCGAGTGCAGGGGCCTTGTCGGTGAGGACCTCAACCGGTCGGCCGTGCGCGAGAAGCGCTCCAGCAAAGAACTTGGTGGCTGCTGCGATGTCTCGTTTCGGTGACACGAACACGTCAATGATTTGGCCTTCGTTGTCTATGGCTCGGTAGACATACCTCCATACACTTGCGACTCTCACATACGTTTCATCAACGAACCATCGACGACCAACAGCGTGGCGACAGGGCCGGGCGGCGTCGATGACAAGTGGTGTGAAGCGTTGAACCCACCGGAACAGAGTGACGTGATCAACCTCGATACCTCGTTCCGCGAGGAGTTCTTCGATATCACGATACGACAGGTTGTAGCGGAGATACCAGCGGACCGTGAGCATAATCGCCTCCGGCGGGAAACGAAAACCTGCGAACGCCGACAACCCGACCTGCTGGACCCGACAACCACGACGATGCTTCATCACAACAGCCTTGTCGACAACCGACCAGCCCACGACTAGCCCGCTCAACGCAACAGTGCCAACGCAAGTGCTGTCGGGGCGTTCTCTATTCGGGATAGCAATTCACGGGCCGACGCAACGTCGATTCCTGGCGCGTTTAGGGCGTGAACTCCGTACTTCGGAAGGGTCGCCGCGATTTGTAGTTGACCGTCTTCGCTAAGGAACATTCCCTCGACTAAGCCCAGGCGATATTTGATGGGCCACTGGTCGACGTCGCCGGACTTGGCGCACGGAAAAACACCCTCACGTTGCACAACCACTGTTCCCGTGTTGGCGCGACGGCCAACCGCGATTCCGAGTCGATACTGAGCCGCCGGCGGGACAGAAGAAAGCTCCAAGTCCGACAACCGCTTCGTGAGCTGTCCGCCGTACAACGTCGCTGGCGAAGTGCCCGCCAGGTCCCCGACCAGCAAAGCAACTGGGCCGTCTCCTCTAGCTCGGCGGGCTCACCGTGACGACGACGGATTGGGCCTTCACGGTCGATTCGGTCCCGAATCCTGCCCGATACGACACAGCTCGCCTTCCGATCACTCATCGACTCAGCGTCACTCGCCATGATCGCTCTCAGTTCCTGCAGTCCGATGGGCATGAGGTCCTCGATCGATTCAGCATGGGAATGAGCCTTTGGACCGGACGACCAACAGCGGCTGGAGGCACCGACTCCGGTGCGCCGGAAAAGTCGTTGGCCGCCCTTTGCTTCGTTCGCGCCAACATGCCCGTGTGGTGTTGCCCAATTGGGTACCCCGCACGAATGGTCGAGCTGATAGTCGCTCGTTCGAGAAGTTGATCCGAGTCCCGATACAGCGCCCTACCGACTACACAGAACGGTTGATTCTTAGCTGGTATCACACTGCGATCGAAGCGTTCACGCTGCAAGCGGGACTTGCAGCTTCCGCCTCAGCCTTGCAATTGATCGGCCATATGACAAAGGCACATGGAGCGGAAGAGACGTTCAGAGGCAATGGTGAGGCTCCTCGATTCGGCCGCGATACCGCGAACCGAGGCGGGCCTGAATCGCCTTAGCCAGAGAGTTTGGGATCTCGATGCGTTCGTCAAGGCACGAAATGAGACTGCGCATCCGAAAGGAGCATCGAAGTTCTCTTCAGCAGAGTGGGTGGACCTCTACCGACTTAGCCTCAAGTGGCTTGAGCTAGTTATGCTTCACCGGATTGAATACGACGGAGAGTTCACCGATCGGTTCAGCTACGCCACCAGCCGGGTTCCGTGGTTTGTCGATCCGGCACGCCAGCGTCAAAGCGTGAGACCATGATTGAAGCCAGGCGGATTGAACTGGATATGTCGGTATCCGCGTGGAAGTTGCTCGTTGATGCCGCCGAAGGTGACTCAAGCGCATCGCAGCTAGTGTCTCAAGTGCGGGACGCTCGGCTGGATCAGGCGTGGGGCTTAAAAGCGAAGAGCGCGCAAAAAGAAGGTTGCTGGCAGGTACTCCTGGAGAGTCGCGAACTGCCGAATACGGAAGCGACGTCCGTCATCGCAGCGTTCATGGCTCACGATCCAACTAGGACACTGCCGAAGATCGCCCGCTTTCGACCGGTCGCCGTCGTAATCGCGGACAGCGGCGAAATTGCGCACCCTTGGCCGACCGACGGCAATGGTGTTCGGAGAAGCGGTCGCCTCCTCTGGTTTCTTGACCAGAACAATGACATTGGTCAGATCAGCTGGCCGAAGGTGGCTATGCGGGCCAAGGTTGAGCCGAAGGAGCTTGTTGCGCGAGCGGCACGCCTTACGGTCCACGACCAGATCGAGGCGTTTCGAAGTACCGCACCTGCGGGGGACTGCGAGCTGTGCAGGGAGCCGATGGGTGGCCTTCTGCACGTAGATCACATCGTCCCCTTCGACGAACTTCTCGACGACTGGGTCCAATCCGTTGGCACCTACGAGTCAGTAGCTCAGAATGCGTCGAATCCACCGGATTGCGACCCGCAACTGGGTACAGACGCCGTACCGTCGTGGAGTGCGTGGCACCGTGAGCGAGCCCGCCTTCGTATGACTCACAAGTCCTGCAACCTCAGACGGCCGCGTACCTAGGGCGTTGCCAGGCAGCCGAGCGGCGAACGTGCGTTGCTGCCGCGTAGAACTGGACCGTCACGGGCTCGTTCGGCCCCTACTGCGCGAGCTTGTTCACGGGAGAGCGTGACAATTCGGGGGAGGGCAATGAGATGGACCGACAACGAGGTGTTTGAGGGAGCTACGACCAAGATTTGGCCCGACGCTCAAAGCTTAGGCGGGTGGTTGGCTTTGGTGCCGGTGAGTGCGGTGAACGGCCGATGCGATTGCCAGGTCACGACGCTCGAACCTCAAACCTCCCCCGTTTTGTCACGCTCTCCTCGACGAGAGCCTCGGTTGGTCACCTGGGCGGAGGCGGGATGCGGCGTGTCGGCAGCTTCTTCTCGGCGGGAGCGAGGATCGTATCAACCAGCTGGCTGTATTGCTCGACCTCACGAGGTGACGGTGCGATGAGGTCTTCGGGATAGTTGACCTGGTGGCGAAGGTCGCGCAGCTGGTCGAGCTGTGCGTACTGCGGGCGGTCGACGAGCTGGATGGCGAAGGCGTAGTCGACGACGGCTTCGTGGGCGCCGGCGGTGTTGGAGAAGCGGTAGCCATCGAGTGCTGCCAACGCCGTCACGGCCAGACGGGCGGACTCGTGCAACGCGGAGATCGCAAGCAACACCAAGACTTCGGCCAGATTGCCGACAGCAGCGCGACGAAAGTCGCGGGCCTGACCGAACGTTGCCCGTGCAGCCTTGGCCCGATCGGTCGCGCTGCCTGCGACCTGGTGCATGCGATCGCGGCGGAGCTCATCGAGGCTCGCCGGGCGGCCGGCCCTCATGCCGTCACCCGCTCGAACACCGGCACGCCGCCGGTGCGCAGCTCGGGCAGCCGCTCGTTGTCGGGTTCGAAGACGAAGAGGTTGATCGACAGCTTCGACTCGTGCTCGAGGTCGAGGCGCACCTCGGCGAGATCGAAACGCGTGAGCGATTCGGAGACGACGGCCACGTCGACATCGTTGGGCGGCGCACCGGCCTCGTCGCGGTAGCGCGCAGCCCACGAACCGAAAATGAATACCTCGCTGATCGCCGGGTCGTCGCCGAACTTACGCGCCAGCATCGGGATCACTCCGCCTACGTAGGCCAGCAACTGCCGCAACACCGGCCCATAGGGCAGATCCGATGCGGGGCGAATGGTCTTGGCCGTGCCGACCTGCTCGGTGATCAGCACCCCGGCCTGCTCGAGGCGGGCCACCTCGCGCGCCACGGTCTGCTGGGGGATGCCGGTGCGCCGAGCCAGCTCGGTGCCCGTCGAGTTGGCCGCACCCCAGAACACTTCAGCGAGGATCTGCATCTGATGCTTCGACCTGAACATCGGCAGGAGGGCGACAGCGGGCTCAGCCATGGCCATGATCATACGCCCACATTGTGAGTGGATCAACCCGGAATGTGAGTGAGGGGTGGTGGTAACAGATGTGGGGTCGTGGTAACCGGGTCGTCACAGAATTCGGAATTCAAAGTACGTTAAGGACGCATTTCCCCCTGCTCACAGGCTCGGGCCGCTAGCGCAGTTCGACTTCACGTGGCCAGGTTTTTCTCAACGCCGTGACCAGCACAAACGTAGGCTAAGCGTACGACAACATCCGAATTCTGTGGTCACCCGATCAATGCCTTGAGAACTCATCCCACCATTCTCGCCACTCTAAGCCTTGCACCTCATGACACATCCGTTACCACCACCCCGCCATGGTCGGTTTTTAGTCCTCGCATTGGTCGTAAGCGCGCTTTCAATCGGCCGTGGTCACACTCGACACGGTTGTTCGCGTACTGGTCTGTGTTGTGATGCACCGTTGGTAAGAGTTTCTCGATCACGTTCGCTAACGCTGCCGCCTTGTCCGTACACAACCTCAACTGGTCGGCCATGCACGAGAAGCGCGCCGGCGAAGAACTTCGTTGCTGCAGCGATGTCTCGTTTCGACGACACGAACACGTCAATCACTTGGCCTTCGTTGTCGATCGCACGATAGACGTAGCGCCACACGCCTGCGACTTTCACGTACGTTTCGTCAACGAACCAACGACGACCAACCGCATGTTGGCAAGGCCGTGCTGCGTAGATTGGTAGCGGTGTGAAGCGTTGAACCCACCGATACAACGTGACGTGATCAACGTCGACACCTCGCTCGACGAGAAGTTCTTCGAGGTCACGGTAAGAAAGGTTGTAGCGGAGATACCAGCGGACCGTGAGCATGATCACCTCCGGTGGGAACCGAAAACCCGCGAACGCCGACAAACCAACCGGACGAACCCGACAACCACCACGATGCTTCATCACGACACCCTTATCGACAACCAACAGCCACGCTCAATGCAACAGAGCCAGCGATAATTGAGAAGACTCCGGCGAGGTACGCCAGGAGCATCGCATACGAGACGGTTGATTAGCTCGCCGAGCGCGTAGGTGATGAGCAGGGGAGTCGCCGTTCGGTTCTTGGGCTCGGTCGCCGCGAAGTCTCAACTCGCGCAGCGCTCAGACAATGTCGGTTCGAGATAGAGAAGAGACGGCGGGGAGCTTGGGCCCACGCTGCAAACGATTCGCCGCGGATCACCTCGACGCCGTCGGTCGTCACCGTTGCGGGTCCTGTGCTGCATCCGCCCCAACAGCACCACGACACATCGCCTGGATGGACCATTCGACAGATAGTTCACTGTGACCGGTCGCCTCACTCTCGCTCGTACGCCTCGTTTCGTCGGGGATCGATCCTGCCCGTCAGGATGAGGAGCTTCATTCGACCGTCCTCAGACCGATCGAGCGTCACCGCTGGGTAACGGCTCGCACCACAGCGTTCTCGCTACTCGTGTGAAGAAGTTTCGTTCGAGGATCACGGCCAGGTGCGACGGGGCCTTGCCACCGTCGGTTCATTTATCGGCGTAGATAATCCGATGGGTCGAGAGCAAGAGCGGTAGCGTCCGAGCAGAATAGATATTGAGGGGTTCAATGCCATTGTTTGGTCGACTATCAAGAACGCAGTCCACGCCCCATTCGCCAGCACTACTGCGCTCTCGCGCTGTCGCGTTGGCGGAGTGGCGGGTAGACGAGCCCACAGTGTTCGGTATCCTCAGCGGCGCACAACCGGCGCTAGCCCTCGATTGTTCGTCTGGGGCCGTGAGGATGGTGTGTTCGTGTCGTGGTGGTCTGCGCGCTTAGTTTGGGCCGGAGGGGTCTGGCTCGGAGGTGGCCACGAGAAAACTGCCAGGGGCCGGTCAGCGGCGGCGGCTACTCCGCCTTCGCGACGACCGCCAACAACCGGGTCCGACGGTCGATGCGCGCAGCGTCCGACCGCGGCGACCTGGCCGCGGGCACGGGCACGGGCGATGATTCCGCGACGACCCGCCAACGGAGTTGAACGAGCGCTTTCGGCGAGCCACCGTGCCGATCCATGATTTGACGCATTTGAGGCCCTCGGGCTGAAGCGGCCGGCGGGCCCGGTGCGTGTCGATCGTCTGCTGCGGCTCGATCGAAGGGAGTTCTCCGCGATCGCCATCTGGCCCTCTAACTCGGCGATCGCGAGCAACGCCTCAGTGCCGGAGGACGAGGGCATCCACGTGCACGCTTGGGACCACACCGGCGTTCAGGTGCTCGATGAAACCTACGGACCGGTGTATCTCGACGGCGATGCGAGGCACTGGACATTGCAGTGGTCCGAGCACTTGCCGTTCAAAGGGCTCTTGTCCACGAGACCCCTATCCTCGCCATGCCATGCCATCCCACGCGTGCGGGGGAGCGCTTTTGAGCCCGAGCTCTGGGTGGATCGAGCCGACCACCACGCACGAATGCTCCAGGTGCGACGCCACGACGAAGACGCGCCGCAGGGTGTTCCTCAATCCGCTAGCAGACAAGTAGGCAGCGCAAGCGGGGCGGAGTCCTGGTTCGGCCCGTGCCGGGCGGGTCAGACCTTCCACTCGATGTTCGCGAGAACCACCATCATCTCCACCAGACATGCTTAACGCGAGCCCCGGTCCTGAAGAAGGTCGGGGCCTCGTGCTTTCCCGCCCCGAAATGCAACTCCATCGTCCGGCCGGGGACTTTTGACAGGTGCGGAAGGCGGTCCCGCGACCGGGCTACGTTGGTCGGTGAGGAGGAAGCCATGACCGAGACCGAACCGTTCGAGCGGGCTGTCGCCACGTACACAACGCAGATCACGCCGACCGCGCAACTGCTGGCGGCCGTGACCCGTGCGGCCGGTCTCGTATACCACGATGCCGATCCGAACGAACTCTTCCGGTCGCTTCTCGACGACCTCCTGACCCTCAGTGGCAGCGAGTACGGCTACATCGGCGAGGTGCTGTTCGACGATGCCGGGGCTCCCTACCTGCAGACCCGGGCAATCACTGACATCAGCTGGGATCAGGACACCAGGAACCTTTACGAGGAGCACGTCGTGCGGGGCGAAGGACTGCAGTTCCGCAATCTCGACACCTTGTTCGGCTGGGGGCTGCTGGAGGGTGGGCGGGTCGTCATCGCGAACGACCTGGCCAACGATCCGCGGTCCTCGGGTCGGCCTGGAGGGCACCCGCCGCTCGACGCGTACCTGGCATTACCGGTCCTGCGGGGGTCGCAACTGGTGGGGCAGATCGCCGTGTCAAATCGCGCCGGGGGATACGACGGCGAGGTCGTCGCCTTTCTCGAACCGTTCACGGTCGCGGTGGGGAATCTCATCGACGGCTACCGTGCCCATCGTGAGCGGCGGTCCGCCGAGGCGGAGCGGGCGCGTTCGGAGAGTCGGCTGGCCGCCATCACCTCGCACCTCACCGATATCATCACCCTGCTCGGTCGCGACGGCTCCTGGATTTCATCGAGCCCGGGCGGTACGCGCCTGCTCGGTTACACCCCGGGGATCGATCCGCCCACGGGGGTGTTCTCCCTGCTGCATCCCGACGACGTCGAGCTGGCCGGGCTCTCGCTGCAGGAAATCATCGAGGGGCGCCGCGGACCGGACGAGCCGGTGGATCTGCGGGTCCGGGCCGCAGACGGGAGCTACCGGATCCTCGAAACCGTGGGCGACAATCTCCTCGACGATCCCGTCATCGCCGCGATCCTGCTCACCTCGCGCGACGTCACCGCCCGCCGGCAAGCGGAGCGGGTGCTGCGTGAGCGCACCGGCGAGATGAACGCGCTTCTCGGGAGCCTGCAGACCGGGGTGCTGTTCGTGGATGCCGACCTGCGGATCGTCTTCGCGAATGAACCCTTCTGTGACATGTTCCGCTACGAATGTTCTCCGGACGAACTCGTGGGGATGTCGTCCACCGACATTCGTGCCCACGCCGAGCAGGTCGTGCTCGACGGCGAGGGATTCCGCCGTGGGGTCGAGTCGGCCTATGCCGGGAAGGTCCGGCGGGTCGGGGACCTGCTCCGCATGACCGACGGGCGCACGCTCGAACGTGACTACACCCCCGTCAGACGGGAACGGCGGGAAGAACCGCGGATGAAGGGCACGGAACTCAAGAACGCCCACCTCTGGATCTACCGCGATGTCACCCAGCGATCGCTGCTCGACGAACAACGCCAGACCATCCTTGAGCGCGAGCAGGCCCTCCGACGCTCCACCCAGGAGCAGAACCGGTCGCTGCTGGAGATCGACGAGCTGAAGAGCCAGTTCGTGGCCACGGTATCGCACGAGTTGCGGACGCCACTGGCATCGATCGTGGGTTTCGCCGAACTGCTTCTCGACGACCGGGCGGGCTTCCGTCCCGACCAGCAGGAATTCCTCGAGATCGTCTTCCGCAACAGTCAGCGTCTGCTCGAACTGGTGGAAGACCTGTTGCTGATCTCCCGTCTGGAATCGGGCGCCCACGGGATCGACCCCCGACCGACGGTGCTCGCGGATCTCGTCGGTGAGGTGGTGAACACGTTCCGGCCCGAAGCGGCGTCGAAGCGGGTCCATGTGGCCGTCGAGCTGTCGGGCGCCCCCGGGTCGGCCATGATCGACCGGAGCCGGTTCGACCAGGTCATCCGCAACCTGGTTTCCAACGCGTTGAAGTTCACCGACGAGGGGGGCCGGATAACGGTGTCGACCGAACGCCTCGCCGGCAGCTGGGTCATCCGTGTCGCCGACACCGGCATCGGCATCCCGGCCGAGGACATCGACCGGCTGTTCGACCGGTTCTTCCGGGGCTCCAACACCCGGTTGCGTCAGTATCCGGGCAGCGGACTCGGTCTGGCGATCGCCCGGGGCATCGTCGAACTCCACGGTGGCTCGATCGGCGTGGCAGCCAACGAAGGGGGGACCGTTTTCACGGTGGAGCTCCCCGACCGGGAGTCCGCGTCTGGCCCGTTACCACCCGCCCCGGCCCGGGTGCCATGAGCGCGAACATCCTGGTCATCGAAGACGAGGCCGACCTTCGCACGTTGCTGCGTGTCGTACTCGAACGCGGCGGCCACCGGGTCCTCGATGCCTGCGACGGCCGCAACGGCGTGCGGATGTTCCACCAACACCGGCCGGATCTGGTGCTGCTCGACGTGGGGCTTCCGGATATCGACGGCTGGGCGGTGCTGGAGCGGATCCGCGAGATGTCCGACCTGCCGGTCGTGATGCTGACCGCCCGTGGTCTGGAGACCGACAAGGCACGAGGTCTCGATGCCGGGGCCGATGACTATGTCACGAAGCCGTTCGGGCGGGTCGAGCTCCTGGCCCGGGTGAACGCTTCACTGCGGCGCCAGCTGTGGGGTCGGCCCGAACCCGTCGAGATCTTCACCGACGGGCCTATCGCGGTTGATTTCGTCCGCCACCGGGTCACCGTCGAGGGTGCCGAGGTCGCGCTCACGCCCTTGGAGCACCGGTTGCTGGTGGCCCTGGTGCGTCACGCGAACCAGGTGCTCTCGCACGAGCAGCTGTTGGAGCTTGCTTGGAACGAACCGACCTGCATCGGTCCCGATCGCGTGAAGTTCGTGGTGGCGCGCCTCCGACGCAAGCTGGTTGCCGCTGACCCGTCGACGTCGCCGATCCAGGCCGTCCGGGGCTTCGGCTACCGGTTCCGCACGACCGTCAGGTAACGACCCACCGTTCGGGGGTCCGGTCAGCCTCTGCCCCGGCCCGGGCTGAGCTGCAACCGGATTGCTACCGAACCGGCACCCCGTCGCGAACCCCGCTCCCTCAGTGTGATCTGCAGGGCAATCCGTCGTGGCCTGCCCGCATCCAAATAGAGGAGAACACCATGAAGAAATCACTCGCCCGGGCCATCGCCGCCGGTACCGTCGCCGTCGCCGTCGGCGGCGGCATCATCGCCGCTTCGGCGGCCACCCTCGGCGGCCTTTCGAGCACGAATCTCGGAGCCGACAATGTTGTGGTCGCGGCGTGTGACACCGACGGGATCAGCATCAGCTACACGACCTCGTACGATGCCGCCACCCAGAAGTTCCTCGTTCCCGGTGCGATCGTGTCGAAGATCGCGCCCGCCTGCGCCGGTCAGGTCATGAAGGTCGAGTTGACCGGTGCCACCGGCGTTGCCCTCTCGGCCGCCACCGAGGTGACCCTTGGCAGCGCCACGACGCAGAACGTGGTGTTCGCCAGTCCGACGAAGGCCGACCTCGTTCTGGGTTCGTCGATCGTCATCAGCGGCTGATAGCCGCATCGCAGAGACGACACCCCGACCGACGCCCATGAACCCGACCCGGTCCTCGCGGCGTTCACGGCTCGCGGCATGCGCCGCCGTGGTCATGTTGTCCGGTGCCCTCAGAGTGGCGTCGGCGACGTCGCTGGGGGGCGTCGTCTCCGCCCAGCTGTTCGCGGTAAATCTCACCGTTTCACCATCGTTTGCCACGGTAGTGATGGCCGACGACTTCACTTCGGTGGGTCCGTTGTCGGGCCGAACGCCGCAGAGCGTGGGAACCGGAGTCTGGATCCAGATTGGGGGCAACTGGGCGACGGCGGGAGGGGCGGTCAACCCGCCGAACTCGGCGAACGCGTTGGTGCTCTACAACGCGGAATCAGCGAACGTCGAAGTGCAGGATTCCCTCACGATCCGCGGCAAGTCCCGCACAGGCCTGGTGGTGCGCTCGAGCTCCACCGGCAGCACGTTCCTCAACGCGTTCGTCACCGAACTCGGCGTGGTGGCGATCGAGAAGGTCGTGTCGGGCTCGAGGACCACCCTGGTCTCCACCACCGTGGTGCTGCCCGCCACCGCTTTCCGGTTCGGATTCCGGGTGTCCGGACAGGTCGCGACCGTCACGCTGAACGGCGCCGCGGTGTGCACCTACACCCTGACCACTGCGGAACAGATTGCGTTCGGCGCGCAGACCTACATCGGTCTGTCGGCGGCGAACTCGGGGAATGAAATCCACGACGACTTCGCGGTCGTCACCTAAGGTCGCCGCAGTAGGCGCGGCAGAAGGAATTCGCATGTCAATCGATCTCCTCCCGCGGCTGGTCGCCTTTTCCCGCACCGGATCGGTTGCTCCCCCCGGTGAGTCGACGTCCGGCCGGACGCGAGGGGCCAAAGCATGGCGGGCATTGCGGCGGCTGTGGTCGGTCGGTGCGGTCCTCTTGGTGTTGGGCGCCACGTGGTACACGTGGCCGGCCAGCCGTGGGGGGCGGGCCACGATCGTGTTCGTATCGGGCAATTCCATGGAGCCGACATACAGCACCGACGATGTCGTGGTGGCCAGACGGCAGGATTCCTACAGGGTCGGCGACGTAATCGTGTACCGCATCGGTCAGGGAGACGCCGGCGCCGGGCACCTGGTCATTCATCGGATCACGGCGGGCGACGGGAACCGCGGATGGACGACACAGGGCGACAACCGGGCGTATGCGGATGCGTGGCACCCGACGTCGGCTCAGGTGATCGGACGGGCCGCGCATTCGGCGGGCATCGGCCGACAACTCCTTACAGCCTTCGCCCTCCTGGTCACGCCGTGGGTCTGGGCCTTGGCCGCGACGGTGGTCGCCTTCAAGATCGCCTGGGGGTACCTGGGCGAGGCGGACAGCGGCCGGGCCGGATAGTCTCAGGGCCCTGGCCCCACAGCGCCGAGATCCACCTTCTATGGTTGCGCCCGCGGACCCGTTCTGCTCCGCCTGGATCGAGGGTGCTGGCTCGCAACCCGAATACGATTCACCAGAGATACCAACTACAAATATTTCTGCTTTGTCTGCGAGCGAACTGGTCGAGTAAGCACTTGCACGACTTGCAGGAAGTGCTTCGGGGCCCCGACACGAGGCAACGCTACGGCGACAAGCCCTGCTTTTATCCTAAATCTTAAACGAATCATGTACCTTTAAAGGTCGGAAACGCCCGAGCGCACCGATAACGGTTCAGCGGGAGACCGAACGCAAATCTCCTGGGCGCACTCCGGCCAGGACGATGCCGGCGAGGGAGATCCCGGCGTTGGAAAACGCCCGGATGGCCACGGAGAGATCGTCCTTGTGGGTCAGTCCGGCGTCGGCCACGAGATAGACCGCCCCGAAGCCGGTGGCTGCGACGGCCAGACCGGCGCTGCTGGCTGGATACGCCTCGACAGCACGAACTACGAAGCCGGGGGCGGTGCCCATCTGGGCTTCGGCCAGAGCGGTTGTGGTCGCACCGGCGAGGCGGGCCGCCGTGGCGGCTGCGCGGCCGCCTTCGCTGCCGATCGGCACGAGCAGCATCGAAGCGATCCCGGACTGCAACGCGGCATACCGCCCCGACAGGGCCAGCGACGCGATGTTCGACTCGTCGCTGTCGATGATTGCCGTAACCGCGCCCGCTCCGGCTATCTGCTCGATGTCGCTGCGGAACCGGATGCGCTTGTCCATCGCCGCAAAGCCGGACAGAACAGCAACCGCAAGCAGCGCCCCGAGCGTTCCCAGTGCAACGGACTTCGAGGTTTTCAACGAGATCCGGGATCCGAGCGCAGTGGGATCGATCCGGCGGATCACTTCGAGACCTCCGGTCGGATCGTCGGAGAGTCCCTTGATGATCGCGCGTCCGCTCGCGAGACTGTCGAGCCCTTCGCGAATCTGACGCCGCTCCGCCCCGAGCGATGAAACGACTCCGGCTGGTGCGGGCTCCATCAACTCCTTTGTAAGTTCGACCTCGCGCGCCCCAAGAACGTTTTGCCGATCGTCAAGGATCGATTTGACTCTGCCGTACAGGTCCTCGGCCTCGGCCACCCGGTAGGCTTGGGACTCGTGGATAACCCAGTCGAGCGCCGCAGCGGTCTTCGCGGTCGACGGTCCGACGACGCTCAGCCGAAATCCCCGCGGTACCGCCGAGTCAATGACATTTACCGATGTGCCCGGAATCTCCTCGTTAAGACGCGAGTTGAGCGTGGATCCGTTCAGAAACTGGACGAATTCGGTCTTGGTGCGAAAAGGGATACTGAGCCTGAGCTCAAGGACTTGGCTGGCGAGCAGGGATGGTCCGGCATCGTGAATCGAGATGTCGGCCTGTGCGTTGATTCTTCCTGGGGAGATCGCCGAGCCGAGAAGAGCCAACCCGAGAAAAGCGATTGGCAGCAGCCACCATCGACGGCGCAGCAGTGAGAGAAATCTCGGAAACGCGTAGTTCGAGGGCTCGTCTGGCATTGGTCCGGTGTGCATCGTGGCGCTGATTCTTCCACGCCGGAAGCGGCTACCCCGGCCGCGGGTCGCTACCGTAGGTCGGTTGCCGCGCGGCTGAACCAGTCGATGGTGTGTTGCAGACCGGTGCGCAGCGCCACAGTCGGTTCCCACCCCAGAACCTGAGTGGCGAGCGTGATGTCGGGCTGACGCTGTTTCGGATCGTCTTCCGGGAGTTCGTGGAAGTTGATTGCGGACGTCGAGCCGGTCAGTTCAAGAACGAGCGATGCAAGCTCCATCATCGTGAACTCGACGGGGTTGCCGATGTTGACCGGACCGTGATGGTTTGACTGCAGAAGGGACCAGAACCCGCAAACGAGGTCATCGACGTAACAGAAGCTGCGGGTCTGATCGCCGTCGCCGTAGATCGTGAGCGGCTCGCCGGCCAGGGCCTGGTGGATGAAGTTGGTCACGACGCGGCCGTCGTCCGCCTGCATTCCCGGACCGTAGGTATTGAAAATCCTCACGAGGCGCAGATCGAGTCCGAGGGAGCGCTCGTACGCGCAACAGAGCGCTTCGCCGAAGCGCTTGGCTTCGTCGTACACCGAACGCGGGCCGATCGGGTTGACGTTGCCCCAGTAGGTCTCGGGCTGAGGGTGTACCACGGGATCGCCGTAGATCTCACTGGTCGAGGCCTGCAGGAAACGGGCATTGTGGACGAGTGCGAGATCGAGCAGATTCTGCGTGCCACGCGAACCCACTTCGAGTGTCTCGATCGGACGCGCCAGGTAGGCCGGTGGTGACGCCGGAGACGCCAGGTTGCACACCCCAGCGGCGTGGGTTGAGCCGAGTCGGTCCCGCACCACGTCGAGGACGGGTTGGCGCACGTCGTGCTCGATCGTCACCAGTCGGTCACCGAACCGTTCACGCAGAACCGCAAGATTCTCCCAACGCCCCGTGGAGACATCGTCGATGCAGACCACATTGCGGTCGGCCTCAAGGAGGAGGCGGGTGAAGTTCGAGCCAAGGAAGCCGGCGCCTCCCGCAACGATGAACCACGAGCCCTCCGGAGCCCACGGGCTCGTTTGCTGGTCTGAAAGACTCACGACGTCTGCTTTCCGGACGGGAATTGGGTGGGCCGGCCGATCGAGGCAATCGCAAAACCCGCGCCATTGAGGTCAGCGGAGTCGAGCACGTTACGAGCGTCGACGATCAGCTTACGCCGTACCGCCGCGGCCAGGCGGCTCGAATCGGGATTTCGGAACTCACCCCATTCGGTCAGCAGAAGCACGAGATCGGCACCCGCCGCTGCGTCATATGCATCGGAGCACACCTCGACCCGGTCGGTGAAGGGATGCGAGGCCACCGGATCGTACAGGCGGATCCGCGCCCCGCGTCTGAGGAGCTCAGCGATGACCGTCAGCGCCGGTGCTTCGCGGGTGTCGTCGGTGTTGGGCTTGAACGCGAGACCCCAGACGGCGATCGTCATTCCGGAGAAGTCACCCGGGTCGCTGAGTTCCAAAAGCCCTGCAGCCTTTTCTACGGGGACCAGCTTCTGACGGTCGTTGATGCGCTCGACTTCACCTAGCAGTCCAAAATCGAGCCCGTGCTTGGTGGCCGTTGATTCGAGTGCCCGCACGTCCTTCGGAAAACAGGATCCTCCGTACCCGGCGCCGGCATAGAGAAACGACGATCCGATCCGGGGGTCCGATCCAATGCCGTGGCGTACCAGATCGATGTCGGCGCCAACCGCGTCGCACAGATTTGAGACGGCGTTCATAAAGCTGATGCGTAGGGCCAGCATGGCGTTGGCGGCGTACTTCGTTATCTCGGCTGACGCCACGTCCATGAACAGGACCGGATGGTTGTCCAACAGAAATGGTCGGTACAACCGCTCGAGCACCCGCTTGGCCCGGTCGGAGTCGACGCCGATCACTATCCGGTCGGGGCGGGCGAAATCGTCGACCGCCGCTCCTTCTTTCAGAAATTCCGGGTTCGACGCGACATCGAAGTTCGCAGGAGACGCTCCCGCTTCAAGGATCGAGTTACGCACCTGGATGGCGGTGCCGACCGGGACGGTCGACTTCGTCACGACCACGACGTAGCCGCTGTTGTGTTCCGCGATCGCCGCACCGATGGAGGCGGCCACGCCGAGAACCTGGGTCATGTCGGCCGAGCCGTCATCACCCGGAGGGGTACCGACCGCGATGAACACGACGTCGGAGTCGGCGACGGCCGAGCGAAGATCCGAGGAAAACGTCAGTCGGTCCTTCGAAGCATTTCGGGCCACGACCGCGTCGAGCCCGGGTTCGTAGATCGGCATAATGCCTGCCCGGAGACCTGCGAGCTTCTTCTCGTTCACGTCGACGCACACCACGTCGACTCCGGTGTCGGCCATACAGGCTCCGGTTACCAACCCCACGTACCCCGTCCCGACGATTGCGATCTTCATGAATCGCAGTCTACGAGTGGCCGGTCGGGCAAACATGCCTATCGCAGAGGGATCGGCTTGACGTATTCGAGCGGAGGTTGTTCAGCTGATGCGCAGAAGCTCACGCTCGAGGATTTCCGCGAACCGGTCCGTGGATGGGGCGAGGATCGTTGCAGGGCTTGTTTTCCTCGGAACCGGGCGGGTCGGTGGGTCCGGTTCGAGGGCAGCCCGGTCGAGCCCCTGGAGGAAACGTCGGTAGTACGACTCGACGGGTGAGGCATGCCGAGACGGGGTGCGGTCGTTGTCGGTCCGGTCAGGGAACGGCGTCACCCGCTCGATGCGAACGGACTCGGCCCGGACCAGCCCGGCCTTCTGCAGGGCGCGGTACGCAGTGACGATCGCGGTGAAGAGGCGGGGATCCCCGCCCCGGTCCGGGTGCAATTCCCTGCTCAACGCGCGAAACGTGCGTGTGATTACTATTGGCTGTGAACCCACGGCAATGCCGAGGGTCGCAAATGCGGCATCCGTGCCCATTCCCACGTCCCTGTGGTCTGTTGTGAAGCTCCCGATCCGTCGGAAGCAAGTTTCTCATCGGCTCCGATGTCCGGTCGCTGCGAGGTTCGGTCCCGCTTAAGTCGCTCGACCCATCGCGAGGTGACCCCGGTCGGGTGGACTGCGACCGCCGCAGACCCCGCGCGGTACGCTGGCCCCGTGCCCGTAACCCCGCGGAATGAGTTGGCCACCGCTTCTTCGGCTCGCACCGCTCCTTCGGCTCGTACCTCGCCTGCTGTCGTTCTCGACGCTCGACTTGCCCGGCGGGGACTCGGCATCGGGCGGTTCATACGGAATCTGGTTGACGCGCTGATCGCAATCGGTGAAGCTCCGAAGCTTCTCGGAATGGATCGACCCGACGTGGACAGCGCCGCGTCGCTGCTGAAGTCGATGGGACCGAAATCTGTATTGCTGTCCCTGTCGCCGGTGCTCGCCGGCGTTCCCCGGGGGGCCGTCGTCCATTACGCAAGCAACAGTGCGTCGGTGTTTCCGTCCTCCAGGTCGGTGCTCACGGTGCACGACCTCTTTCAACGAGACGCCACCACGCTGGTTGGCAAGGCCCAGTGGCAGCTCCTTCGGAGGGGCTTGGCCACGTCGGACGTGCTCACCCCGATCAGCTCGGTCACGGCCGATTCGATGGTGCGGGCCGGAATCGACCGGAGTCGGATACGGGTGATTCCACACGGGATGCTGCCGGTTCGCCCCGACGAGGGCGCGAACCGTTCCGGTGTGCTCGCGTTCGGGGCCACGATGGGTCGAAAACGCCCGGAGCTTCTGTGCTCGGTGTTGGAGGCACTGTCGAAGAGCGGATGGGACGCGCCGATGACGGTTCTCGCCCGGGCCGGACTGAGCGGCGATCACCGGTCAAGGCTTACTGCGGCCGGGGCGACCATTCTCGATGACGCCACCGATGTCGACGTGAAGAGGCTGTACGGATCGCACGCGGCGCTGATCGTGACGAGCTCCGAAGAGGGGTTTGGTCTGCCGATCATCGAAGCCGCCGAGCATCAACTTCCGGTGGTGATCGGGCGGGATGCTGTGGTCGCGACGGAGGCGATCGGGCCCCACTGCTTCTTCGCCGAAGATACTCAACCGGCTACCTGGGTCAGGGTGGTGCGCGAGGCGGTCCGCGTTCGGAATCCACTGGCGAAGTCCTTTCTTCCGTCCTGGGAAGACGTGGCGCGCGAATACGTTCAGGTGTACGAGTCCCTCCAATGACCCCGGAGAGCACCGGGATCCGGGCCGGGTTGCCCTCGAAGCGTCGGTACTGCGTGGTGGTTCCGTACGGGCCGGATCTCCAGGGGAAGGGGTACCAGCGTCGGTCAGCGCAGTTCTCGCTGGCCGTGGAGAACGCTGGAACGGTTGCTATCGCGGGGCGACGCAGGAGCGTTGGGGACGCGCTCCGGACGATAATGAGAAATCGGCGGCTTCCGCTATCGGTCCTTGCCTTTCAGGCCCGCCTGGATTTCACCCCGCCGGATGCGGATCTGTATGTGTTCTTCACCAGTCGATGTGTACCTCCGCACTTCTCGGGACCGTACATCATCGATTTCGTCGACTCGATCAGTGACGGATACGCTCATCGGGCCGCGTTGTGCCGCTTCCCGCCCGCCCGATGGTTCTGGCGGACGGAGGCGTCGCGGCTGGCGGCCTATGACCGGTGCGTCCTCGAAGGGGCCCTCGCCGCATCGGCCATTACCGAGCGTGACGCGGCGTCGCTCGGTCCGACCTGTCAGACGGTGTCGTACTGGCCGCAGCTTGCCGATACCGCGAGCCCAGCACTGTCGGCCGGAACGGCCGCGAGCCCTGCGCTGTCGGCCGGAACGGCAACGAACGTGGTGTTCTTCGGCCTGTTGGGGTATCACCCGAACCGGATGGCGGCGCACTGGATCGAGCAGCACCTGGTACCGGAACTCGGTCCTGACATTCGCGTTCGCCTTCTCGGCCGGGGTGGATCTCGCACCACGAAGCGGCTTCCCCATTTCTACGGGGTTTACGACACCCTCACTGACGTTGTCGATGACCGCACGGTATGTGTCGTCCCGGTCGTCTCCGGGGCCGGCCTGCAGACGAAGGTGATCGAAGCCGCGGCTCTCGGACTTCCCCTGGTGATCACGCCCTTTGTGGCCGGAGGTCTGGCGACGCCCCTCCCGGCGTCGATCGTCGTGGCCGAAGGCCCGGAGCAGTTCGCCAGGGCCGTGAGGTCGATGCGCGTCACTGAACCGGACCGGGCCGCCCTCCGGGCCTGGGCCAGGGACCATTATTCACGTGCCGTCGTGATCGCGAACTGGAAGACGTTTCTGGCCTCAGCCGGTTTCTGAGGCGGCGCGAAACGCCGGCACCGGGTTCGCCCGCCACCGTGGATCAGGTACGGCCGGGTGCACCGCTGCATCGGGCCCCCGGGCCGGCAACCGGTCGCGGGCGGTCTCAGCCGTAACCTGCCACCGGTGGGGTGGCGCGGCGCGCCAATGAGCGGTCATGTCCGGTTCACACGTGCGAGCTGATGAATTTCGCCGACCTCCCGGGGTCCTCGGATCTGGCCCGCGGCCGAGGTGTATAAGTGTTGCCCGTGGTGCACCGGCCCGAAGGAGGCCGATCGCCAGGGGGAACATCCACAGCATCACGAAGGACAGCGATCCGGCGATCGAGTTACGCCAGATGAACACGACGACCGGACCGAGGAGCAGGCGCCGCGGCGTTCGTCCCTTGGCTGCGTCGCACCATCGTGCGACGACCCCGGCGAACGCTCCGAGGATCACCGCTCCGAGCGGGCCTGCGGCGGCCCACGCCTGTTCGAAGCCGCTTGGCACGATCGACGTCACCCGTGGAATTTCTTCGACCGGGAGGGATTTCGAGAACCCGGGAACCGAGTTGACGACCATGACCCCTACCGTCTGGACGACGTGCGCAAAGCCGGATGAACCCGCTTCGGCGGCGGCTGCGGCTCCGGGAATGGGTTCGAGGTTCTTCTGGAACAACCACGACAGAATCGACCTCGGGGTAAAGGCGACCGCTGACTGTTCGCGGTAGAGCCCGTAGACGAGTGCGATGCACGGGATGGCGATGAGCAGCACCAGCGACCTCCGGCGACGGGACCGAGTCGCCGCGGTCGACGGGCCGGACGTACCCGAGAACATATAGATCTGGTACTGGGCGACGAGCATGATGGCGAGGAGGCGGGAGTTGAGCAGGGTGAAGAGAAACGCTTCAGCGAGTCCGATTTGAGCGAGACGCTTCATCGTGGGGCTGGTCGCGTCGTTGCCGGCTATGACGAGAAGGCCGACCCAGGCCGAGCACACCAAGATCAGCGCGAAGAACTGACCCGGGATCGACTGGCCGGGGCTCGTCAACATCGCGGGGAGTCCGCCGTAGAGTTGGATCAAACGCAAACTGCCCACAACCAGCAATCCGGTGCACAGCAACACGTTTCGTTGATACGGGTCTCGGCGCCCGCGGCGGCTGCGTCGACTGCGGCCCGGGGGGAGGGGCACGGTGGTTGCGAGCAGAAAGCCCATGGTCAGCGCGAAACCGGCCCAGGCCACCGTTCCGAGAGATGAGTCGGAGTAGGTCTTTCCGATGTGCGTTCGGACATCGGGTTCGATCCAAGAGTGCCAGACGATCGCCAACGGAATGCATGCGGCCAGCGACAGCGATGCGAGTCCGACTATCGCTGCCGAGTCTGCACGAAAGGCAATGAAACCACGGATGAACACGACCACTGACAAGCTGAGCGCTAAGACGACCAACAGATTGTCGGGCACGGGCCTCCCTTTGCTACTGCCATTGCCACTGCCTCTTGGTGGGCCTCCAACAGTATCGTGGGTAGGGGTCCCCGCAGGCGGGACCGCCCGAGCGGCGGGCGGCTGTCGCTCGCGAGTTTCCTTGCTTTTCCTTACCATGAATTGTTGTGAATCTGGTGGATACCGGAAGAGCTCATTTCCGGAGCCCGGGGGCGGATACGTGATCCCGCGTGCGACCATGGGCCACGCGAAGACGGGGTTTTCGCCGTCTCTGCCAGTACAATCGGATCACACTGAGGTGTGAATGGCTCCGATTTCACATTTCAACACGAGCGGCTGTCCTTTGGCCATCGGAGCTAAGACGTTTACCGAACCCCGTCCCGGGGTGAAAGGCATCAGATTTCATGTCCTACAAAGCCACCGACGTATGCCGAGTCTGCCACGCGGCTTCACTGCGGTCGATGTTGCATCTCGGGGAGCAGGCACTGACCGGAGTTTTTCCGAAACCGGGTGAAGTGGTGGAATCCGGTCCGCTTGAGCTCGTCTGGTGCGCATCGTGCACGCTTTTGCAGTTGCATCACTCATACGATGCCGAGGAAATGTACGGCGACAATTACGGCTACCGGTCCGGTCTCAATGCCTCGATGGTCGCGCACCTGGCCGGTAAATCGGCCCGCCTGGCCAAGCTCACGAACCTCTCGACTGGCGACGTTGTTCTGGATATCGGGTGTAATGACGGCACGCTGCTGAACTCTTATACGGTAGATGGAATACGGCGACTTGGCATTGATCCGACAGTAGATAAGTTCCGTTCATATCATTCCTCGGAAATAGTGGCGATGGCAGCGTTCTTCAGCGCTGAAACATTCGCGCAGCTGTCGACAAAAAAGGCGAAAATTATCACCTCGATCGCCATGTTCTACGACCTTGAGGATCCGATTGCGTTCGCCCGACAGGTTGCCGATTGTCTTGACGATGATGGCGTGTGGCACTTCGAGCAGTCGTACATGCCGTCGATGCTCCGGTCGAATGCCTACGACACCGTCTGCCACGAACACATCGAGTACTACTCCCTTGAAGTGGTGATGCGAATTCTCGACGCTGCCGACATGGAGGTCACCGCTGTGCGGTTCAACAGTGTGAACGGGGGAAGCTTCGCCGTGACGGCTATGAAGAAGGGGCACTCATCAGGCGCCGAGGCTCCGTTGGTCGGTTGGCTCCTGGAGCAGGAGAAGCGAATGGACCTCTCGACGCCAACGCCGTTCCGACACTTCGAAGACCGTGTCTACCGCCATCGCGATGATCTCGGCGCATTGATAAAGACTCTCCGGTCTTCGGGTAATGAGATCATGGGTTACGGAGCCTCGACAAAGGGCAATGTGATGCTCCAGTTCTGCGGAATCGACAATGAGCTGGTCCCGGCGATTGCGGAAGTCAACCCTGACAAGTTCGGCCGTGAGACGCCGGGAACCAAGATTCCGATCATCTCCGAGGATGAAATGCGCGCTCGCGATCCTGACTATCTTCTCGTCCTTCCGTGGCACTTCCGCGAGGGTATCGTCAAACGGGAAACGGAGTATTTGCGAAAGGGAGGACGCTTGATCTTCCCGTTGCCCGAGATAGAAATTGTGGGCGACTGACCAAGCGCACCTCAATGAAAAAAACGCCCGTTCTTTCGATCTGTATCGCCTCGAAAGACCGACCCGCAGCGCTGGTTGATCAGGTTGAACGGCTGTCCCGGCAGACGTCGGGTCGACCGGTCGAGATTGTCGTGGTTGAGTCTTCGACGACCGGGAAGTTCAGTGCGGCCGATGAAAAGGGGGCCCGGGTCCATCGAACGGAAAAGCCCAACGGGGTCGACTTCGACTACGACATGTCGATGCATCTGGCGTCGGGAGACTACTGCTGGCTGTTCACCGACGATGATCTGGCCGACGCTGACGCGGTGGAGAGGATCCTCGCATATCTGTCCGCCCATCCTGCGGTCGACGTTCTGCTGCTCGACGGACGCGTACGGGGCACTGCAGGTGAGCCATTGGCGGGTTCGATGACAGCCGGACCGATCGATCCTGCGGAAACACCGGTGACCGGCACATCGGTAGCTCCCTTCTTCGCCAAGCATTCGCAACTGCTCACCTTCATCGGAGCGGTGGTCATCCGTCGGTCGATCTGGGTGGATCACGACGTAACGCGGTACTTCGGCACGGAGTTCGTGCATGTCGGTGTGATTCTCGAACGACCGCTTGCCCAGGTGGCGATACTCGCAACGCCGGCACTGACGGTGAAGTACGGGGTTGCACACTGGGAGGTCCGAGCCCTGCGGGTCTGGACGCTGCAGTGGCCCCGGCTGGTGAAGATGGTTGTACCGGAAAAGGACTGGCCGTCGTATTTCCCTGCCACCTTTCCGCACCGGGTCGCGCGTCTGATTGAATTCCGGGCGCGCCACACCCTTACGTTCACCAATCGCCGGGCTGCGTTTCCCGACGCTCCGGCCTGGGAACGCCCGGGGTTCGACGTCGTAGCCCTTCTCCCGGTAAAGCTGGCCCTTTCCATCACGAGGGCACGTTTCGCGCGTGCCGGCTCCGACACGACGATCTTCGAATACGATGTGCAGCGGTCACGCGACCGTGGAAAAGCCACCACGTGACCGATATGGGTTACGGGTCCGATGATGACCGTACATCCTCGATGGGCCATGTGGCCCCTCCCTTGAAACCCAAAACAATGACCGGAAGTGGATCGAAGCGTGTCCTGCGAAGTATTGAAAAGTCACCGACAGAATTTCGTGGCCCGACGCCGCCTGAAATCGATGGGGCTGTCGTTCGCGCGGGGTCCATGGGTTCATACACCGGTTCTCAAGCGGTTTGCGCCGGAGTTGGTGGTCGGCGACTCGCGCAAGAGTTGGGACCTGGTGTGGATGCTCGACCGGATTGGTCTCTCGGAGAAATCGAAGTCGGTTCTTGATGTCGGCGCATTCCGTTCGGAGATTCTGGCGATCCTCGCAAAGTCGGGGTTTCAGGCCGCGTATGGGGTCGACCTTGCTTTTCCGGCTCATTCGCCGGAGGGCGCAAACCTGATCGCAGCCGACATGATGCGCACGCCATTCCGAAATTTGTCCTTCGATCACGTGACCGCGGTTTCGGTGATCGAGCATGGATTTGACCGGGGCGCACTGCTCACCGAGGTCGCCCGGGTGTTGAAGCCGGGTGGTTCGTTTCTCGCGTCATTCGACTACTGGCCCGACAAGATAGACACGTCCAACAGCCCGCTGTTCGGGTTGCCGTGGAACATATTCTCGCGGTCTGAGGTCGAGGCTTTTTTTGAGGACGCGGCCCGCTACGGTCTGTTTCCATCCGGCCCTATTACCCTGGAGGCGAAGGGTCGACCGATTTGGTTCGCCCGGCGCCGGTACACGTTCGGTGCATTGGAACTCATCAAGAAATGATTGAGCCCGGTCGGTGTCCGCTGAACGCGATTCTCTATCTGGATAACACGTTTCAGTCCCCGGCCGGGCATAACCTGGGCTACCTCCAGACGATTGCGGCGGAGGTTCGCGAGCTGACTTCGGTGGCCGAAGGTCTTGACGGTGGTGACGGTGCCCGCGAATCGTTGCTGCTGGCCAACCGAACCGCGGTTCCGGGCGAGTTGCCGATAGCCGGTGTGCGCGTTGAGCCTACGTTTCGCGTGTACCACCAGCTCCTGTTCAGAAGCTCCCGTTCGCTTCCGGTTCGGGTCCGGGTCGCAGCCGGTCTGGTTCTCGGCAATTTCGATATGTTCGTCAACACGGTGCGTCGCTTGTGTTCGCGTAACAGCACCGTCCGCCGGGTCGTGCTTCTCAACACGTTTCCCGAGAACTCGATCGGGTTGGGGGCTGCCGTTTGGCTCGCCAACCGGCTTCGCCGACGCCGGATCGAACGCGTCGTGCTGTGCGTCCACAACCGCCCCGCGGAGAAATCCGGACGGCTCTTCTCGGTCGCGTCTCGGCTACTGCGAAACTGTACCGATGTGCGAGTCGTTGCTCACAGCCCTGACAACGCGGCACTGCCGGGTTTCACCGCTGAACTCGTCCCGCTCCCGGTCAGTGATCTGACCCATGAGCCGATTGAGGTTCCCGCCGGTCGCGTGGTGGTCGGAGTGCTTGGCGTGTCGACCTACGGGAAAGGATTCGATGTGGCGGTCGACGCCGTTCAACGGTTGGGTGACCGCGGGGATATCCACTTTCTCATTCAGTCCCATCCATCCGACGGTCGTCGTGAAACCCAGGGAGCCGCCGACCGGCTCATCGCTCGACCGGGCGCGAATCTTCAGGTTCTCCAAGGATCACTCAGCCGCTATGAGTACCTGGGCGTCGTGAACGCCTGTGACGTTCTGGTGTTCGCTCACCGGGCCGACGCCTATGCCACGGATTTGTCCGGTGTCTTCTTTGAAGGGTGCAGCCTAGGAAAGTCAATGGTTGCGTCGAACCAGACGGCGATGGGAAAAGAACTTTCCGGTCACCAGCTCCACAAGACGTTCTCCGATGGTGACCCGGCCTCGCTTGCCCAAGCCATCGGCGCCGCGGTCGACGCTCGTCGGGCCCGCTCCGACACCAAGACGGCGGAGGGGCCCGTGTCCAACCTGTTGAGCGATGCCCGGTGGAGCCGTCGGAGCGTTGCCGAGATCATCTGCTCGCCATGAGGGTCCGACCGGAGCCTTCGGCCAACTTGATGGCGCGGGTGGCGAGAGAAGGAGCGCTGAACACCTTCAAGTCGGCCGCGCTCGTGGTTCTTTCTGCGGTTTCGACGCCCATCCTCATCAGAAAGATCGGTGGCGATAGTTACGGCCTGCTTTCGCTTGCGTTGAGTGTAACCGGCTACGTGGCCCTCGCGGAGTTCGGAATCCAGGCCGATACGTCCCGCCAGGTGGCCGTTCACCAACGGGGAGACGATGCCGTTGACGTTGAGATTTCCCGGGCCTTCTGGATACTCGCGTTCCATGGGGTGCTGGCCCTGGTCGGGTTCTTCACGGTGTTCGCGGCCCGACGCACGCTGTTCAGTTCGGTCGCCCCGAATGAATACCGTGCGTTCGACCGCTCGCTGTTGATTTTGGGCGTGGCGAGTTGCGTGTCCTTGCCGTCGGCGGCGTTGATGGGTTATCTGAACGGGACCGGGAGGGTTGGTAGCGCCGGTACCGTACAGGTGATTTCCCGGCTCGTTTCGGTGGGCGTTGCGATTGCGTTGGCGTTCATGGGATTCGGCGCGCCTGGCGTGGCTTTGGCCCTTGCGTTCGGTCTCTTGGTGACGTTCCTGCTTTCGATGTTCACGGTGGTGAGGGAGCGCGGCCTTAGGTGTCTGAGGCGGCCACGCAAGGTTCGCAGTTACACGAAGAAGACTCCGCAGAGCATCACACTTTTCGTCTGGATGGCGGCCACCACGGTGATCACCGGCGCCGACCCGATAATCGTGAGCATGACCGATCACACAAGCCTCGGTTCCTACTCCTTGGCCAGCCAACTCAACGGTTTGGTGGTGACGGTTCTCGGAGGTCTGCTTCTTCCGCTCATCCCCGCTCTTGCGATCAAGTCACAGCACGACAGCTCCAAGCTGCTTGAAGCGATGTACCGGCTTTCGAGCGGAGGGATCTTGGCGATGGCGGTCGCGATGATGCTCGTCGCCCCCTTCACCTTACGCATTCTCGGTGGGAGGTCCTTGGGCAATGCCGCCATCACGTCGACCGTTCTTCTTCTGTCGACCACAATGATCAGACAGCTGCCCGCTCCTTTGGCCCTGTATTCGCTCAACGGTGACAACCACTTCATCACCCGCGCCGCAGCGGTGGTGGAGGCGGTCGTCAATATCACGGCGAGCGTGTTTCTGGGCTACCGGTTCGGAGCGAAGGGTGTGGCCATAGGCACGGTCATCGGCGGTTTCAGTTCGCTCGCCATCTACGGTATCTCTGGGTTCCCCGGCCGTTTCCGTAGTGGGCGAAACTCGCGATTCTGGTTGTCGACGACACTTCGCATGTGGAGTATCTGTCTCCCGTTCGTCGGGTTGGCGACCGTTGATGTGGCCTTCGCCCGGAATCCGGTCGTTCGTTTCGCTGCGGCACCCATGGCTGCGGCACTGCTCTTCTTCTTCGGGCTGACTTCCGATGACCGTCGTTCCGTTTATGCGTTGGCCGCGAAGGTAACGGACCGGTTCCTGCCCGTCGAGCCGAACTGAACGTTTCTCATGGCCTCGCCACCGCACAACATTGATCCGTCCCTGCTGAAAGATGCTCCGCTCCCATGAACCCTCCACCCTCCAACGACCAGGGTCCTGACCCGTCAACCGCGTTCTTTGCGTATGTGCTCCCGCAGTTCCATCGCGACACGAACAACGACAGCGCGTGGGGACCGGGATTCTCCGACTGGGTGACGACCCTCAGTGCCCGTCCCCTATACGCTGGCCATCGTCAGCCGAAGATCCCGACCGCGCTTGGGCTTTACGACCTGTCGAATCCCGAGACGGTTCGACAGATCTCACGCTTCGCTCGTGACCTTGGATTCAGTTCGCTGGCCATCTACCATTACTGGTTCACCGGCCAGCGCCCGCTCGCTGTGGGTGTCGACACCTTGCTCCAGCATTCCGAACTGCCGGTTTTTCTCTGCTGGGTCAATGAGTCGTGGAAGCGAACGTGGTTTTCGTCGGATTCCTCAGTGATCCTGGAACAGAGGTACGACGACGCCGACACACGCAGTCACACCGCGTTTCTCGCTGGTGCGTTTTCGCATGCGAACTACTTCCGGGTCGGCGGCAAGCCCCTGTTCGGCGTTTACCGTGATGGCGACGACCCCGAGCTGAAACGCTTCCTGCTGCAGTTGGAATCGAGTCAGAATGCCAGCCTCCTCGGTTTCAAACATGCCCCCGACGATCCGGGTCCTGAGTGGGCACACTTCGTTACGCCCTTCCCCTCGTCGTATTACGTACGTTCGCTTGTGAAGCCCGGTCGGTTGCAGAAGCTCCTCCCGATCCCGGCCAAGGCTACGAGGGAGAGTCTGATCCGGAAAGTCGCAAAACGTGTCCGCACGAGCAGAGGGCCGCGTCGGCTGCAGCTTGATCTGCCGGAGGTCCTGCGCGACCAGGAAACTCAGCGGAAGAACGACAGTCGGTTCTGTCCGGGTGTTCTTGTCGGGTGGGACAACACGCCACGGAATGCAAAAGCCGGCACGGTGATGGAGGGACTGACTCCTGACGTGATTGAACGTTGGACTCGCGCGTCCGCTTCGAGCGGTGCGCGTTTGGTTGGCGTATTTGCGCTCAACGAGTGGGCGGAAGGTTCCTACTTCGAACCCGATGCCTGGAACGACGGGTCATACCCCGACGCGATCCGTTCGGGAATACTTGGTGGCCGATGACCGGCCTGTCCATGACCGGGTGGCCCATGACCCGTGGATCCGGCACCCGAGGATCCGGCACCCGTGGACCGCGCCAGTAGGTTGACAGGCGTGGACGCGTCACTTTTCCCGCTACCCGGTGGGTTCTCGGTCGTCATCCCCTCGGTGCGTCATGAGCTGGCGGTGGCGCTGGTGCGGTCGGTCCGTGTTCTGGTCGGTTCCGACATCGAGATCGTGGTTGTCGACGACACGGGTTCGGGGGCGGTCGTCAAGGCGTTTGAACCGCTGCTCTCCGAGTCGGTTCATCGTATGACGAACGTCGTGCGCGGCCCCGCCAAAGGACCCTCCGCTGCGAGGAATTTCGGGGCCCGATCGGCATCGGGCCCGTGGGTCCTGTTCATCGACGACGACGTCGCGATCGGCGCACCGGCGCTTGAGGCGGCCGGTCGATTTGCGACGACCCGTTCGACCAACGAAGCGCTGGAGTTCTCGATCGTCAGTGATAAGCGCGCTGAGAATGGGAGTTGGCGGTGGCGTCGGGTCCAGCGCCTTGTCGCCGGGGGCTTTCTAGCTGCGTGTCTGCTCGTCTCACGCGAATCGTTTCTCGCCGTGGGAGGGTTCGAGGAATCGTGGCCGTACCCGTTCCGCGAAGACACCGATCTCGGTCTTCGGCTGGCGGCGAGTGGGGTCACATGGAACTTTGTCGACGACCGTCTCGTCACGCATCCGGATGAGCGCGTCACGTTTCGGCAGCTGCTCCGTCATGCGAAGTTCTCGCGGGTCGAGCCGCTGTTCATACAGCGGCACGGAATGACGGGTACGGTGCGCGCCATTCGGCTCGGTCCACTCCATGTCCGGGGGGTGCGGATCTGGTTTCCCGCGGCCTCAGTTGTGGGCGTGGCTGCGCTGTTCGCGCTGCAGGTGCCGATTCTGGCGGTTCTCGTTGCCTACCTGAGTGGATCAGTTCTGAGCGCGAGCCATTCGCAGTATCTCGGGTACTCCCGACCGGTCGACCTGGCGGTGGCGGTTTCGCCTTCGT
>JANMZO010000073.1:0-1879 GCA_031383405.1 Acidimicrobiia bacterium | reverse complement strand
GTGGTCGTTGTCGGTGGCCTTCTCTATCTTCTCAAGAAGCGGTTGGCTTCCCGACTGTAGCGGTGCCTCCCGGCGCAGGTTTGTCGGTCGTCGTCTGCGACCGCAGGTTTGTCGGTGGTTGTCCGTTTCCGGTCTGTACCTCGCGGCCGTTCGGATTGACGAACTTCCGCAGGTCGCGGTGGTCGCCCGAGCGGGCGGAGGGGCGGCGTGGTATGAAGTGCCCCACAGCAACCTCCGCGACCACGGGGCCGCTGTGTTCAATCCACCAAACGCCGGGGGAAACCGTGAAAGAAGACACCGTAAATGCCGATACCGAGCGATTGCACGAACTGGGGTACGCCCAGGAACTCCATCGGGGAATGGGGACCTTCTCGAACTTCGCCATCTCGTTTTCGATCATCTCGATTCTCGCGGGTGCACTGACGAGCTTCTCGCTCGGCATGTTCGCCGGAGGCCCTCGGATCATCATTCTCGGGTGGGTCATTGTCGGCATCGGGGCCTTGGCGGTTGGCGCTTCGATGGGTGAAATCTGTTCTGCGTACCCAACCGCCGGGGGCTTGTACTACTGGTCCGCGAAGCTGGCGAGAAACAACGGGGCGCGGTGGTCCTGGTTCACCGGTTGGTTCAATCTGGTCGGCCAGATCGGCGTGATCGCCTCGGTTGACTGGGCGCTGGCGAACTACGTCCTCTATTCCTTCAAGTTGCTCGGATGGGACAGCCTTCGCCCGACAAAGTGGACGGTCTACGTCACGTACCTGCTTCTTCTCGTGATCCACGGGCTGTTGAACACGTTCGGCGTGGACCTGGTGAAGAAACTCGGCGACATAAGCGTGTGGTGGCACGTCGGTGGCGTGGTCGTGATTGTCGTCGCGCTCCTGGCTGCCGGGAAGAACCGGACGGGTACAACGGGGATCTTCGACTTCAAGAACGGCACCGGGTGGAGCTTCCCGGGTTCAGGTCTCTACGTCGGTCTCATCGGGCTTCTGCTGGCTCAGTACACGATCACCGGCTTCGATGCTTCCGCTCACGTGAGCGAGGAGACCCACGGCGCAGCGACGAGTGCTCCGAAGGCGATCGTCCGGTCCATCTACATTTCCGCCATCGCGGCACTCGCAATGAACCTTGCCATGTTGATAGCCATTCCGAAGGGGAAATACGACGAAATCGCCGCCGGAGGAATTCTGGCCGGCGCGCTTGTCTTCACAAAGGCGATCACCGGCACGCTTGGTGAAATCCTCGTGATCATCGCAACGGTCGGCCAGTTCTTCTGCGGCATGGCTTCCGTTACGGCCAACAGCCGAATGATCTACGCCTTCTCCCGCGACAATGGCCTCCCCGGCTCGTCCCTGTGGCACCGGATCAACCCCCGCACGCGCACGCCGACGAACTCGCTGTGGCTCGGTGTGGTGCTTTCCGCGATCGCCGGGGCCCTTACGTTGATCTCGACCAAGAAGTCGGTCCCGGTCGCGTTCTTCGCTCTCACGCTCATGTGTGTCATCGGTCTCTACATCAGCTACATCATTCCCGTGTTCCTGCGGCTCCGGAACCCCGACTTTGTGCCCGGGCCGTGGAACCTGGGCTCGAAGTCCAAGTTGGTCGGCTGGTTCGCCGTTGTCTACGTCGGGGTCATCTGCATCACCGGATTCCTGCCGCAGTTTGTTCCGTGGAACAAATGGGAGACGGCGAACCTCACCCTTCCGGTGGTCGGTGGAATCGGGTTGTTTGTGGGTATCTGGTGGATGGCCTCAGCGAAGAAGTGGTTCACCGGCCCGAAGGTACAGGGCACGAAAGAAGAACTCATGGCGATCGAACGGGAACTCTCCTCCATCGGTTGATCGGCAGTCCTTGGACGGCCGACTCGCACCGCGGGTCGGCCACC
>JANMZO010000476.1:0-3576 GCA_031383405.1 Acidimicrobiia bacterium | reverse complement strand
CAGCTCCGCGCGCAACAGGTGAACGTAGCGACGGCGTCCGTCTCCACTGGACCGTGTGCGGTTGATGAGTCCGACGTTCTCCAGGACGTCGAGGTGGTGCGCGAGGAGGTTGGATTCGATGCCGACGAGCTGGCGCAGCTCAATGGGGGATCGGTCCGAACGGCTGAGCTCGTCGATCATGGCGAGGCGCACCGGATCGCCCAGCGCGGCGTGGCGTGCAGCTCGTGCGTGCAGGTCGTTCATCCCGTCCACGCTAGTCACTCGACTCCGATTGGCTCAGTGAACGGCGAGTGAATCCGGTCATGTGGGTGTCGGGCGTTCACGGTGCGATGGCCGTGCGGTCCAGGATGGCCGTGGTGGCCCCTACCGTGGCAGTGGCTGAGGGATGGACAGGGTCAGTGCGCCAACGGTGGCGCACGCTGCGGCGAGGAAGGCTGCGCTGGAGCGGTGGCCGGTGGTGTCGACGAGCACGGCGGCGAGGAACGGTCCGAGTGCTCCGGCGATGCCGGTGAGCAGCGCGATGGATCCCATGAGCGTGCCGAGGTCCTCGGGTGGGAGCGACTGTCTTGCGTAGATGCCATCGAGTGGTGACATGGCACCGATGGACGCGCCAGCGATTATGACGTACACGAATGCCAGGAACGTATGTCCGCTGGCGATGACGAGCAGGCAGCCGAGGGCAAGCATCGCTCGGGCGGCGCGGAGGCTGGGTCGGACGCCGTACCGGGTGATGATTCGTGACAGGGGGAGGCGTCCCAGGAGCTGGGCGAACCCGCGGGCGCCGGCCAGGGTGGAGGCGAAGGTGGCGCTGAGGCCGGCGGCCACGAGGAGGGGGACTTGGTAGACGAGCAGGATCGCCATCCCAGCGGTCGCGGCGCATGCCGACAGGGCGAGGCGGCGGATCATCGGGACGGCGAACGCGGTTCGAACGGCGGTGATCGGCGACGCCGACGGGAGCGGCGAGCTCGTGGCGCGGGTCCGGTCGATGACTGCCATGGCGGCACCGAACGCGACGCCGACGAGCACGGCATCGATGCGAAGTGTGGTGCGCCACCCCCACCAGCGGTTGGCGAGGCCGGTGCCAGGGATGAACAGCGGTGAGGAGAACGCCCCCCAGACGGTGAGCCGGGCGATCGACACCGCCTCCCTGCCGGGAGCGAGGCGCGCTGCGATGGACTGGGTCATGGCGTAGAAGCCGGTGGCGCCGATGACGCCGCCCGCCGAGCCGAACAACAACGCGAACATCCACGGCCCACAGGCTATCGACGACAGCCACAGCAACCCCGCCCCGGCGGTCGCGCCGGCACCGAACACGACGCGCACTCCGCGTCGGTCGAGCACCCGGCCCGCGGCGATGCCGAGCACCCCGGTGAGCAGTTCGGCGAGCCCAAACCCGACAGTGAGGACACGGTCCGAGGAATGCAGCTGGGTGCGGAGATCGTCGAGGAGGACGCCGAAGCCGTAGTACCAGGACCCGTAGGCGACGATGGTGAGAAGGCCGAGCATGCCGAGCCGAGCCTGCAGTGACCGGTCGAGACGAACGGCGCCCGATGCCATCACGTCACCCGGTGGTCGCGCACTGGGTTGGTCTGCGAGCCGAGACCTCGGGCGCCCGGACCGTCGGCGCGGACCGTTGGCCGGGCAGACGTGCTCCGTGCGACGTGACGGCGAGGGTCATCTCAGCAGCAGGCTGAAGTCGACCCAGCGCCGACGCTGACCTGAACCGCGGCCGAATCGGCCCCGGTGCGGCAGCACGCACCGCGGGCACCATGGCGGCGGCGTCGGCCACCACGGTGTAGAACCCCCACTTCGTGTCGGGACCTGACACCCAGACCTTGTCCTGCACGGCGCAGCAGCACGACATCTGGTCCTGGACCTCGATCGGCAGACCGAGCTCCTCGAAGCGTGCGGTGGCCTGCTTCACAAGGTCGGTGCTCTCCACCTCGACGCCGAGATGGTTGAGCGACCCCACGGCACCTCCACCGGCGATGAGCACCAGTTTGTGTGGCGGTTCAGCGATGGCGAAGTTGGCATACCGTCACGGACCGTTTGCGGGCTCGGTGCCGAAGATCTTGGAGGAGAAGACGATCGCCTCGTCGAGGTCGGCGACGTTGAGGGCGAGCTGGATGCGGGACATGGACGGATGTCGATGTTCGGATACTCACCTACATCTCGATGGATGTCAATGTCGAGACCGGGGACGCCTCGCAAGATCATGCGCGACGCCAGCGTCGACCGGGCGCCGTGCACTGTCACTTCGGGGGCCGTGACGCGCTCGCAGCCGCGGTACCCGGCCGCATGCGGGCGCCGGCGAGGCGGGTTTTGCCTGACCCGCCGACCGCGGTCAGTGTCACGAGTCGGCTCTCGCCGAGCAGGCCACGGACACGACCGAGCTCTTCGTCGCGGCCGATCAACCGGGTCGGGCGAACGGGCAGGTTCGACATCGACGGATCCACAACCCGCAACGCGGCGAACGTGCCGACACCGAGCTGGAATAGCCGGAGCGGCTCGGCCACGTCACGCAACGTACGCAGACCAAGATCGGTCACGTCGGTCACTCCTGCCGCGATTCGCACCGGTTCGGTGATCCACACCTGCCCACCATGACCGGCCGCTTCGACGCGTGCCGCGGTGTTCACGACCGGCCCGAAATAGTCGCCGCCGCGTTCTTCGGCCTCACCGAGATGTAAACCCATACGTACGCGTAGCATTGGGCCGGGCCAGGCCGCGTTGGTAAGCGCGCGTTGTGATTCGGTTGCGGCGCGCACCGCGTCCGGCGCGCGGGCGAACGCCGCAGCAAAACGAATCACCCGCCGTCGTAAACACGTACCCGCCGTTGCCCTCGATCGCCGCTCGCAGGATTGCCTCGTGGACCAGCAACGACGCCGACATCGCGGCCCCTGTCGGCCGCCCACAACTTCGTGGAGCCCTCCACGTCCGTGAACAGAAACGTCACCGTGCCCGATGGTCGCGTCACGCTAGTGCGTCACCATGTTCCGTCATACCCACTCATCGAAGCGTTTACGCCGAACAACGCTGGTTCGTCCTCGGCGCCGCCGGGCGGGTGCAACAGGCTGTTGCGAAGGTGGACGGTGACGCGCCCGGCGCGACGAATTCCCCTGGTGCAGCGAGTCCCTGGGATCACTCACGAGATCTTCGGAACATAGCGGTCGGCCTGTCTGGGAGTTCGTCGGAACGGTCGATGGCACGCAGGTCATCTCTACCAACGCTGGGGCGGGACCCGCGAGGAAACAATCAGGACGTTTGGCTCTGGCCGACAAACGGGGGTCGGTGTGTAGATGGGATGACACGGCTTCTCAACTCCGGGGCCGAATTGCGAAGGGAGCATCATGGACAAGAATCTCGATCAGGCCAAGGGCAAGATCAAACAGGCAGTGGGTGACCTCACAGGCGACAAGCACCTGAAGACGGAAGGCAAGGCTGACGTAGCGGCCGGGAAGATCAAGGAGCATCTTGAGGACGCCAAGGACAAGGTCGAAGGCTGGGTCGACCAAGTCAAGGACAAGATCACCAAAGACTGACAGGTTTCACTGTGTCTTCTTCCACTCTGTCTGT
>JANMZO010000471.1:0-9694 GCA_031383405.1 Acidimicrobiia bacterium | reverse complement strand
GCTTCGGCGGTGAGCGTCGATGACCTCGACACCGCCTCCTTCGCCCGGGTCGCCCCATCGGTGGCCGATGTCATCGTTGCGGCCGCAGCTGCGAGCTCTCCGGCGGCCGCTGAAGCAGCGTGACGAAGCTCGGATACCTCGGCCTCAAGGTCATGCATCTCCCGACGCAACGACACGCCGAGATCGTTCGTCACCGTTGCCGGTCCGGTTCGCAGGCTGCGTTCAGCGTCTTCGTATCGTTCGAGCAGCGTCACCCGTGTCTGGTCGTTCTCGAGGGCCTGCAGGGACCGACCCGGCCCCATGTCCTCAAGCTGTGAGGAGGCACGGCGAAGCCCATCGGCCGCACTTGTGAGCCGTTCGAGAGCGATTGCGGCACGGTCGCGTTCGGCCCGTGCCGCCCTACCTTTTTGCGTCACTAACGCGTGAGTCGATTGCACAGACTCCAGTTGGCGCACCGACGCGTCTACTTCAGTCAGCACAGCCTCGGCCGCCTGTTGGCTCACCGTAGCTCTATCGAGATGATCGAATGCTTCAGACCGGGCCAGCTCCGCGAGACGGAGCCGCTCGTCGAGCGCTCCAAGATCAGGGAGCAGCGCGAGTAGCCGTTCGTGGTCAGAACGCCTGGCGCGCGTGTCGGCACGCGCCGCGTCGCGAGCTTTCTCAATGGGCGTGATGCCCAACAACTGGAGCACGAGCCTTCGGCGGGTCTCAGGAGTTGCGTCGCTGAATGCCGACAACTGCTTCTGCTCCGCAAACACCGAGGAGCGGAATGCGGACTCCTCCATGCCAAGTGTCGACCGTAGAAACCGACCGACCTCGGTTGGACCGTCAGCGACGGTCTGCCCTCCTATCTCGACCCTCGCTTTCACCGTTGAGTTCACGCCCGAGATGGACCGTCGGACCAGGTACTCATGATCCTCGTGGACAAAGGCCAATTCGACCGAGCACTCGCCGCTCGAACCGGAGGTTCGGATTTCCGCCTTACCGGTCCGGGCGCGTCCGTAGAGGGCCCAGAGGATCGCTTCGAGCAGGCTCGACTTCCCGGATCCGTTCGGGCCGTAGACCCCCACCAGACCGGGGGGCAGTTCCAAGTCGAGCGACGCGAAGACGCGGAAGTTCCGCAACGAGAGCGACGTGATCTGCACTAGACGGGCTCTGCACCAAGTGTAGGGAAGGCCGCTGGTGCACGGCGTCGAGCGGAAGCCGCGGTCACCGGACTGACGATCAGGACCTTCGACATCAGATCAATCCGCCGAACCGGGATCGATGGAGGCATCGATGGCCCGCTCGAGGTAATCCATTCCGGTTTGGCGGAGCCGGTCGGGGTCGAGGTCGTCGTACTGCTGCGTTGCGACATAGTCATTCCAGCGTGCCCCAATGTTGGCCAACTCGGGAAGATCTTCAACCAGGTGCGTTGTAGACACGAAATGCGGTTCCAACTTCACATGCAACAGGTGTTTGGCCTCCCCAATTATCCCCTGGAGGTCGAGGAGTCGGTACACGTCGGGCTCAATGTGTTCAAGGGTGAGTCGCGCCACCGACCCTGCTGGCACCGAGGCAAACCGCTGAATGATCTCGTCGGACAACTCCGTCGGGCTGCGGCCGAACGCATCGACGGGGTTGGGAGTAACCAGTTGCCGTTGGCCGGCGAGTCCCATGTGACGGCAAACACCGGTATCGGTGTCGAGAACCACGAAGCCCTTGGCCCGGTGGGGATCATCGGCAAAGGAAAACGTGTCGGTCGAACCGGCGTACCAAACGTTACGGCGATCGGGAACCGCACAGTAGGTGTGGTAGTGACCGAGCAGCACAAGATCGGACTGCAGTTCGCGGTCGTCGATCTCGATCTCGTTCATGTCGGCGTAACGCCGCTCGACGCTGTGCACAAGCGGATGGGTGATCAAGAGGTTCACGCGGTCGAGCGAACGCTTGGCGGTCGCTTGGTGCAACGCATCGAGCGTGTCCTCCGACGTCTTGGTCTGCGGCACCGCATGAACCCGCAGCCCCGGCAGATCAAACGCCTCGTACTCCATGCGGTAGGCGAAGTGGAACTCCGGGAACGCATCCGCAAGAACCGCATAGGGGTTGCCGACGCCCGGTAACCGTGGCGTGTCGTGGTTTCCGCTGATTGCGACGAGCCCGATGCCGTGCGACCGGACCTTGGCCAGCGCCTGCATTGCGACGCGAAAGCTCCTGTAATTCGGGCGGGGGTGATCAAAGACGTCACCCAGCCAGATCACCAGGTCCGGTTTCTGGTCGAGCGCTCCGCCAACCGCCGCTTCCATCGACAACTCGAAATCGAATTCGCGTTGGTTCACTCCCTCGCCCGTGATGGCTGTGGTGGCACTTCGCCCAAGGTGGGCGTCGCCGATTGCTGCGATCCGCATGCTCCAAGCATGCACGATAGCTATGACAGGTTTGACAGGTTTGACAGGTTTGGCAATTCGGCCATGTCCATCACCTGGGCCGAGCCAGTTCATCAAGGATCGCCGCGCTGATCTCCGCGGCATCGGCTTCCCCGCCGACCTTGCCGCGGGTACCGTCGGGCCGTAGTCGCACGACCGAGAACGCATCCACCACCTCGTGCCCGAGTGTGCTGACCTTCGCTGACGTGATGTCAAGACCAAGTCGACTCAAGACACGGGTTACCCGATACAGGAGCGCGATGCCATCGGGAGCGCGCACTTCGACGACCGTCGCGAGATCCTGAATTTCATCGGTGACAAACACGGCCGGTTTCGCCGCAAGGTGGCGGGCTTGACGATCCGTACTGGTGTTGCTGTAGGACGCAACCCGCTTGGCCAGGTCAACCTCCAGGTCGACGGTGCCCTCGATGGCACCGTTCATTGTCTTGGCGACCTTCAGCCAGTTTGTCTCACCGCCGATGCGGCGCCCGACACGCAGGACGTCGACGGCGTAACCGTCGTCGGTGGTCCAAACATCAGCAGACACCACATCTACGCCGTGCAGCGAGAGCGAGCCGGCTACCAACGCGAACAGCCCGGGCCGGTCGGCAGCGACCAGCGACACGACGCCCTCTTCGACAGGGTCGACCGAAAGCACAAGCCGCCCCGACGCACGGGCCTCGGTCAACATTGCTTCGCTGCCCGGCCCAAGTGGCGACACCGGCTCCGGCGGCCTTCTACCCGAGAGCACAGCTTCGGTCCGGGAAACCAGCTCGTCACACAGACGGGCCTTCCAGCCGCTCCACGCGGTTGGCCCGGTAGCCAGGCTGTCGGCTTCAGTAAGTGTACGCAGCAGTTGCAGACGGTCGACGTCCTTCACGGCAGCAGCCACGTGGGCGATCGTGCCCAAGTCACTCAAATCGCGGCGGGTCGCCACGTCGGGAACCAGTAAATGGTGCCGCACGAGGTCAACGAGAACGTTGACATCGGACGGCCCGAAACCCATCCGGGCCCCGATCACCCTCATCAACTCGATGCCGACGTCCGTGTGGTCACCCGGGTAGCCCTTGCCGAGATCATGCAACCACGCCCCAATCAGGAGAAGATCGGGGCGACCAACCCGTCGGACCAGATCTGCCGCGTTCGCCGCCGTCTCGCAGAGGTGACGGTCGACGGTGAACCGGTGATAGGCATTGCGTTGGGGCTTCGCTCGAACCGCCGACCACTCCGGAAGAACCCTCGACAGCAGGTCGTAGTGGTCCAATGCCTCCATCACCGGCAGCATGTCCTGCCCAGCCCCGAGAACCGCGACGAGAGCATTTCGCGCAACTTCCGGCCAGGGGTCCGGCATGATCGCGGCCTCGTCGGCCAGGCGCCTCAGGGTTTCCCGGGAAATCGCCGCACGGTTCAAGGCTGCGGCGGCCGCCGTCCGAAGCAGCAGTGTGGGGTCGGTTCGCGGGTCGGCGTCGTCGCCCAAGACGATCTCGCCACTCTGGACGGCAAGATTCGGCGCAACCTTCATGGGGCGTCCGAAACGCGAGGCGAAGCGCTTGTTCAGCGCGTCGGACAGACGCCTGAGAGATTCCTCCGTACACCACGCAATCGTCTTTGCCGACGCCGAAACCACCGACATCAAGGCGTCGGCCGATGCCATGCCGAGGCCCTCGGCGACAGCGTCCTGGTCCTGGAGCAGCAGGCGGTTGTTGGGTCGCCCGGTATGTCGATGCAACTCACCGCGAACCCTCAGGAGTGCGTTGTGCGCATTGTCAAGCTCGGCGACCGGTCGTTCCATGGCACCGCTGACCGCGGGGTGGGCGCTCCGCTCGATGAAGCTGAGCACATGGACATCCCGAAGACCTCCCCGACCATCGCGCAGGTCAGGTTCAAGAAGGAAGGCGACCTCGCCGTGCTTCGCGTGACGATCTGCAGTCATTTGGAGCAGTTCGGGAAGGTACTTCTTGGCCTTGACCCTCCACTGGGCAAGGGCCGCTTCCCCAAACGATCGTGCCGTTCCAGGGTCGCCGGCCACGAAGCACGAGTCGAGCCAGGCAACGGCCGTAAGCACCTCAAGATCTGCGAGGTCGAGAGCCGACGCCTCGGAGTGCACCGATGGAGAGAGCTTCAGGCCGGCGTTCCAGAAGGGGTACCAGAGTGCTTCACTCAACGATCGGATCGTGGCGTCCCCGGCTTTTTTTGGATGAACCAGCAGAAGGTCGATGTCGCTTCCCGGGCACAGCTGACCGCGGCCGGTCCCACCGACCGCCATCAGCGACCATCCCGGTTTCCAAACGACAGTGGAGGCGACAGACGCGATAAACCCGAAGGTCAACTCCGTAAGTTCGCCTATCAGTTGTCGGGCCGAGTTGTACTCACGCCCACGGTCAATAAGATCAGCGCGCCTGGCAATGAAAAGGTCAAGGGCCAGAGGAGCCTTACTTCGACTGTCGTCAGATGGCGTCGTGATCTCGCTCCCCGGTTCGGATACGTACAACCGAGGCCACGTCGGTCACCCAGATCTTCCCGTCGCCAATCTTGTCGGTTCGAGCCGAACTGACCAGCACCTCGACCACGGCGTCTACTTCGTCGTCATCGACGAGCACCTCGACACGAGTTTTCGGGACAAAGTCGATCGTGTACTCCTGACCGCGGTACACCTCGGTATGGCCACGCTGCCGCCCAAAGCCCTGCACCTCCGAGATAGTCATTCCCTGCACACCCGCCTCTCGAAGCGCGGTCTTCACGTCATCGAGTTTGAACGGTTTGATAATGGAGGTGATTAGTTTCATCGTGTGATTTTCTGCTCCTCAGGAGACTTGGAGATAGGTACCAGAAACGGGTTGGCGATCATTTCGCGCTCATGCGACGGTTGCGCAAGTGACGAGCACGTGCCGCGTCACCTTAACGCCCGACTCCAGGCGCGTTAAAGGCGACCGCCGAATGAATAGGCGGTTTCGGCGTGCTGCGAAAGGTCCAAGCCCGTGTTTTCGTCTTCCTCGCTGATCCGCATGCCGATCGTTTTGTCGATCGATTTGGCGATCAGAAACGTGACGACTCCCGAATAGACCAGCGTCACAGTCGTAGCGAGTAGCTGCTTTCCCAGAAGTGAGAAGCCGCCGCCGAAGAACAGCCCGTCGGCTCCGAGACTGTTGATCTTGGTGTCGGCGAATACCCCGACCAGCAAGGATCCAAGGATGCCGCCAATGAGGTGGACGCCGACCACGTCGAGGGCATCATCGAATCCGAACCGGGTCTTCAGGCTCAGGGCGAGGTAGCAGATCGCACCCGCCAGTCCACCGATTACCAAAGGCGAAAGACCGCCGACGAATCCGGCGCACGGAGTAATGGCGACAAGGCCCGCCACCGCTCCGGAAGCGGCGCCGAGTGTCGTGGCATGGCCGCCTTTGACCCTTTCGGCAACAAGCCAGCTGCACATGGCTGCCGCTGCAGCAAGGTGCGTATTCATGAACGCCTGGGCCGCAAGGCCATTCGCGCCCAAGGCAGAGCCAGCGTTGAAGCCAAACCAACCGAACCAGAGAATTCCCGTTCCGAGCAGCGTCAGTGGCAGCGAGTGCGGGGGCATCGGTTCCTTACGCCAGTTGCGTCTCTTGCCGATCACGAGAACGACAGCCAGGGCGGCAATTCCCGCATTGATGTGTACGACCGCGCCGCCAGCAAAGTCGAGCGCACCCCGTTTGAACAACCAACCGGTCGGACTGAACACCCAGTGAGCAATGGGCGCATAGACGAGGATCAGCCACACGCTGATGAACAGCACGTACGCACTGAACTTGAGGCGGTCCGCCGTCGCTCCCGTGATGAGCGCGGGTGTAATCACGGCAAACATCATCTGGTAGGCCGCAAACGCTATGACGGGTATCACGAGTCCAAAGTCCCCCACATAACCCGGCAGGGATGCAGAGGCTTGCCCGAGACCTTTGAGCCCAATCATCGAGAAGTCGCCGATCCATCCACCCCCGTCGCCGAAGGCCAGCGAGAATCCGACCAGGGCCCACAGGACGCTGATGATTCCGATAGCGAAGAAGTTCTGCATGAGCATGCCCAACGCATGCTTCGACCGGACCATACCGGCATAGAAGAAGGCCAGTCCTGGGGTCATAAACAGGACCAACGCAGCGGACACCAGCACCCAGGCGGTCGCACCTGCGTCAATCTCGGCCAACACTGGCGTAACTAGGGGAGTCATGTGAGAGCGCTTCCTACGTAGGCGAATTTTGTCTTACACCATGCCGTAGAAACATTTCCGTTTCATGCCATCCCGGTTTCTGTTGTGTTTCGGATCCGTTCCTGCAGGCGTCAGCGAAACCAGCTACTGGAACTTTTTCCGCAGCGCCTGCACATTCCGCGCGTACTGCACCGTATCGAGATACAACCCATTTGACCGGATAGAACCCTGCCCCTGGTAATAGGCCTGAAGGGCCTTCGTGGCATCGCCGTCATGCATCTTCAGGAGGTACCAGAGATAGCGGGCGCTCATCCGGATGTTGTCTTCGGCCTCGCCCGGGTCGAGGTTGCGACCGATCAGAGAACTCGCGATGAATGCGGATGTCTTCGGCATCAACTGCCCAACCCCGATGGCCCCGGTTTTAGAGACCTTGCTTTGGTTGAACCCCGATTCCAACCAGAGCGTGGCTTCAAGAAGGTCGGCCGGAATACCATTCTTCTTCGCCCACTTCTGCGTATGTGTGCGCAACGCCAACCGTTCCGCGTTCCCGGCCAGACGGGCGGGAAGGCCACCAGACACGACGGTGACGTTGGGATGTGGGATGTGCAGCGTTGCGCCGACGCGAATCAGATCGCTCGCCGGGACCCGGTTCAAAGAACGCAGGTCACCAACGGTCGTGCCATAGCGAACGGCGAGAGCGGTCAGGGTGTCGCCCGCGCGAACCCGGTGACTGAACATGGTGCCGGCATCGGCTTCGCGGCTCGTCACGTTCACGAACCCCGCCGTCACGATGAAAATGCACAAGATAGCCAGCAACACGTGCCCGGAGCGCCGGTGAAGCCTCTCAATTCGCGCTTGGCGGCGTTTCGCGTCGGTGTGAAGGTGAACCGTCATGAGGTGAACATCGACTCAAGGTTGAAGGAACTTGAGGGCAGAGCATCAGCGCTCAATGAGGAACTTCAGCCCAGGGCCGCCTTTACGCTCACAAGTGGGGCCGCCTTCGGGGCTGAGCGCTCCGTCGCCCGTTCCGGCCGGGAGCAACGCAACCCCGCGATGTGCGTCGGGGCGAACCCGTCCTGCGCTACTGCGGGCGCGAGTCGCGCCGTTGCTCGGCCCGACGCTCGGCATCGAGACGTTCGAGGTCGTAGGTCTGATGGTCGACGAACTTCATCATTTCGGCGATGACCCGATGCCCGGCCTGCCCAGCAATGAGGGTGTGCATTTCCTGCGCCACTCGCCGGTATTCCTCATGACCCTGCGGCGACGATCGAAGTTCCAGCATGTGCATCGCCTCACGGGCATTGAACTGCATTACAAACCGAACCCGGTAAGCCAAGGCAACCGCATAGCTCGAAGCGCTCGGAAAGCGGTCGACCATCGCGTCGTAGAGGTCAGCTGATCGGTCCATTGCACTCTCGAAAACGCCAGCGACCCCGGCCTCGACAACCGATTCGGGGAGGACGAAGCCGTGCGAGGGGGACAGCGGCTGCCACTCCACGGTGAGCAGTCGGTGCCGTTGCAGGTCGCGGAAGGCTCCGTAGTCGCTCAACACGTCAAAGCGGTAGTCGGTACGCTCAAGGGCGCGTCCGGGCTTATGACGGCGGTTTGTGCGCTCCCCCACGTAGCTTCGGACGATTCGCATCTTGTCTTCGGCGCCCAACTGGCGCACGCGAGCGAGAATTCTTTCCTCGGGAAGGTCGAGCGACTCGTAGAGCATGGCCGCGATGACTTTGTCTTCGCCGTCGGGATCGAAGTCTACGAGGCGCACTCGGGGCTGTTCGAGGTCATCGGCTTCGGTCGTCGCGAAGAGTTGCGCTGCGATCTTCGACGTCGCTTCCCGGTTCTCTGCGAGATAGTCCGACCAAACCCCGCCCCGGTCAGCCCGGTCGACCCTCTGCAGGAACGACGGAATGACCTTTCGCAGCTCGTGCAGCATGAGATCCGCATATTCACGGGCCTCGGGCAGAGCGTGGGAGCGCATACGCAGGAGCAACGCCTCATAACCCTGCCCCGAACCGTAGATGCCGAGGTTCGACAGAGAGCCGGCCGGAAGGATACCGCGAAGGGCATCGAACGCCTTCGCTCGTGTCGCTTGCCGCCAAGCCATGTCGGAGTCTTCCGGGGCCTTCGGGTACCTCTCACGAAAGTAGTCCTGCATGACCGGAAGCAGCTCGGCGTACGTATCGAACATGCGGTCCATGTCACCGACGTAACGGGCGCCCAAATTCGACATGAGTACATCCGAGTCGCGGAAGTACCGGTAGCGCCCTTCGGTTCGGGCGTCGTATGCGATGTAGCGGGTCGACTGTTCCAGGTAGCTCATGAGCCGACCCCGTTCGAGGATCTTCGTCAGGAGATTCGAGGCCTGTTCGCAGGCGAGGTGGACGCCTCCGAGCTGAGCAACCGAGTCATCGCCGTATTCGAGGAAGACCTTCTCGTAGAGCATCTCAGCCCGTTTGACGCCGACCGTCGCATCGACCGAAGAGTCACCCGAGATATCGAGTTCCATGACGAACTCGTCGAGAAACAGGCGGCGGAGGCTCTTCGCTGAACGTGAGTACCGAGCGAAGAGCGCGCCTTTCACGACCTCCGGCAGATTCACCAAGGCGAATACCGGTTGGTCCAGATTGGTGAAGTAGCGGCGGAGGATTTCCTGCTCTTCTTGGGTAAACGATTCAACTGTTGTGAGCAGCACCGCGTGCAATGTAGGGACTCTGGCCACACAAAACCGGGATGGGCAGTTCGCGCGCGCGGCCAGGTTGCGTGGTAGGGGAACAGGCAACGGTCGTGGCGCCGACGTGGATGCTCAGAAGATCACGGTCAGTGCATCGGGCACAACTCGAACCGCGAATGACGCACTCCTCCCGCAGGCCACGCCATCGAGCCAGAAGCGCATCGGTCGCCGCAAGGTCACGTCGGCATGAGCGACCCTCTGCTCCCGAATGAACGGATGGGGCAGGTGCGCTCCGAGACGGGCCCGCTTGGCCACCAGGAACCGCTGCTGCATGGGCAGGTCGGCCTGGTAGATGTCGACAAGACCATCGCCCGGGTGGGCCCGGTGGCCGAAGCGAAACCTTCCGAAATCCTGCACATTCATAGCCAAAAC
>JANMZO010000411.1:0-16673 GCA_031383405.1 Acidimicrobiia bacterium | reverse complement strand
GCGCGCCGTAGCGGTGCAGGAGGTCGGCGATCGCGCATGTATTGGACACGATCCCGGTCACGTTCGAAGCCGCAGAAAACGAGCCGATCTTCATCGGGCGATCGGCGTATCGGATGAGCTCGGCTTCCAACTCGAGAAGGTCGATATGCCCGTCCATGTCTTCGGGGATTACCACAACGTCGGCGATCGACTCCCGCCACGGCAGTTCGTTGGAGTGGTGCTCGAATGGGCCGACGAACACCACGGGCCGCTCGTCAGCGGGGATCTGAACCGAAAGCTGATAGCGGTCGTCGAGGTTGGCCGGGATCCGCAGATTCATGATGCCAATCAACTTGTCGACCGCCCCGGTAGCACCCGACCCGCAGAAGATCACGCACGTCTCGCTGTCACCCCCGACGGCTTCGTGGATGATCTGCCGGGCATCTTCGCGCAAACGGGTGGTTTGGAGTCCGGTCCCCGACGATTCGGTGTGGGTGTTCGCGTATCGCGGAAGAACCTCATCGCGGATGAAGTCCTCTATGAAGCTGAGCGCCCGGCCGGACGCGGTGTAGTCGGCATAGGTAATCCGATGGGGGCCGAACGGACCCTCCATCACCTGGTCGTCGCCGATCACCGACTCGCGGATCCGACGCAGCAATGGGGTGTCAACGGGGTCAACCACGTTGACAACCTAACCGAGAGCGGTGGTGAACGATGTGTGCGGTGTCGCCTACCACCCGAAACGGTTTCCGAGCCGGGCCGCCAAACGAGGTGAGGGCCGAGCCCGGATGCACGAGGACGGCGAAACCGGCCAATATGACCGCCATCGTCCACAGTCGCATCACACAACCTAGCCAAATCCTGTGTCACGGACTGATACCCCCTGCAGTATAGTCTTGATACCCCACGGGGTATTGAGAAGGCCTAACATGCAACCGACGACACTCGAAACTCGACACGACAACACCGGCTCCGACTCCCACAACGGGCCGGCCCGGGAACATTGGTTCTCCCGCCTCGGCCGGTTCTCGGCCAACCGTCGCCGGCCGGTCATGCTCGTATGGCTGGCGATCGCGCTCGCCGCCGCTCCGTTGGCCCTCACCCTGACGTCGGCCCTTTCGGGTGCAGGCTGGGAAGCACAGGGATCGACGGCTCAGCGGGTGCGCGATGAGTTGCGCCGCGACTTCCCATCAGTCGGGGCCGAAGCCGCAGTGGTCGTGTTGCATCAGAACCCACCGGGCAGCGGCGGCGTCAAAGCGGCCGTGCCGTCGATACTCGCCTCGCTCAAAGGATCACCCGGAGTGAAGGCCGTGGCCGACCCCCTGGCGATGCCGCCCGACTCCGGGCTCATCTCCCGCGATGGAGCGACCATCCTCATTCCCGTCGAGCTTGATGCCACCAAAGACGCCCAGCGCCCCGAATCGGCCGCTGAGGTGATTCACACCGTGAAGGGCCTCAACCTCGAACCGGGAACGACCGCGAACGTGACCGGCGAATGGCCCGTGTGGAGCGACTTCAACCACTCCAACGAGCAGGCGCTGCACCGGGCCGAGCTACTTTCCGGCGTCCCGACGATCATCCTCCTCCTCGTGGCCTTCGGCTCGGCCATCGCGGCCGGGCTCCCGTTGCTCCTCGCACTCGCAGGCATCGCCGCCGGATTCGCGGGACTTCATCTCGCCACGGCAGTCACCCCACTGTCGGTCTGGTCGATGAACTTCTCCATGATGATCGGTCTGGCTGTCGGTATCGATTACTGCCTGTTCATCGTCTCGCGCTACCGCGAGGAACGCGAAGACGGCAAGAATCCGGACGACGCTATCGCCGCCACACTCGACACCGCCGGGAAGGCCGTGTTTCTGTCGGCACTGACCGTTGTTCTTTCACTGGCCGCGGTCTTCCTTGTCCCCGTCATGGTCTTTCGGTCGATGGCCCTCGGCATGATCCTCGCCGTCGTCGCCGTGGCCACCGCTGCCCTCACCCTTCTCCCCGCTGTACTCGTATCGCTCGGCGACCGCGTGCTCGTCAGCAAAGGGCACGATGATCCGGACCGGGCTGCCGAAGGCCGATGGACTCGATGGACGGGCTTGGCCATGAAGCGCCCGGTCATCACGCTCGTCGTAGGGGCGGGCCTCCTCCTGACCCTCGCAACCCCCGCTCTTGGAATGAAGCTCGGCATGCCAGGTGCCCGTGTGGTCGATACCGGGCGCTCAAGCCGCGACGGATACGACACCCTCGTGAAAGCCTTCGGGCCGGGGGCCGCCGCACCCCTGTTTGTCACCGTCAACGCGTCCGACGCAACATCGGTCGTGGAAACGGCCAAGGCCGATACAAACGTCGTCGACGCGCGTACCGTGGCCGAGCCGTCGAAGAACTCAGGGCGCACCGTCGTCCGCATCATCCCTGCAACGGCCGTCGACGATTCGAAGACGTCCGACATGGTCGCCCGACTGCGCAAGAGCATTCGACAGACCGTTCCCAACGCGAGCGTCGGAGGGCCGGCAGCCCAGAACCATGACCTCACGGAGGTACTGACCGGCAAAGCCCCTCTGGCGATCGCGGTAATCACGCTTGTCGCCTTCATGTTGCTGCTCATCGTGTTCCGGAGCATGGCCCTGGCCATCTCCTCGATTGTCATGAACTTCATGAGCGTCGGCGCGGCGTTCGGATTCGCGACGCTGGTATTCCAGCACGGCTACGGCGCGAAGCTCATCGGCATAGAACAGCAGGGCTTCGTCGATGCATGGGCACCGCTGTTCTTCTTTGCGTTACTGTTCGGACTCTCGATGGACTACCAGCTGTTCCTGCTCGCTGCGATACGGGAACGTTTCGAGGCGACCGGAGACACGCAGCTCGCAATCCAAGACGGCATAGCCCGCACCGGACGGCCGATTACCAACGCCGCGTTGATCATGATCGTTGTGTTTATCGCCTTCGGCGTTACGGGCCCGATTCCACCGACCGAGCTCGGCATCACGTTGGCCCTGGCCGTGCTCTTGGACGCAACGATTGTCAGGATGCTCCTTGTTCCGTCGCTGATGAAGATCCTCGGTGATCGCAACTGGTGGATTCCCGCGAGCATTGATCGGGTCCTGCCGCGGGTCCATTTTTCCCACTGAATCTGATGGTTCGAGTTTGCGGCTGCGGGCTCCGCCCGGCCGCGGCCGGGGCCGAGTCAAACCGGCTCCAAAGGGAACCGACCAGCACGAAACGGGTCGAGTCGCATGTGCGACTCGACCCGGACGCGCACCCCAACCGGGAGTACAAACGTGGCGTTCCCGCTAAGCGCCAACAGCTTCGAAAAGAGTAGTGCCGAGAGCCGAAGCATGGATCGATTCGGAGCCACGGCGTCGGCCCCGCGCCGGCAAGACGCGGGTGCGCTGGAGAGTTGAGCCTCCTCGCATTCCCTACGGACGGTCGGCACCAAACCTGCGAGAACCACCCAACTTTGGCCGTTCGACCCAGCTAGCCCAGCCATTCGACCCAGCTGGTTGAACCCAGCTGGTTGAACCCACCGCGGCCCCCACAGGGTTCACCGCAACGCACCCGACTACCAGGCACACCGGCCGATTCCCTATCGCTCGAAACGATCGATAGGCCAAATTGACCGTTCGAATTGATAACCGGCGGAAGATGGTTCAGAATTGCAGATCGGCATCCAGCCGGTAACCTGCAGTGCAACATCCGTCTTCTTGGAGGCAGCAAAGAAATGCAGGGCGTCGTCAAGTCATACGATCCGGTCACCCGCCAAGGCGTGCTACTGCGCGACAACCCGGAGAGGTCCGAATACGATCTCGCGTCCGACGCTCTTCAAGGTTCAATCTTTCGCATGCTTCGCCAGGGTCAACGCGTGATCTTTGCCGTCAACGATGCCGGCCTCGCCACCACCGTTCGCCTCGGTTCAGAAGTCGACATGGGCACACCGGGGTTTGCTCCAGAAGCGTGACTCCGGCCGCAGGTCGTCCCCTCTCACCATCGGGCCTCTCGAATGGTTCTGCACAAAGGAGTGCATGAATGACGACTACAACGCAACCAACCAAAAACGCCAAGCTTCTCGCGTGGGTGGCCGACGTAGCGGCCCTCACGAAGCCTGACCGCGTCGAGTGGTGCGATGGCAGCGCCGAGGAATACGACCGCCTTTGCCAGCTTCTTGTTGACAACGGCACCTTCCAACGCCTCGACGAAGCCAAACGTCCCAACAGTTACCTGGCTTCCAGCGATCCGAACGACGTCGCTCGTGTTGAAGACCGCACGTTCATCTGCTCGGCCAACGAAGACGACGCTGGAGTCACCAACAATTGGCGCGACCCCTCGGAAATGCGGACCACGCTCAGTGGCCTCTTCAACGGCTCGATGCGCGGTCGCACAATGTACGTGGTTCCATTTTCGATGGGCCCACTCGGTTCACCGATAGCCCACATCGGGGTGGAACTGACCGACTCAGCCTACGTGGCCGTAAGCATGCGCATCATGGCCCGCATGGGCAAAAAAGTTCTGGATGTGCTGGGTGACGGCGAGTTCGTTCCCTGCCTGCACTCGGTCGGCGCGCCATTGATCGATGGCAAGCCCGACGTGTCGTGGCCGTGCAACGCCGATAACAAGTACATCGTACATTTCCCTGAGACCCGGGAAATCTGGTCGTTCGGCTCCGGCTACGGCGGCAATGCACTCCTCGGCAAGAAATGCTTCGCACTTCGAATTGCCAGCGTGATGGCCCGCGACGACAACTGGATGGCCGAGCACATGCTGATCCTCGGGCTGACGCCCCCGAGCGGCGAGAAAAAGTACATCGCGGCCGGGTTCCCGAGCGCGTGCGGCAAAACCAACCTGGCGATGTTAGTCCCGACGATCCCGGGCTGGAAGGTGGAAACGGTCGGCGACGACATCTGCTGGATGAAGTTCGGCGCCGATGGTCGCCTGTATGCGATCAACCCTGAAGCCGGGTTCTTCGGGGTCGCCCCCGGAACCGGCGTAGACACCAATGCCAACGCAATGGCGTCGCTCCACAGCAACTCGATCTTCACCAACGTGGGCCTCACGCCCGATGGCGACGTGTGGTGGGAAGGCATGACGCCCGAGGCACCGCCTCGCCTTACCGACTGGAAGGGTAACGCCTGGACCCCGGCGTCGGAGACCCCGGCCGCCCACCCCAACGCCCGCTTCACGGTTCCAGCCGCGCAGTGCCCGTCGATCGCTCCGGAGTGGGAAGACCCGGCTGGCGTGCCAATCTCGGCAATCTTGTTCGGCGGTCGCCGCGCTTCGGTAATTCCGCTCGTCACCGAATCGTTCGACTGGAAGCACGGCGTGTTCATGGGAGCAACCGTCGCATCGGAGACAACAGCTGCGGCTGCCGGTGCCATTGGCAATCTACGATTTGACCCGTTCGCCATGCTGCCGTTTTGCGGCTACAACATGGCCGATTACATCCAACACTGGCTCGATATCGGCAAAGCCACGGACACCTCAAAGCTCCCGAAGATCTTTTATGTCAACTGGTTCCGGAAGGGCCCGGAAGGCAAGTTCCTCTGGCCGGGTTACGGCGAAAACAGCCGGGTGCTCAAATGGATCGTCGAACGCGTCTCCGGCATGGGTGCTGCGGTCGAGACCCCCATCGGCTACCTGCCCGCTCCCGGAGCTCTCGACACGGAAGGGCTCGATCTCACCGCTGACCAGGTCACGGCAGCCCTGACCGTGAACGCTGAGGAATGGCGCAGCGAGCTCCCCAAGATCGCGCAACATTTCGCCCACCTCGGCAATCGGGTTCCGGCCGACATGGGGGCTCAGCTCAAGCGACTTGAGGACCGCCTGAGCGCCTAGCGGTCCCCGTCGATCCCCGTCGGAGGGGAGCCGCCCTGTTGCCCTCCGGGCCGAGAGGGCGGAACCCGACGACACTCCCGGCGTTGATCCAAAACTGACCGGCTCCACCCGCTTCCGGCCGGACGTCGCGCCCAGTCGATGGAAGTGCCGACAGAAAAATGTCTGCAGAACTCCCAGGTGTCGGACCCAGGAAGCTCTGCAGACTTACTAACGCTATATCAAGCGTACATATCATTGCCACGTTTCCTAGGAAAAACCTCGGAAAATGTGAGTCATTCGTAACAAAGGGATGCAGTCATTGCTGCACTCACCGCACGTTCGCCCGGGGATAATCCGCCGGCAAGGTCAAGGACAACACCCCGACGGTCAGCCTCGCTGCGATTCTGGGAGAGCTTGGCCTTTGCATCTATCCGGGTAACCAGCAACTCGAAGCCAACGATCGCGTCAGCCAGCGCGCTTATGAAGTTAGCGGGAGCGTCGGTAACTTCCCATGGGTCCTCTCGCTGAGCCTCATGGCGAATAGTAAGCGCGCCCACAATTTCCAACTTACGTTGAGTGTCGTGTAACCATGTGATGCGGCCGTACGCGTGGACGGCGACATAGTTCCAGGTCGGGACCACCCGACCATGCTCACGCTTTGACGCGTAAGTAGACGGACTGACATAGGCATCAGTTCCCGGAAAAATAGCCATAGCGTCGATGTTCGGATCAGTGTCGGACCACTGCGGATTGGCCTTGGCCACGTGTCCAACCAGGGTCCCGAACTTCCCGCGCTCCTCGTCATAAAGCACGGGAACGAGGTTCGCTGCCAGCACACCAGAATGGACGGTGACGAGATTGATGACGTCAGAACCCCGGATGTGTGCCCGGGCGTCTGTCTCGGCCATGACGAAATGATCAGGCACGTACACGTGGTGCCTCTCCGGTCAAGGCCGTTTGGCCGGCGACGCGGTCTTGGTCGGATCGCGCTCAACAATTCCCTCAAGCGCGTCATCAATGGCAGCAAGCACCGCGGGTTCGAGTGTTATCCCGACACCCTTCACCGAGTCTTCGAGCTGCTCGGGCTTCGTTGCGCCAACGATCGCTGACGCGACATTCTGGTTCTGCAGCACCCATGCCACGGCAAGCTGCGGCATTGACACGCCAAGGTCAGCAGCGATCGGCTTCAGGTTCTGCACCTTCTCAAGGACGGAGTCCTTCAGCCACCGGGCGATCATGTCTTTGCCGCCCTGATCATCGGTCGCACGTGATCCGTCGGGCAGCGACGATCCCGGCAGGTACTTCCCGCTCAGAACGCCTTGCGCCATGGGCGAGAACACGATCTGCGAAAGCCCTTCGGTGATGCACGTCGGGACGATTTCCGGCTCGATCACACGCCACAACATCGAGTACTGAGGTTGATTCGAAACGAAAGGAACTCGTAACTCACGAGCGAGTGCTGCTCCAGCGGCGATTTCAGAGGCAGTCCACTCCGACACGCCGATGTAGAGCGCCTTACCTTGACGCACCAGATCTGCGAACGCCACCATGGTCTCTTCAAGCGGGGTTTCGTAGTCGTAGCGGTGGGCCTGGTAGAGGTCGATGTAGTCGGTGCCGAGGCGTTTCAACGACCCGTTCATTGACTCCATGATGTGCTTACGGGACAGGCCACGAGCGTTCGGGCCCTTACCCGTCGGCCAATACACTTTCGTGAAGATCTCAAGGCTTTCCCGACGCACCCCCTCGAGCGCACGGCCAAGGACGCCCTCAGCCCGCGTGCCTGCGTACACGTCGGCGGTGTCGAACGTGGTGATGCCGAGTTCGAGTGCCCTCTTCACACAGGCCTTCGCCGCATCCTCCTCAACCTGGCTGCCGTGCGTTATCCAGTTGCCATAGCTGACGGCCGACACTTTGAGTCCACTGCGTCCGAGAAAGCGAAATTCCATGCCTCCAACCTACCGGCAATGCAGAACGAGGTTCGACGAGCCCCGCGTGGATTCGAAGGGAGAACGTTGCCGTTGACATCGCCGGACCGACGAAACAGCGATCAGCTTTGCCGGCGCGCCGCATCGAAGGCAGAGGCCGCATCGAAGGCAGAGGCCGCATCGAAGGCAGAGGCCGCATCGAAGGCAGAGGCCGCCCTCGCATGTTTCACCCCTGCAACACGCACCACAACCGGCAGCAACTGCAGCGTCGTTACCTTGGATATCAGGCACCCGCGACCACAACAACGTTCCCAACGCAAAACGGTTCCGGGCATTTTCAGTTGTCAAGGACCATCGGGCGGTGAGGGCTCGGCAAACACCACTGGATTCCCAGCGATGTGCCTACCTCACCGAAACAAGCCGAAGCTAGGCGAACACCGGTTGTCGCTTCCCGCGCTCGACGAGCTCGCCTGACTCGCGTCGAAGAACATCGACCGAACCATCGCCGTCGCGTTCAAGAACGAGCTCCTCCGAATGCACATGCGGATGATGCCGATCACAAAGCGGACCCATCCGATCGACGTTGGTCGCGCCGAAATCCAGGTGCACTTCGTCGAAGTGATGGATCTGGCATCGGTCGGCCCACACCATGCATTCGGGATAGACACAACGCTGATCCCGGGCGATGATCGCCAGCCTCTGAAGCGGAGTGGGATCACGACGCGCTCGGTCAAACTTCATGATCTCACCCGCCATGTTCTCGAACAGGTAGTACAACTCGGCCCGGGTTTGATCAAACAACGAAGGCGTAACCGGAATCGGACCTTGCCCGATCAGCGTCGCTTTCCACCGTTCCACATTGAACACAATCACGACCGCAGGCTTCCCGGTCCGAACCGCCGTTGGTGCAGTGCTCGGCGTTACGCCACCCGCTTCCGGGTCATCCGATGGGTCAGGCGGGCCCGACGACTCCGAAGTGTCACGGTCCAACCCGTAGAACGACCCGATCCCCAACGCTCCCAACAACGCATCAGCCATCCGCTGCTCGTGTCCGTCGCCGCCATGGCCACCCAGGGTTTTCGCACGATCCGGGTGCTCGCGTCGCCATTTCGAATCAACCATCGCTGCCAGCGAGTCTTTCAACGCCTTGCCCTCGACGGGCGGCAGCAAACCCTTGAAACCCACCATCCCCTCAGGCCCGTCAAAGAACCGAAGATACCGCTGTGCCCGCTGACGCTTCGCGACGTCGTCACCATGCTCACCATCCAACCTGAACTGCTCCACCGTGACCCGAAACTCCTCGGGTGTCTGCACCGCTGCACGGTCCAACAATTGTTCTGCACCCTGACGAGTCATCACCCGTTCAAAAGCCGCAAGATGCTCCGACGACACGAGTCCACACCGCAGGAGTTCGCCGGCCCGGGGAAAACTGTCGCACACCGCTGCTACCTCCTTCCGCACAAGCGCTTCCCCCGCAGAGACTCCGCACGCTCGGGCAATCGCCGTCGTTTTATCACGCGTATCAGGCATCGCAGCGATTACCGCCGCCATTGCCGCGTGAGCCTCCCGAACAACACGTTCCAGTTCCCGCAACCCGGCCAAACGTTCAGTGCTCCACCATGAGCTGGCGTCCAACAACGGCACACTCACAGCCGCCCACAACATGTAGCCTGCAGATTCCATCGAGTTTTTCTCCCTTCATGTTACTGAGAACAAACATATGTTCGCACATATTTCGATTGATGTCAAGCAACAAACGTAACTATCGCATGAACGCGATTGAGAGAGACCACAACGGGTATCACCCCTTCTCGCACCGCAGCAATGGTGAACGGACAGCACGGAAGATGCGGGCTACGCAGCCACCTCGGACAACGTTTGACTTCCGATGCTCCCCGAGTGTCAACGGCCAATTTTGTTGTCCTCGTGAGGGCTGGGGAGGTTTTCCCTTGACATGAGAACAGAAATTCTCATACAGTGAGAATGTTCCTTCTCACACTCGGAGAGTGCACGTGACAGATCCCATCCGCCCGCCGCTTCCCCCGTTCGACGCCGAGTCGGCACTGAAGAAGGTTCTCGCGGCCGAAGCGGCATGGAACACCCGGGATCCGGTTCGCGTCGCTGGCGCGTACACCGCGAATTCGCGCTGGCGGAACCGCGATCAGTTCATTGTGGGCCGCGAACAGATCGTCGCATTTCTGAGAGCCAAATGGGAACGCGAGCTTGACTACGTGCTCCGAAAAGATCTGTGGGCATATCAAGACAACCGCATCGCCGTCCGCTTCCAATACGAGTGGCACGACGCGTCGGGCCAGTGGTTCCGTTCCTATGGCAACGAGAACTGGGAGTTCGATGCCGACGGTTACATGAGCCGACGGGAGGCGAGCATCAACGATGTCAAGATCAGCGCGTCTGATCGCCGCATCCGCGGGCCCCGCACCGACGATGACGCGACCGGAATCCCACTGCAATGAAAACTCCAGGGATGAGCACATTACGATGAGCCCGGCCGCGACCATGACGGTCGACGATGCGCAACAGCGCGTCCTTGCGTCAGCCGATGAACTCTTCTACGGCCGCGGCATCGCGGCGGTGACAATGTCCGATGTGCGCGATCGTTCCGGCGTTTCGCTGCGTCGGCTCTACTCGCTGTATCCGTCCAAGAAGGACTTGGTGGCCGCATGGCTGAGCGACCGCCACGACACGTGGATGAGTTGGTTCACCGCTTCGGTGGCCCGACACGCGTCGACCGGAACGGATGCACTCCTCGCAACATTCGACGCGGTCGAAGAATGGATCAACTCGCCCGTGTACCGGGGTTGCGGCTTCATCAACTCGATCGCCGAAACCAGCGAGATCGATGACCGTCACCGCACGATCATCGCCTCACACAAGCGGGACCTCATCAACCACCTCGCAGCGCTCGCGACCCGCGACCACCCCGCCAGCCCGGCCTGGTTACCCCAAGCCATCGCGGTAATCCTCGACGGCGCCTTCGTGCAGTGCGCCATCTTCAACAGCACCGAACCTCTCAGAGCCGCGAAGCTTGCGGCCCAACAACTACTGGAAACGACGAAAGCATGAGCCTGACTGTTGGGGCCCTTTGGCGCTACCCCATAAAGACCCTCGCGGGCGAAGCCCTCACCGAAGCGCAGATGACCCTCGACGGAATCGTAGGAGACCGAATCGTTCACGTGCGGGGCCCGGAAGGGGTTCGCACATCGCGCCGTCACCACAACCTTCTCGGCCTGCACGCATGGCTCGGCCCGGACGGGGAACCCGTGGTCGACGGTGAACCGTGGGACTCACCCGTCGTTTTGGGCCGGGTTCGTGCCGCGGCCGGGGCCGACGCCACGCTGGTTCGTTACGACGGCCCGGAACGCTTCGACATTCTTCCGCTGCTTGTCGCCACCGATGGTGCGGTGGCCGAGTTCGGCCGAGACGTCCGCCGCCTACGACCGAACATCGTCATCAACGGTGTCGAAGGAATGGAAGAAACGACATGGCCCGGTGGCGAACTTCACATCGGCGAGGCCATCATCTCGCTCCACTCACTGCGCGGCCGGTGCCCAATGACCACCGTTGATCCCGACTCCCTCGTCGTAGACCGCGAGGTGCTACGAGACATTCTCAGCCGCTTCGACGGCAAGCTTGCTCTCAATGCCGAAGTCGTTCGCCCTGGAACGATCCGGGTCGGCGACCCCGTCCAATTGGTCCGGAACGCTCAGCATCGCACACGTGCTCACACGTAAGGGCGACCGGCCGGACAGCGACGACTGACCCAGCCATGCACTAAGCACACGTAATAAATCGGGACCCAGCGCCGGCAGAACGAACCGGGCGATCCGGCAAACCGCTGTCGGCGGTCAGTCAACCCAGCGCCAGTGGCGGATCTCGGGGAGGTCTTCACCGTGCTCGTGGATCCAGCGCTTGTGACGCAGTCGTTCGTCGACCAGGAATTGGCGCAGCGCTGCGGCGCGAAGCCCCAGGCCTGGCACGCGGTCGATGACATCCATCACGAGATGGAACCGGTCGAGATCATTGAGCACGACCATGTCGAACGGCGTGGTCGTTGTCCCCTCTTCCTTGTAGCCGCGCACATGCATGTTGGCGTGACCGGTGCGCCGGTAGGTGAGTCGGTGGATAAGCCACGGATAGCCGTGAAACGCGAAGATAACGGGCTTGTCGGTCGTGAACAACTGATCGTACGCGCGGCTCGACAAACCGTGCGGATGCTCGCTCTCGTCCTGCAGGCGCATCAGATCGACCACGTTGATGAAACGCACCTTCAATGCTGGCAGGTACTGGCGGATCAACTTCACCGCTGCGAGCGCTTCGAGGGTCGGCACATCACCGCAGCACGCGATCACGACGTCGGGCTCATCCTCGTCCTGATTCGACGCCCAGGTCCAGATGCCGATACCGCGGTCGACGTGGGCGATGGCCTCATCCATCGAAAGCCATTGCGGTGCCATCTGCTTTCCAGCGACAACAACGTTGACCTGATCACGACTGCGCAGGCACTCGTCGGTGACCGCTAACAAGGTGTTGGCATCCGGCGGAAGATAGACGCGGATGATTTCCGCTTTTTTGTTCACGACATGGTCGATGAACCCCGGGTCCTGATGCGAGAAGCCATTGTGGTCCTGGCGCCACACGTGCGATGTCAACAGGTAATTGAGGCTCGACACCGGGCGTCGCCACGGAATTTCGCGCGTCACCTTCAACCACTTCGCATGCTGGTTGAACATCGAGTCGATGATGTGGATGAAGGCTTCGTAGCAGTTGAAGAACCCGTGGCGACCGGTCAGGAGATACCCTTCCAGCCAGCCCTGGCACTGATGCTCCGACAACACCTCCATCACCCGCCCGTCCGGGGACACGTGGTCGGCCTCGGGACCGGCCGGGTCGATAAGACAACGGTTCGTCACCTCAAAGATGTCCTGCCAGCGGTTCGACGCGTTCTCGTCAGGAGCGAACACGCGAAAGTTCGCGTGCTTCAGATTCGCGGCCATCACGTCACGTACAAAGGCACCCTGCACCCTTGTGGACTCGGCGTCGATCGCGCCCGGAATTGTCACCGCCACCGCGTAGTTCCCAATTTCGGGCAGGCTGAGATCCCGTAACAGCAGACCTCCGTTGGCGTGCGGGTTGGCGCCCATTCGCCGAACGCCCTGCGGAGCGAGCGATACCGTCTCTGCAAATGGACGACCCAGTGCGTCGAACAGTTCGTCCGGCCGGTACGACAGCATCCAGTTCTTCAGGATCTCGATGTGTCCGGGTGAGTCCATGTCGCCCATCGGCACCTGGTGCGAACGCCACGATCCTTCTTCGACCTTCCCGTCGATGGTCGGCGGACATGTCCAGCCCTTGGGCGAACGCATCACGATCATGGGCCAGATCGGCCGGCCGGAGAGCCCGTTGGTGCGCGCGTCGTGCTGTACACATCGTATGCGAGCGAAGCATTTGTCGATCGCCTCCGCCATCAGATGATGCATCGGCATCTCCTCATGACCTTCGACGTAGAACGGTTCCCAGCCGTAGCCGCGTAGGAGTTGGTCCAACTCCGACGGCGGGATCCGGGCCAGCACCGTTGGGTTGGCGATTTTGAACCCGTTGAGGTGGAGGATCGGAAGTACCGCACCGTCACGGACCGGGTTCAGAAACTTGTTGCCGTGCCACCCGGTGGCCAACGGACCGGTCTCCGCCTCACCGTCGCCCACCACGGCCGCAACGACAAGATCGGGATTGTCGAACGCGGCGCCGAACGCGTGCGACAGCACGTATCCGAGCTCGCCACCCTCGTGGATCGAGCCCGGCGTCTCCGGTGCGACGTGAGACGGAATCCCACCGGGAAAGCTGAACTGCTTGAACAAACGACGCACACCACCAGCGTCGAGAGAGATGTCGGGGTACACCTCGCTGTAGGTCCCCTCAAGATACGTGTTGGCCACCATGCCCGGACCGCCGTGGCCGGGGCCGGCCAGGTAGATCACCGAAGCGTCGAGGTTCTGAATCACCCGGTTGAGGTGGGCGTAAATGAAGTTCAGGCCCGGAGTGGTGCCCCAGTGCCCGAGCAACCGCGGTTTTATATGAGCGCGTACCAACTCCTCACGCAGCAGCGCGTTGTCGAGAAGGTAGATCTGGCCAACCGAGAGATAGTTGGCCGCCCGCCACCAGCGATTGAGGCGGTCAAGTTGGGCGTCGTCGAGATACGGGGTGCTCATGGATTCTCCTCGGGAGAAAGTGACGTCAGGGCATGCGCCGCGATCACCGCGGCCTCGTCTGTCGGTATGCGCAGGACCTTCACGGTGCTCCGGTCGGTGGTCAGTACGAGATCGTGACGTTCGTTGGCCGCTGCGTCCGGTTCAACGCCGAGCCAGTGCAGCCGACGCATGATTTCGGCCCGCACGGGCGCAGCGTGCTCCCCGATCCCAGCGGTGAACACAACTGCATCGAGACCACCGAGGTCACTCGTCAACCCGGCAATCGCCCGTGCGACCGCCGACGCGAAGTACTCCAGCGCTTCGGCCGCTGCGGGCTGCGGGCTGGCCAGCAGATCTCGCACATCCCCGCTGATGCCTGACAGGCCGAGAAGTCCACAGCTGTGGTTCAGAAGATCATCGAGTTGCGCGACCGTCAACGGATCTACCGTTCCATCCGATGATGGTCGCCCGGTGCGAAGAAGGTGCAGCACGATGCCCGGGTCAAGCTGGCCGGGCCGCGTCGACATCGGTATCCCGTCGAGCGGGGTCATGCCCATCGTCGTAGCCACACTGCGGCCGTGGAACAGGCCGCACAGGCTCGCGCCGGCCCCGAGGTGAGCAATCACGACCTTCGCTTCGGCGAGCTCAGGCCGGAGCCGACCCAACTCGCCGATGATGTACTCATAGGACAGGCCGTGAAATCCGTAGCGTCTCACCCCTGCATCATGCATGGCCCGCGGAATGGCAAACCGCGAGTTGACGATGGGCATTGTTGAGTGGAACGCCGTGTCGAAACAGGCGACCTGCGGTGTACCCGGGAAACGACGTTGCGATGCCGCCACCGCCGCCAGGCCCGGGGGCTGATGGAGCGGGGCGAGTGGTACCAGGGAGGCAATTCCCGCGATCGTCGAATCGTCTATGCGCGTTGGACCGGTGAACCGTGTGCCACCATGCACAATGCGATGACCGATCACCGACGGGATCGTGTCGCCCATGCCAAGGCCTTCGATGCTCTCGACCAGGGCGGTCTCGTAACCCCCAATCGATCCGTCGAGCCGCTCCACCACGTGCCGGGCCATGACCCCACTCGCGTTAGCCGTAGCCGTCTTCAGGCTCGACGAACCCGCATTCACCACAAGCGCAACACATTCATTCATGGGCTTCCCAGGGTAGAGCGCATTTCCATCATGGATCTCTCCCCAAAACCAAGAACAGGTAAACAGTCATGACGCCTCGACACTCTGTCCGCCCGGCTGCGGGGCTATGGCGGGCACACGACTCGACGCCCGGTGCTGCCTGGACTAGACCTGACGGCGATGAACGTTCAAGGCGTTGAAGTTGTGGTCACCGGTGGCGCGTCGGGGCTCGGAGCGGCCACGAGTCGGGCTCTCGCCCGGGCCGGAGCCAGGGTCATCGTCCTCGATCGGAACGCGGCACTTGGCCCGGCCCTCGCCAAGGAGATCAAAGGCACCTTCTTCGAGGTCGACGTCGCCGACGGGCCCAGTGTTGAAGCGGCCTTCGCCGACCTTCACGACCTCCGAGCCCTTGTGTGCTGCGCAGGCATCGGGGGCGGCCGAAGCATTATTCGACGCAGCGGACCGCACGACTTGGAGTCCTTTGAGAACATTGTCCGCGTCAATCTCGTCGGCACGTTCAACTGCATCCGGCTTGCAGCGTGGAAGATGCACACGCTCGAACCCGATGCGAAGGGTGAGCGGGGCGTGATCATCACCACGTCATCGATCGCTGCGTTCGACGGGGTCGACGGTGGCTCGGCATACTCCGCTTCGAAGGGTGGCGTGGCCTCGATGACCCTTCCGTTGGCCCGGGATCTAGGTCGTTACGGCGTGCGGGTCATTTCGATAGCGCCCGGCCCCTTCGGCACGCCCCTCACCGAGAACATGCCCAGCGACTACAACGCGAAGATGATCTCCGAATCACCCTTTCCGCACCGTATGGGCGAGCCCGACGAGTACGCGTCGTTGGCCATGCACCTGATCGACAACTCGATGATGAACGGCGAAGTCGTGCGTATCGATGCGGGTATGCGGATGGCCCCGAGCGCTTTCCGCTGACGGCGCTCGCGACAACGCACAAAGGACCAACCATGGCCGACATCGATCTCCTCGACCCGGAAGCAATCAATGATCCGCACACGTACTTTCGTCGACTGAGAGTTGGCGGCCCCGTGCAGTGGAGCGAACGCCACCGGGCTTGGATCGTGCTCGGCCACCCCGAGCTCGAGCAGGCATTCCGCGACCCCGACCTCACGACTGAACGAATGGGGACCTTCAGCGCACGATTGAGCGATTCGCGTCGCGATGCCCTGGCCCGAGCCATCGAGCTCCTCGACGGTTGGATGCTGTTTCACGAGCCGCCGGTTCACACCCGGCTTCGCGCGCCGTTTGGCCGCGCGTTCACTCCGAAGACGGTAAAGGCGCTCGAAGCCGACATCATTTCCATCACGCATCGGTTGCTCGACGAAATGCCGACCGACTCGCCGTTCGATCTCGTAACGTCGTTCTCCCACCAGCTCCCCGCGGCTGTGATTGCCCGCCTGTTCGGGGTCCCCGACGAGTTGGGCGACTGGCTCCGCGAATGGTCAGCGCGCTTCGGAGTTGTGGTGTTCGGCGCCACCCGCCGTCCCGACTACGAGGAAGTCGCTCGCGCTGCGGGTACCGAGTTTCAGGAAAATATGCGGGCGATCCTCGACGAGCGACGCGACAGCCCCCGAAACGATCTGGCCAGCATTCTCGTCGCCATGGAGAAC
>JANMZO010000384.1:0-3655 GCA_031383405.1 Acidimicrobiia bacterium | reverse complement strand
GAAGAACAACGGAAAAAAGGGAGTGTCCCGCAAAGGGTGTAACAGTCCAGGCAGGCTTGGTGGATGCCACCACGCCGGAAGGGACAGATCATGGATGAACTTGCCGGAGGGCCAGTTCTTGATCAGGGCTTTGCCCGGGAGCTCGTGGACCGAGCACGTGCTGAGGGGGTGAATTTGGTCGGCCCGGGAGGCCTTCTCGGGGGTCTCACGAAGCAGGTCCTGGAGACTGCGCTCGAAGCCGAGATGTCTGAGCATCTCGGCTATGACGCCAACGACCCGATCGGCCGGAACGGGGAAAAACTCGCGTAACGGGGTCCGCACGAAAACCGTCGTCACCGATATCGGACCGGTTGTCAACGGCCAATTTGTTGTCTTCGCTGGTGGCCATGTGAAAGTCCTCGCGTTTGGCCATTCCGTTGGGGTTAGGGGTTCTGGGTTTGGCCTCCGGTTCGGTGTTTGAGTCGGTAGCTGTCGCCGGTTGTGGTGATGATGTGGGCGTGGTGGCAGAGGCGGTCGAGGAGGCTGACGGCGGTTGGTTGGTCGGGTAGGAAACGGCCCCAGGTTTCGAATGGTGAGTGGGATCCGATGGCGATGGACTTGCGTTCGTAGGCGGCGGAGATGAGCCGGAAGAGGAGTTGGCAGCCGGTGTGGTCGAGCGGCGCGAATCCAATTTCGTCAAGGACAAGTAAATCGTTTCGGCAGAGTTGTTCGATGGTTTTGCCGACGGTGTTGTCAGCGGTGGCCCGGTAGAGATGTTCGACGAGATCGATAGCGGTGAAGTAGCGGACTTTGTAGCCGGCGGTCACGGCGGCTCGTCCGAGAGCTATTAGGTAGTGGCTTTTGCCGGTGCCGGCGGGTCCGATGAGGCAGAGGTTGGTGGTTTGTCGGATCCAGTCGAGCGTGACCAAATAGTCGTGTGACGCGGTTGGGATGGATGATTCTGTGATGTTGAACTCGTCGAGGGTTTTGCGGACGGGGAATTTGGCTTGGGTCATGCGGTTCGCAATATTCGATTTGTCGCGGGCGGCGAGTTCGGCGTTGATGAGTGTGCGTAGGAATTCCTCGGGGGCCCATCGTTGCGTTTTCGCGGTGATGAGGAGCTCGGGAGCGATCCGTCGGATTGTGGAGAGTTTGAGGCGTTTCAGGCCGTTCTCGATCCCGGCATCAAGCACTGGTGGCGGCGTGAGGGTTGGTGTGGGTGACGTTTTCATGCGAGGTTCTCGATTCGGTAGGCGTCGAAGGAGCGGACCTCGACGGTCGGGAGCCCGACGATCAAGTTCGGGCCAGCGGCGGTAGGTTCTTGTGGTGCGGGGCCGATCGCGAGGATGGAGCGGATGTCAGCGGCGCGGTAGCGACTGAACCGCACCGCACGCCCGAGTGCTCGGGTCACGGCGTCGTTGCCGTGCGCGGGAAGTAGTTCGGTGACGATCTCGACGATCTCGCGGCCAAGGGTCGAGACACCTGCGGCGGCGCCGTCACGAATGAACTGTTCCGCATGCTCGCCTAACGCCAGGAATTCGCGTTCATGATCGGTGCGGGCGCGTGGGCCTCTCGATGCGGGTTTGCGTGGTGTGGGGTAGTGCTCGTCAAGCACGGAAGCTTCACCGGGATTGAGTTGTGGGTGTTCCGCAATCAATTCACCATCGTCTGCGTAGATGCGTACTTGGCTGTCGAACACGACGACCTCAACGTGGCGGCCGACATGGACGTGGGGTGTGGAGTATCGAGCGGACCCGACACGAACCGTGGAGAGCTTGTCGACCTTGCGGATCTCGACGTGACCAATCCGGGGCCGCAACGACGGCAACACCCGCAACAGGTCGCGTTCGATGATCAGTCTTTCAGCGGGCACAGCGCACGTCTCAGAGTGCATGCGGGCGTTGACCTCGTCACACCAGCGTGCCGCTGCTTCGTTGATCACCGTGAGATCGTTGGTGTCAGGGATCACAAAATCGGTTTTCGCGTAACCGACCAGGTTTTCGACGATGCCTTTCGATTCCGGATCAGCCGGGTGACAAAAATCGGGACGGAAACGGTAATGCGTCGCGAAACGCACATACTCCGCCGTTGGAATTACGACAGTCGCGACGGTGCCCGCTTTCAAACATCCCATCCGATCAGCCAGCACGGTCGCGGGAACACCGCCAAGATGTTCAAAACACTCCGCGAGGAACGCGAACGTGGTCACGGCTTTCTCGTCGCGAGCAAACCGGATGAACCTCACCCTGGCCCACGCCAACACCGCACAGAACACATGCAGATCAGTGCCAGCAATGGTGCCCCAATCAATCACGAGTGTTGCGCCGGGAACCCACACCGCTGGTCGTCGTTGATGACGGCCCTGCTCACGCTTGAACGCCTTGCGGACCTCCGACACCAGACGACGGAAATTCCTCGCTGAACCCGTGTACCCCGCTGCTCGAGCGATCGGCAACAACCGTTTCGCAGTCATCTTGCCTTTCGTTTCTGTGATCTTGTCGGTCACGACCTGACGGACAACCTCCGTGTTCCGGACCATTTTCGGTCTCGGTTTGCGTTGCTCGGTCAACTCGGACCGGCGGTGTGCTTCAACTATTCGTTTCACTGTTTTCGGATCAACACCACACATCACTGCGGCTCCCCGATACGTGCCTACGTTTTCAAACGCGGCAATAACATCCATGTTCTCTCTCGCTGTCAACATTGGTGCAACCCCTCGGGCGGTTCGATCGGATCTGACTGGCGTCGATCACGATCACCGCCCGAGGCGGCCAACACGCGGATACTCAAAAACCCAGCGCGAGGACTTTCAGTTGGCCACTACCGAGGACTATGACATGGCCAGGGACAGAGGGCTCGTTCGGCTTGTAGGCGTCGGGGCCGAGGTGGTGTTGCGCTGCGTCGAGGAGTTCGTCGCAGATTGCTCGGTCCCTGGGTAAGAGCTTGAAGACGGTGTCGGCCAAGACGTATTCGGCAGTCCATTCGAGCCGAGTCGCGCAGGCCCAATATCGTCGTCAATGCCGGCGAGACGCGCCCAGATGTCAGCGGACGTGAGATTCTCCCCGTAGGCGGTCACGGGTTTTCCCCGTGAACGGTCATGGAAGTTCCCCGTGAACGGCCATGTTTTTCCCCATGTCGTTGCTTGCCTTGTGCGTATCCGCGCGGGTGGGCGCTCCTCGGGCCAGGTTGACGGTTCTCTACGTCGTCTGCCGTGCCCGAGGAGGCTGGTTCTCTTGTACTCGAAGGAACATGTCATGGAAATACTTGAAGCGTTTGATCTCACGAAGTCGTATCGGGCAGCAGCGCAGTTGTGTGGTGTTGACCATCACACCGTCGCCGCGAAAGTCGCGGCCCGAACTGCGGGTTTGGTCCCGGGGTGGGGGTGGTTCGGCCGCCGTTGGCTGAACCGCTTACCGGCAAGATTGTGGAATGGGTGGCCCAGTCGCAGGGACTTGTGCGTGCTGATGTTGTGCACGACAAACTGGTTGCGATGGGTTTCGCCGGGTCGGAACGCACGACTCGTCGGGTGGTGTCGGCCGCGAAGAAGCGGTGGCGTCGGGGCACGCACCGGATTTATCGGCCGTGGGTCCCGGAACCGGGTTTGTGGTTGCAGTGGGATTACGGCGACGGGCCGGTGATCGACGGCACGAAAACGGTGTTGTTTATTGCGTGGCTG
>JANMZO010000379.1:0-14646 GCA_031383405.1 Acidimicrobiia bacterium | reverse complement strand
GCTCGACCATATTGGTCTCGTAGAATGCATCGAGTTCGGCATCGTTGCACTCTTCGGTGGAACCGGCGAAGCGCTTCAGCGGATTTCGGCCACCTTCGACGTGCGGATAATCGGAAGAGAAGAGGCAGACTTCAGGGCCGGAATTCCTGATGATCCAGCCGACTTCTTCATGTGGATACGGGGTGACTTTCACCTGCCGACGCACGATTTCACTGGGCCTTGCACTGAGCCGCTGGAGCCGCTCTTCGTTCTTGCGGAACGCGCCGAACGCAGAGTCGAGCGATCTCATCCAACCCGGCACCCATGACGCTCCCTGCTCGATGATGCCCCACTTGAGGTTGGGGAAACGGTCCAGAACACCGTCGAGGATGAGCGTCGACATGGTCTGCATCGGGTGGTACGGAATGGCCATGTAGTCGACCGACCGGAAGTTCTCCGCGCCGCCGTGAAAGTCGGAAACGGGCGGCAGCCCGTTGTTGAAGTACATCGGGCTGAGAAGCCTATGGCCGCCACCTACGTGCATCACGATCGGCACCTGCGCGTCCTGCGCCCGCGCCCAGACAGCGTTGAGCCCCGTGTGGCTGGGGCTGTGCCACTGCGGGCAGTGGCTGGCGATCATCAACGCGGCGGCGCCCATGGCAATTGCGTCGGCCGCCTGTTGTTCGGCTCGTGAAAGGTCCATCAGACAGACATAGGCGACCGGCAGCAAGCGTCGATCGGGCGAGCAGAAGTCGATCATGCCCCGGTTGTGCGCGTCAGCCATCGCATACGCCAAATCGACATCGTTCGCCTGCTCGGCCGCCGCCAGAAAGCCCGACGTCCACGTGTTGAACATCAGCTGCGAGGCGAAGCCCAGTTGGTCGAGGGCCTGGGCACGATGGTCACGTTCGAATGCGCCGACGGCGTAGTAGTTCTTCCGCTGAAGAAGCTCGGCTTCGTTCGCCCGGTAGACGGGGTCACCGTGGAGGGTCGCGGTCTTCTGAGCCCAGTCGATCCGGGTCGACGGATCATCGCCGATTGCTGACACGCCCAGAAGCGGCATTCTTCCGGCAAACGCCTTGGCCGCGTTGTCGCGGAGAAACCCCGGGAGCTCCATGATGTGGGCATCGGCGTCGTGGAAGGTGCGACCGGTGGCGTAGGGCATACCGGAAACGCTATTGCATTGCCGACCCCTCGGCCCAGTTGAATCGGCCCATCGGGCAACCGAGTCGACGCAACGATAGCGCCCCGGCTACGGTCCGAGCATGAACTCGTGGAATGTAGGGTCAGTGAAGGTCACCGCTGTGGTTGAGTCAGCCGAAAAGACTTCGCCCCGGTTTCTCTTTCGCAGCATTACCCGCGAAGGCGTGCTCGAGGTGGTCGAAGGTGCGCCGTGGTTGCAGCCTGACTTCGTTGATGCCGACGGCTACCTGATGATGCGGACCCAATGCCTGGTGATCGACACCGGTGACCTCCGGATCGCGGTCGACACGTGCGTCGGAAATGACAAGGTTCGGGTCAACGCCGGGTGGAACAGCCTGCAGACCGACTTCCTCAACGACTTCGTCACCGCCGGCTATGACCCTGAATCGATCGACTATGTCGTGTGCACGCACCTTCACGTCGACCACATCGGTTGGAACACGAAGCTGGTCGACGGCCAATGGGTGCCGACGTTTCCGAATGCCCGCTATGTGTTTGTCAGGCGCGAGTTGGAGCACTGGCAGGGCGAGGGCCCCACGCCGGGTGAAGACCTGCTCGGAGACTCCGTGACCCCGGTGATCGATGCCGGACTTGTCGATCTCGTCGACAGCACGCACGAAATCTGTCCGCAGGTGCGATTCGACCCGACACCGGGTCATACGCCCGGTCACGTATCGGTCGTGATCGAGTCCGAGGGTGCACGTGCCGTGATCACCGGCGACATGATCCATTCGCCGATACAGATAGCGCGCACGGAACTTTCCAGCGACTTCGACACCGACCGGGTCATGTCGGCGAAGACCCGCGATGAGTTCCTGGCGCGCTACCTCGATGAGACGCTCGTCATCGGCACGCATTGGGGTGGCGCGGGCTCGGGCCGCATCCGACGCGACGAAGCGGGGAAGTACCGCGTCGAAGTCTGAGAATGCATCGGCGTTGGTCGCGTCGCAGCGATGAACAACAACATCCCCACAAGACTGTTAGAAGGGAAACTCTATGCACGCTGATTACTCGTCGTTGGTCAGTGCCGAGTGGTTGGTCGAACACCGGTCCGATCCCGAGGTGCGCATCTACGACTGCACCGTCTTTCTTTCGCCCGATCCCGACGGCCCCGGAACCCGGGCCGAGTCTGGCCGCGCCTCCTACGAGCAGGGGCACATTGAAGGCGCGGGGTTTCTCGATCTCCTTACTGACTTTGCCGATCCCGACAGTCCCTTCCGGGTTACGCTCCCGGCGGCCGAGCGGTTTGCTGAGAAGATCGGCGCGATCGGAGTGGGCGACGACAGCACGGTGATTCTCTACGATCGTCGTGGCACGATGTGGGCGGCCCGGGCGTGGATGATGCTGAGGGCGTTTTCCTTCCGAGGTCACGCAGCCGTACTCGACGGTGGCTTCGGCGCATGGACTTCCGTTGGAGGGCCGGTGTCGAAACAACCGGCGACCTACGCAACGGCGACCTGCAAAGCGACTCTTCGGCCGGGCGTGTTCACCGACAGGCATGACGTGGCGAATGGCGGGGCCTGTGTGGTCAACGCCCTCTCGGCGGCTCAGCACCGCGGGGAAGCGGGGTCGTCCCACTACGGTCGGCCGGGTCGCATCGCCGGGTCATTGAACGTGCCGTGGGATTCGTTGATCGATCCGGCCAGCGGTCGTCTGCGGAGTGTTGACGCGTTGCGTGACGCGTTTGCAGTCATCACCGACGAACGTCGGATCATCACCTATTGCGGCGGCGGCATAGCGGCATCGCTCGACGCCTTCGCGTTGCACCTCACCGGTCGCGACGACGTGTCGGTCTACGACGCGAGTCTCATGGAATGGTCAACCGACCCGACCCTCCCAATGGAAGTCGGCTGACACTGACCGAGTCTTCCGATGGACGCCGAATGGCAACGAGGGAGGCACTTACGACCAAACAGAGGGGCGCTACGGTTCCTGCATGTCCTCAGATACGGCTTACCCGATGCTGTTTTCGCCATTCATGCTGCGGGAAAGACCCTGCCGACGCGGGCGGTGTTCACCGCCCACACCGTGAGTCTCGGTTCCGACGGTGTGAATCGAGATCGGTGTCGGTATCGCTCCAGCTTCCGCGGTCCGGCGCGGTACCGGAGTGGCGGCGGTTATCGCGGAAGGTCGGATCCGAGACGTGGCGACTGCAGAACGCGCGTTGACAAGCGGTGCATGTGACCTCGTCGGCATGACCCGGGCGTTCCTGGCCGACCCGGAGATTCTCCTCAAATCGAGAGCGGACCGCCGCACGCACGAGGTCCGATCGTGTATCGGCTACAACCTGTGCATCGCTCGTCGACTCCGCAGGTACCCCGTGGCGTGCGTGCAGAATCCCGCTGCAGGGCTTGAGTATCTTGGCGAGCTTGTCGGGGCCGAGCGGCCGCACCGGGTAGTGGTCGTTGGTGCGTCTCCGCGACCTCGGGGTCAGGTTGGTCGAGGGCCACCGGTTGGTGAGCATCGGGGTCGGGCACGTTAGGTTGGCGCGTAACTACGACGGTTCGTCCCTCACGCTTGAAGCTGCAGCGATGGTCTGCTCGATGGCTCATGATGCCGTGGATGACCTCGTCGGGCCGCTGAGAGCCGCTGGAGTGGCAGCCGAGGCCGTTGGCGATGCCCGCGCCCCCCGGTTGGTCGAAGATGCGATCCGCGACGGTTACAACGTCGCATCGAAGTTGTAAAGCGGCCGAGTTGGGGCACCTGCGGTCTGTCGCAATCCGTCCGCCCGCGGTAGGTTGAGGCTATGCCCACGTCATCAGCCGCCACGGCTGTCGAGCCGATTTCTGCGTCGACCCCGACGCTTCCGGTTGTGAACCTGCAGCGCTGGCGGCACGGGTCAGCGGAGGAGCAGCAGGTGTTCGCCGTCGAAGTGCGCGAGATCTGCCACGACGTCGGTTTCTTCTACCTGGTCGGCCACGAGGTGTCCGACGACTTTCTCGCGACATACTTCGAGCTCCTGAAGGTCTTCTTCGCGCTTCCCCACGCCACCAAGGCCTCGATCGACAAACATAAGTCTCCATACTTTCGCGGTTGGGAACGTGAAGGCGCCGAACTCACGAACAACCGTCCGGATATCCGCGAGCAGCTTGACGTCAGCAGTGAATACCCGCCCTCGGCACTTGATGTGTCGCCGGCATATCTGCGCCTGTACGGCCCGAATCAGTGGCTGCCCGAGGACGTTCTTCCCGGGTTCCGCGAACTCGTCGAAGAGTTCTTTCTTTCGATGGGAGCCTTGGCCAACGAACTCATGGAGGTGTTTGCCGTCGGTCTCGGTCTGCCCCGGGGTCACTTTGCCGAACAGTTCGGTGCCCGTCCCCATTCGCTGGCCAAGCTCATCCGCTACCCGGCCACACCTGCGGGGCAGGCCGGGGTCAACGAGCATCACGACGCTGGTTTCCTCACACTCCTGCTCCAGCACGGAGTGTCCGGACTCGAGGCCCTTGCACCGACCGGCGAGTGGATCAACGTCGAGCCGCGGCCCGAAGCCATCGTAGTCAACCTGGGTGAGATGCTGCAGGAGATGAGCGGCAACTATTTCGTTGCGACGACCCACCGAGTGATCACGAGCGCCGAGCGCTATTCGACCGCGTACTTCCATGGGCCCGACCTGAACACTCCCCTCGACCGGTTGGCGTTGGATTCCAGGTTCACGGCGGCGGTGGAGTCGAGCGACCGGCACCGCACTGCCGGGTTCATGGCCAAGCGCGACGAACTCCTGTCGGGTAAGCAGGGAACCGTCAGCGGAGGGGCCGGAGTGTACGGCCAGCAATTGTGGAACTACTACGTCCGCAGCTATCCGGAAAACGTACGGCTTCATCACCGTGATGTTTTCGTCCCATCGCCTGCCCCGAACGATGGTCGAACCATATGAGCACATATGAGCAGTCCGTCGGTCAACGGTGGCACGATACGGGCCAATCGGCCAGGTCTTTGAAGGACCTTGTCGTGGTCGAGTTGGCCGGGTCCTCGGCCGGTGCCCACTGTGCCAAGTTGCTCGGCGACCTCGGAGCGAACGTGGTCTGCGTCGAACCGCCGGGCGGCGCGCCGCTCCGGAACAGTCCCGCGGCGTGGGCAGCGTGGACGACATCGCGAACCACGCTTGGCCACGATGCTCCGACGGTGAGTGGGTGGCTGCGACGGGCCGACGTGATCATCGAGTCCACCGAAACGGGTCTGTTTCCCGAGCATTTCGTCGGCGGGGAGTTCGACCTTTCGGAGGTACCAGGTTCCACGGTTCGAGTTCGTTTATCGCCGTTCGGCTCCATGGGCCCGTACGCGCAATGGACCGGAGCCGACATTGTCGATCAGGCACTCGGGGGTCACCTGTACCTCTCGGGGATGCCGGATCGTGAACCCATTCAGGGACCACGTGGCCAAGCGGCGTTGGCCGCCGGCGTCTATGGCGCAATCGGAGCGATGGCTGCGCTCCATTCCCGTGATCGCGGATCTACCGGGGGAGCCGGGCAGACGGTCGAAGTCACCCACCATGAAGCCCTGGCCTCGCTGCACCAGTTCACCGACGTTCGGTTCACCCACGCAGGAAATGTATTGAAGCGTATGGGCAACCGCTACGCAGGACCGGGAAGCCCCATCGGCATGTACCGCGCGGCCGACGGATTCATGGCCCTGACGGTTTCCACAGCGGCCCACGCAGAGTTGCTGCTGGCGATCTGCGGCCTCGACCATCTCTTGGAACATCCCGAAGTCAGCTCAATCACCGACCTTATGGTCAACCCGGCGCTGTTCGAACCGGCGTTCAACGAGTGGCTCAGCAGACAACCCGTCACTCAAACGGTCGAGTTGCTGCAGTCAGCGCGCATAGCGGCCGGTCCCGTATCGGGAATGCGCGAGGTTCTCAGCGACCCACACCTTGAAGCGCGTCAGTGGTGGCAGTCGACGTCGGTCAACGGACGGATGGTCCGGATGCCCGGTGCGCCGTTTCGCATCGAAGGAATTTCCTGGTCCGCTCGGCCGGCAGTTGCCGGGGACCGTTCAACGGTTCCACCGCCTCGCACTGCCGCTGCCACGTCCACGTCGTCCATCAGTGCGGTCGAACCCGAGGCGTTGTCGGATTCGTCCCGGCGTCCGCTGAACGGCCTGCGAGTGCTCGATCTGACCAGGGTCTGGGCCGGACCCCTGGCCGCGCGAATCCTCAGCGAGCTTGGAGCCGATGTCGTCATGGTGGAAGCCCGGTGGGCGCGAACGCCCGAGGTCATGCCGGACTCTTACGTTCAGGCCAGCCATTTTTTTCCCGACGACGACCAATTCCCGCATCCCTGGAACCGGCATGGGTTCATCAACAAGTTCGCTCTCACCAAACGCTCCGTTGGCCTCGATATCAGTACCACCGAGGGGCAGGACGTTCTTGCTCGCCTGATCGCCAACGCCGACGTACTCATCGAAAACTACAGCCCCCGTGTCATGCCGAACCTCGGGTTCTCCGAAGATCGCCTTCGTGAGATCAATCCAGATCTGCTCTATGTCACCATGCCCGGATATGGCCGCACGGGGCCGGCCAAGGACTACTCGGCCTACGGGCCGGTGCTCGATTCACATGCCGGTCTCTCATCGCTCATGGGCTATCCCGACATTGGGTCATGGAAGTGCGGTATCGCGTGGCCGGACCCCGTCGCCGGAATCCATGCGGCATTCGCCGTACTGGCCGCGCTCTGGGAGCGGCCTTCCGGTTCCGTTGACGGAGTCGCTGGCCGCGGCCGCACCATGTTGTCTGGGCGGCCTTCTGGTTCCGTTGACGAAGCTGTTCCTCGCGGCCGCACCATAGAAGTCGCTCAGTTCGAAACCGCCATCTCCATGATTTCAGACCGTCTCATCGAGGCCCAGCTGGAAAACGTTGAACCGACAGTCCTGGGTAATCGGCATGAGACCCACGCTCCTCAGGGTGTCTACCGATCGTCCGGATCCGACAGTTGGCTTGCGATTTCCATCAGCGACGACCCGATGTGGCAGAGACTATGTGCACATATGGAATTTCAAGGACACTGGATTCCTTGGTCCGAAGATGCCCGTATGGCGCACCACAATGAGATCGATCAGGCGATCACCACTTGGACCCGCGATCGCAATGCTGCCGACAGCGCAGCCGCTCTGCAGGCGCAGGGCGTGGCCGCCGGTCCGGTTGCCGACGCCGCGATGCTCATGAACGACCGCCACCTGCACTCCCGCGGCTACTTCGTCGACCTTGCCCACCCCGAAGCGGGGACCCATTCGTGGGGTCCAACCTGCGCGGCCAGGTTGTCAGCAACGCCGGCGGCAATGCACTCGGCGGCTCCGTGCCTCGGCCAGCACAATCAGGAGATACTGAGCACGTGGGCCGGCCTCGATCAAGCCGCTATCGACTCGTTGATGCAACTCGGCGTTGTGGCTGACCGCCCGAGTTGACATCGGATGCAGTTCGTCGTCGTCGGCCGATTCGTTCCACCCGGAAGTTGGAGCGTCAGCCCTTGGGAAGCAGGTCAAAGAACACGCTCAGGTTCTTCGACGTCCGGCTGTCGAGCCAGGCCAGGCGCATGAGTGGGCGATTACCCAGCTTCTCCGTCGTCTGAGCAAACACCATCACCCCTGTGCGCGAGGCCCCGTCATCGAGAAGGGTGTAGGCATCCAGGGCCTCAGCCGGTGGCGTGCCCCACTGCAGAAGGCCCTGCGAGCAACAGCCGGCGTCGCGATCATCACCGACCCACAAGGTGGTCAGCGACCCCAGTCTGCGTGAACTGAAGTCGGTGGCCGAGACCAGGGTGTACGTCGCTCGAACGCCGCGCACCTGCACACCCTTCGCCGCGTCAAAGATGTCTTTCGGTGCATTATCCGTCCACTGTGAGACCCATCCGGATGCGTCCGGTAAAAACTCCGAAACAACCAACCGACGGGTGCTGGTCAAGGCTCCCGGATTCGTACCGTTCGAACTCTGCGTCCACTCGAAGGATTCGCCGATTCGATAGGGGTTGGGTTTGCTTCCCTTCGGCTGCCACTGCTTCCTGGCGCCGACCATGACACAGTCAAGCGAGGTCCCAGGCGCTCGACTCCCGAGCGTCGTGCACGTTTGGCCGGCCGTCGGAGTTTTGACCTTCGGGACCTTTGCTGCCTTCGCAGCGGCGGTGGCGACGGGTCCGGCCAGGGCACCCGTGGCCGCAACCAGCAGGGTGGCCGCAAGGATTCGGCGAATGCTGCATTTGAAGGTTCGGCCCGGTAGCTGCCGGGGAGATGAAGAATTTGACCTTTGCATGTGCGCAGTCTTGTCGAGACACCATGTGTCCCGACATCCGTATGCTCCCCATACTTGGACGACCGGTGGTTCGGGACGCTCCGTAGGGAGGTTCTCGAGATCATCTCGGATGGGATCGGCGAGGGCGAGGGACGTCCGGGTCGATGGTGTAGTTCCCCGGGGGACCCCGTTCAATACAACCCGTCGCCCCGGGCATAGCGTTCATCTCGTTCGGCGTCGTAGGTGGTGGCGTCGAATGACTCTCCGTTTGCCGCCCTCATGATCTCGCCGGGCGAGGCGAACGAGGAACGTTCCCGGTAGTGCTCCGGATTCCACAGATCTGATCGTAGGAAGGCCTTGGGGCATTGGGTAAAGGCTTCTTCTATGTGAACAACGATGCCCAGCTTTGGAGCGCGACCCTCAATCGTTGACGCAGAGAGCAGTTCGAGGTCGTCGGTGAGAAAGGCCGTCCCATTCACCCGAAATGTTTCGGTGATCCCGGGAACCACGAACAGCAGTCCGACGTGTGGATTCGAAAGAATGTTGCGAAGCGCATCGGCGAGTCGGTTACCCGGTCGGTCGGGGAGAAGCAGTGTCCGGTCATCGAGGATCCGGACAAACCCCGCCGGATCCCCGCGCGGGCTCACGTCACAGGTCCCGTCTTTCCCTGACGTGGCGAGAACCACGAATGGCGATCGCTCCACGAATGGGCGGGTGGTGTGGTTCAGCGAACCCTGGATCTTCGTAGACACCAGAGCAGACGGCGGGCCGATAAGGCTACGCAACTGCGCTTCTGACGAAATCCGGCGAACGTTCGTGACATCGAGATCCATAGGGGTGACCCTATCGAGGCTCGCCGACCTACGGACGAATTATGGCGCTCACCCTGCGTCGTCGCGTAGCTTCGGGCTAACAATCGGGAATGTCCCGATGTCGTGACCCGGCCTGTTCGGCATGATTGCTTCGTCGACGGTGGATGTCGCACGACGGTTGCATCCACAGCGACGCAGATGCAGTTCGATGGGAGCCCGGGCAACCCCGGCCACGACGAACGAACCACGACCAGCAAATCACGACAAGCAAACCACGACGAACGAACCACGACCAGCAAACCACGACGAACAAACCACGACGAACAAACCTCGACCAGGCAAGAGAATGTGGCCCATGATCTCCGAAGGCACCGAACCCGCCGACTCGGCTTCGGCCGAACCCGGATCACCAGTACGACTGATCGTCGATTTTGATCGTTCCACACCCCCCGTGGGGCTGCTTCGCAACGGCGACACCCAGTTTGCCTTTGCGGGGTGGATGGAGTTGCTTGCCTCGATTGAGTCTGCACTTGCAGACAGTGACCGAAGCGGTGCAGCATCGTCCACACCGTGACGTTGCGCGAAATTCCCTTTATCGGCCGATCCCCCGAGCTGCAGGCTATTCGGCGAACCGGTGATCCGCGTCAGAACACGCCCCACGTAATCATCGTGGAGGCACCGGCCGGCACGGGCAAGACCCGACTCGTGACCGAGGCGGTGTCGCGGTTCGAGCCCGACTGCACAGTCATCTGGGCGCGGGCCCAGGCCTTTGACCAGGACCTCCCGTTCGGAGCGGTCGATCACCTTCGCTATGCGACGGCGACGGGTGGAAGGACGGCCGAGCTGGGCGGCCCACAATTGGTCGCCGAGATCGTTGAAGGTGTTCGTCGTCTGAGCTTCCGTGGCCCGGTCGTGATTGTTGCGGAAGACTTCCAGTGGGCCGACCCCGGAAGCTGGCGGACGATCAGGGCCCTGGCCGCGGAAGCCCCGACCCTGCCGCTCGCGATCGTGCTTACCGTCCGGTCGCCGTTTGAAGGTGACGGTCGGGCGGTACTCGACCGGCTGGTCGCGAACGGTGCATTTCATCTCCGGTTGAACGACCTTTCGCCATCTGAGGTTGAACAGCTGACATCGGCATTTCTCGAGCGGGTACCCTCCCGGGATGAGGCGTCGTACATCGAGCGATCCGGTGGCAATCCGCTCTTTCTCACCGAAATCCTCAGATCGCTGCAACACGAAGATGAGCTCGGCTCGGACAGCCACAGATCATCGCTGTCCACGCGGGACCGCGCCGGGCTGGTTGATGCGGCTGAGCGTCGGGTCATCCTCCCGGGAAGTCTGCGGGCAGCGGTTCTCTCCCGTCTGGTGGGGCTCGGACACCGGGAACGCCAGCTGCTGGGCATAGCTTCGTTACTCGGCACAAAATTCTCGGTCGATGAACTTGCTGAGATTGCCGATCGGTCGATCCTCGACGTGATCGAAGGGCTCCAGATCGGCTTGCGCGCCGGAGTTATTCTGGCGGACCGGCATGAGTTGCGCTTCAGCCACGCGCTCGTCGCTGACTGCATACGTGAAGATCAGCCGCTTGCGCTCCGACGACCTCTGCACAGACACATTGCGAAGGTGCTGGCCCGGCGAGGAGTATCAGCCCAGCGGGTGGCCGAGCACTACGTGATGGCCTACGTGGATGACGACGAATCGCAAGGCGCTGACGCCGACGCTGCGATGTGGTTGGAGAGGGCCTCGAAGGAAACTCAGCCGACTTCGCTACCGACGGCCATCACGTTACTGGAGCGAGCGGTGAAGGCGTCGCCTGAGCGGGGGCAGAGAGTGAGTCGCACCATCGACGTCGCCGCTCTGTACCTTCTCGGAGGAAGACTGGCCGAGGCCGAATCGACCTGTATCGAACTATTGGACACGCCGAAGTCCGAGTTGGAACCGGTGCACGAACTCGCGGCACGGGGCATCCTCGGCGCGGTCTTCGCACTCCGGGGCCCGCTCCATGTGGGCGCTGCAGTGGCTGAGTTCGACGCGTCGATTGCCCTCGCAGGGCCAACTGGTGCCGCAGGTCACAACGAATTCATCATTGCGGATTCGCTGGCCGCCAAGGCGATGGTCTTGCTCTACGCCGGGGACGCACACCAAGCGATCTCCTTCGCTGAGGAAGCCATCGTAGCGGCGACGGTGTCCGGAAACCGGAGCGCCCGTAGTCGGGCCGAGGAAGCGTTGGCCCTGGCTGCTCTCACGAACCTCGATGTTGTCGGGGCTCGAGCCCACGTCAAGGAATCCCTCTCGTGGTTCTCGCCGTCGAACGGACCGTGGGCGATGCTCATCACCCCGCACCTCACGGCATCGATGGTCTACGTGTCGGTCGGCGATATCGACGAGGCGATCGCCGTCTGCCAGGCGGGTCTAGATGTCTGTTCCGCCTCGGGCCACCTGATGCCGCGTCTCTACCTACTGCCATGCATGGCCGTTTTCCGGTTGATCCAGGGCGACCTGAACGAGGCGGCCGCACTCGCGTCGCTCACCAACGATCTCATCGACGACTGGTGTCCTTCGCACCGCTCAGCGGTAACCCGCGCGATCGTCGGCTATGTGGCCTGGCTGCGCGGTGACGCGCAGTTTGCGAGCCAGCAGGTCGATCGCGCGTCACAGGAGATGTGGGACTCCGGTGCCCAGGTCGCGATCGCCGATCTCGTAGCCTGGCTGATCGCGTCCGTCTATGAGGGGACCGGTCGGGCCGATGATGCGTACGCTTTTATGCATCTCGTGTGGAGCGTCATAGGAGCGGCGACCGGTGCGATAGTGATGGCGTCCGATCTCGTTCGACTCGCCATTCCCCGCGATCGTGAGGTCGCGGAAGGTGTGCTGTCTGAGCTGAAGCGTCGATCGGACGTGGCCCCCACCATCCGGAACAAGTTGGTGTTCCATCGGTCTCAGGCTCTGTTACACGAGGACCCGAAGGCCCTTCGTGACGTGGCCAAGACGTTCGAAACCGCCGGGAGTCTTCTCACCGAGGCCTGGACCCTGAACGATCTCGCCGAACTCGAAACCCGCCGGGCCGAGTCGGGTCTGATCAGCAGCGAGGTGGCTGAACAGTGCATCCGACTCGCCATCAAGCGGTTCGACGCGCTGGGCGCCCCCTGGGCGAGTGCTGAACTCCGGGCCAAAGCCCGCCGAATCGGTGTCGCTTTGAGGCCCAGCCGAACTTCAGGTAACCGCGACCTGTCCGAGGTGGAAGAACTTGTCGCAGGCCTGGCGGCTGCCGGGTTGACGAACCGGCAGATCGGGGAACGTCTGTTCATAAGCGCGCGTACGGTTGAGACGCATCTCACACATCTGTTTGCCAAGCTCGGTGTGAAGAACCGCGTACAACTCACGGCTCGCCGTTTGCCCCGCTGACATGCACAGGGGATTGATCGTGCGGTTTCTGTCAGCTCAAGGAGACGAAACCGCACAATCGCGATTCGCCGCTTGGGAGAACGGCGCGTTCGTGTCGTAGGTTCTGGGCATGGCTCAACATTCCCCAGCCCGCATAGTCGGGGCCTTTGAACATCCCGGTCGCCATTTACCCGACCTGACGCTCCCGCAGATTCATGCGCAGGTCGCCCTCGGAGCGCTTGCCGATGCCGGCCTTTCGACCGCTGATGTTGACGGATATTTCTGCGCGGGCGACGCGCCTGGCTTCGGGGGCATCTCCATGTCGGAGTATCTCGGCCTCAATATCCGCTACACCGACACCACCGAGACCGGCGGCTCGTCGTACCTGGCCCACGTGGGTCATGCCGCTGCGGCGATTGCGGCCGGAAAATGTCACGTTGCGTTGATTACGCTGGCCGGAAAGCCCCGGACCGGTGGCGGTCAACCAGGCGGCAGCGGTGGGATGTCGGGAGCGCCGGAAGGTGCGTTCGAAGCGCAGTGGGGATCGAATGTTCCGAACATGTACGCGCTGGCGGCAGCCCGGCACATGTACGAGTTCGGAACTACAAGCCGTCAGTTGGCGATGATCAAGGTGGCGGCATCGAAGCATGCGTCGCACAACCCCAACGCATTCCTTCCGAACGCCGTGACCGTCGAGGAAGTTCTAGATTCACCCATGGTCGCCGATCCGTTGCACCGACTCGACTGTTGCGTGATCACCGATGGGGGCGGCGCAGTCGTGGTGGTGAGCCCCGAGGTGGCCCGTTCGCTTTCACGTCCGGAACGTGGTGTGGAGGTACTCGGTCACGGCGAAGCGCTCAAGCACTCTGCCAACGGGCGAATCGACCTTACCCACACTGCGGCCGTCTGGTCCGGCCCCCAAGCTTTTGCCGAAGCCGGGGTGACCCCGGCTGAGATCCAGTACGTGTCGATCTACGACAGTTTCACGATCACTGTTCTGGAAGCACTCGAAGACCTCGGCTTCTGCGAAAAGGGCAAAGGCGGCGCATTCGTGGAGTCCGGAGCGCTCGAAGCGGTGAACGGCGTTCTGCCGTTCAACACCGACGGGGGCGGCCTCTGCAACAACCACCCGGCCAATCGCGGCGGCATGACCAAGATCATTGAAGCGGTCCGCCAACTCCGTGGTGAAGCACATCCGGCTGTACAGGTGCCGAACTGTGAACTGGCTCTGGCCCACGGAACGGGTGGAAACCTCGGCACGCGTACCGGCTCGGCAACGTTGATTCTCGGAAGGACATCATGAGCACCGACACGAACTCCCTAGGCACTGCGCATCAAAGCGGGCTGCCGGTCCGCCGCATTGACGTCAACACCGAAACCAAGCCGTTCTGGGACGCTACGGCCGGGGGAACGCTGCTGATCCCGAAATGTGACAGCTGCTCGGCGATGATCTGGTACCCGCGGGCGTTCTGCCCATCGTGCTCCTCTACGTCCATTTCGTGGGTGACCTCCAGCGGGCGGGGCACGATCTACTCGTTCTCGATTACCCGCAAGGGTGCTGGCGTTTGGGCGGAAGTGAGCCCGTACGTGATCGCCTACGTCGACCTCGAGGAGGGCCCCCGAGTACTCACGAACATTGTCGGATGCCGGGTGGATCAGGTCTCGATCGGACTGTCAGTACGCGTAGTATTCGACAAAACCGATGATGGACCGGCGGTCTACCGCTTCACTCCCGCCTGAGGGGAATCTCACGTCCGCTGGTCGGTATGGTGTCGCCTATCCCGATATCGGCGACGCAGTCGTCGGTTGCACCGGCGGGGTGACGGCTTTGCCTGCCGGTGCCGGGTTCGCTGCGGCCGCAAAAGACAGCGCCGGGGCATCGGCCGGAACACCGTCAGGCGTGTACGTGACTCGGGGGTCCCACAGCATGAAGCCGACGCTTCCCTGTTCGCGTGCAGCTTTGATCTGCGCGCGTACTTCCGGGGCGCCGTACTTTCTTCCCGGCGCCAGCGAAAAGTCCTGCAGCCACGGGATCAGTACCGCATC